>JBJTZN010000016.1:0-8468 GCA_046087245.1 Rubrivivax sp.
CCACGACGGCACCGAGGCCTGGCTCCAGGCCGTGGGCGCGGCGTGCAATGTGCCGCAGGCGCAGATCGACGCCGCCAAGAACCGCTTCCTGCCGGCGATTCGCGGCGTGCTGGCCAAGACGCCGATCAAGGGCCGGATCACGGTGAGCGGTTACGAGGGCAGCGAGTTGCTCGTGGCCCGCCTGCTCATCGACAGCGGCGCTGAGGTGCCCTACGCGGGCACAGCCTGCCCGCAGACGCCCTGGAGCGCGCCCGACCTCGCCTGGCTGCAGGCGCGCGGCGTGCACGTGCAATTCCGCGCCAGCCTGGAGCAGGACATCGCCGCCGTGCGCGAGTTCAAGCCCGATCTGGCGATCGGCACCACGCCCGTGGTGCAGGCGGCCAAGCAGGCGGCCATCCCCGCGCTGTACTTCACCAACCTGATCTCGGCCCGCCCCCTCATGGGCCCGGCCGGGGCCGGCTCGCTGGCCCAGGTGGTCAATGCCGCGATCGCGAACAAGGCGCGCTTCGACACCATGCGTGAATTCTTCGGCGACACCGGCGAGGGTGACCGTGCCGGCGTGTGGGAAAGCAAGCCCGTGTTGCGCCCGGAGTTCCGTGCCGAAACCAAGCGCCAGGTCATCAAGTTGATGAAGAAGCGCAAGGCCGAGGAGATGATTTGATGGGTGGGGCTGCGGTGGTCACTGACGCGATCCCACTCAACCCGGGCCGAGGGCGGCGTGCGCTTTCTTGCGCTCATGTCCTCCGGACTGGGCTGCGCCCAGCCCTCCCCC
This sequence comes from Rubrivivax sp., assembly GCA_046087245.1. Lineage (GTDB taxonomy): Bacteria > Pseudomonadota > Gammaproteobacteria > Burkholderiales > Burkholderiaceae_C > Rubrivivax. The sequence continues at coordinate 773 of JBJTZN010000016.1, forward strand.
TTTACTTCGCTCCAGAAAGCGCCCACCACCCTCGGCCAGCCCATTTGATCGGCAGGCCGCTGGGGGTAGGTGACCCCCGCAGCGAAGTAAAGGGGGAGGACTCGGCCTCCCGGCCGAGTCCGGAGGACATGAGCGGAGGGGGTTGCCTGCCCCCAGCGGCTCGCAGGATGCTTCCCCTGTTGGATGGAGCGCTCATCCCATGCTAGTCCTCGACCACGATCGCGCGGGCGGCTACTGGGGGGCGGTGTACGTGTTCACCGCCATCAAGGGGCTGCAGGTCGTCATCGACGGCCCGGTGGGGTGCGAGAACCTGCCGGTGACCAGCGTGCTGCACTACACCGACGCGCTGCCCCCGCACGAACTGCCCATCGTGGTGACCGGTCTGGCCGAAGAGCAACTGGGCCGCGAAGGCACCGAAGGCGCAATGAAGCGCGCCCACGCCGTGCTGGACCCGGACCTGCCCAGCATGGTGGTCACGGGCTCGATCGCCGAGATGATCGGCGGCGGCGTCACGCCCGAGGGCACCACCATCCAGCGCTTCCTGCCGCGCACCATCGACGAAGACCAGTGGCAGTGCGCTGACCGCGCCATGTTCTGGCTGTGGAGCACCTACGGCCTGCGCAAGGTGCCCGAGCGCACCCCGTTCGAGCAGCGCCCGGCCGGCGAGCGCCCACGCGTGAACATCATCGGCCCGAGTTACGGCACCTTCAACTCGCCCAGTGACCTGGCCGAGATCCGCCGTCTGGTGCAGGGCATCGGTGCCGAGGTCAACATGGTGTTCCCGCTGGGCAGCCACCTGGCGGATGTGTCGCGCCTGGTGGAGGCCGACGTCAACATCTGCATGTACCGCGAGTTCGGCCGCATGCTGTGCGAAGCGCTGGAGCGCCCCTACCTGCAGGCACCCATCGGACTGCACAGCACCACGGCTTTCCTGCGCGAACTGGGGCGCTTGCTGCATCTGGACCCGGAACCCTTCATCGAGCGCGAGAAGCACACCACCATCAAGCCGGTGTGGGACCTGTGGCGATCGGTCACGCAGGACTTCTTCGGCACGGCCAACTTCGGCGTCGTCGCGGGCGAGACCTACGCACGCGGCCTGCGCCACTTTCTGGAAGACGAGCTGGGCCTGCCGTGCAACTTCGCCATCTCGCGCAAGGCGGGCGCCAAGACCGACAACGCCGAGGTGCGGCGCCTGGTGCACGAGAAGACGCCCCTGGTGCTGTTCGGTTCCTACAACGAGCGCATGTACCTGGCCGAAAAGGCCGCGGGCTTCGGCCCGAGGCCCGCCTACATCCCCGCCTCGTTCCCGGGCGCCATCATCCGCCGTGCCACCGGCACGCCGTTCATGGGCTATGCCGGCGCCACCTATGTGGTGCAGGAGTTCTGCAACGCGCTGTTCGATGCGTTGTTCCACATCCTGCCCTTGGGCACCGAGCTTGACCGTGTCGACCCCACGCCCGCGCGCCAGCGCGCCGAGATGCCTTGGGACGACGACGCCAAGCTGTTTATGGACGAATTGTTGGAGGCCGAGCCGGTGCTGGTGCGCATCTCGGCAGCCAGGCGCATGCGCGATCGGGCCGAAGCCGATGCGCGAGAGAACAGCCTGCCCGCAGTGAATGCTGCACGGCTGGCCGTGTTGTTCGGACGACCGAGACAGGAGGTGGCGGCATGACCTGCTTCCACGCCTTGAGCGAGCGCCCGAACATCAACCCGGGCAACCGGGTGACAGGTGCCGTGGCGGCTTGCCGTCACGGCTTTTCAGGGCCGAGCCATCCGGTGAGGCTGCACTTCACGAAAGGCTATCCAAATGGCTGAAAAAGTGAATCCGTCGGGGCTGACGGACGAAGAGTGCCAGGAGTTCCACAAGTACTACGTTCAAGGGTACACGCTGTGGGCTGTTGGCGCTTTCTTCGCCCACAGCCTGGTTTGGATCTGGCGTCCCTGGTTCTGACATCCACGTTCTGACATCCACGTCGAGTGAGGCTGACATGAGACAAGAAATCGTTGCCGGGCATCTGGCGCAGCGCCGCGAACACCCTCTCAAGGACTCCTTGAAGGGCTTTCACGGCATCTACGCCGCGACCTTCATCGTGTTTCTGCTGCTCGCGCTGGCTTCCTGGTTGTGTTTGCAGAACTGGCGCAGCCTGCTGCCGGGAGCCGAGGGCGCACGCTCGATGCTCGATGGCGTCAGGACTGCCGTCTACACCGTCATATCCCAACTGAGTTAAGCGGAAAGGAAATCAACATGTGGCGTTACTGGCGAATTGTCGACCCACGCAAGGCGATCATCCTCACGGGGCTTCTGATCGCGTTCGTGTCGACGAGCATCCATCTGATCCAGATCAGTGGAGACCGTTACAACATCAACACCTGGCATCCCGACACGGCCAAGGCCGCGAAGGCGGCGCAAAACGCGCCGTTGCCACCGTCGAAGTAACGGACGCGCGGCGCATCGCTGCCGCGCGGGCGGGCGGTGACGGGTTCGCTCCCGTCACCCCCGCTCCCCCGGTCGGTGTTGCGAAGGCTTGCGGCTGATGCTTCACGCACAGCAATTGGAGAGATTCATATGGCCATGCTGAGCTTCGAGAGAAAGTACCGTGTCCGAGGTGGCACGCTCATCGGTGGGGACCTGTTCGACTTCTGGGTCGGTCCCTTCTACGTCGGGTTCTTCGGCGTCACCACGGCGTTCTTCTCGCTGTTGGGTACCACCATGATCCTCTGGGGCGCGGCCATGGGCCCGACCTGGAACCTCTGGCAGATCAGCATCGCGCCGCCGGACTTGAGATACGGCCTGAACATGGCACCCCTCATGGAAGGGGGGCTGTGGCAGATCATCACCGTCTGCGCCATTGGAGCCTTCTGCTCGTGGGCGCTGAGAGAGGTGGAGATCTGCCGAAAACTGGGCATGGGTTACCACGTGCCCGTGGCCTTCAGCTTCGCCATCCTGGGCTACGTCACGCTGCAGGTCATTCGCCCGGTCTTGCTCGGGGCCTGGGGACACGCCTTTCCCTATGGCATCTACAGCCACCTGGACTGGGTGAGCAACGTGGCCTACCAGTACCTGCACTTCCACTACAACCCCTGGCACATGGTCGCGGCCAGCCTGTTCTTCGCCACCACGCTGGCCTTGTCGATGCACGGGGGCCTGGTGCTGTCGTCCACCAACCCGAAGAAGGGTGAGCCGGTGAAGACGCCGGAGCACGAGGACACCTTCTTCCGCGACTTCATCGGCTACTCGGTGGGCACGCTGGGCATTCACCGCCTGGGCCTGTTCCTGGCTCTCGCCTCGGTGTGGTTTGCCGCGATGTGCATCGTCGTCAGCGGACCGTTCTGGACCCGCGGCTGGCCCGAGTGGTGGGGCTGGTGGTTGAACCTGCCGATCTGGGGCCATTGAGCCCAGAGCGCCGACAAGGAGAACAACATGGCTGAGTATCAAAACCTCTTCACTGCCGTGCAAGCCACCGGACCGCTGGGCGACGGTGTGCCCCTGCCGCGGGGCGACTGGCGCCGCAGCGGCAAGCCCTTCCTGTGGCATCTGATCGGCCGCATCGGCAACGCCCAGATCGGGCCCGTCTACCTCGGGGGCCTTGGTGTGGCCTCGCTGGTGTTCGGCACCCTGGCCTTCAACCTCATCGGCTTCAACATGCTGGCCTCGGTGGACTGGAGTCCGCTGCGTCTGGTGCAGCAACTGTTCTGGCTCGCGCTGGAGCCGCCGGCGCCGCAGTACGGGCTGAGCATTCCGCCGCTGGCGCAGGGAGGCTGGTGGCTGATCGTGGGCTTCCTCTTGACGGTGTCGATGCTGCTGTGGTGGGCGCGCACCTACCGGCGGGCGCGCCAGCTCGGTATGGGCACGCATGTGGCCTGGGCCTTCGCCGCGGCGATCTGGCTCTACCTGGTGTGCGGCTTCTTCCGCCCGATCATGATGGGCAGCTGGTCGGAAGCCGTGCCATTCGGCATCTTCCCGCACCTGGACTGGGTGTCTGCGCTGTCGCTGCGCCACGGCAACCTGTTCTACAACCCCTTCCACGCACTGTCCATCGTCTTCCTGTACGGCTCGGTTCTGCTGTTTGCCATGCATGGCGCCACCATCCTGGCCGTCAGCCGCTACGGGGGCGAGCGCGAGATCGAGCAGATCGTTGACCGCGGCACGGCCTCCGAACGTGCGGCGCTGTTCTGGCGCTGGACCATGGGCTTCAACGCGACGATGGAGTCCATCCACCGGTGGGCCTGGTGGTTTGCGGTGCTGTGTCCGTTGACCGGCGGAATCGGCATCCTGTTGACCGGCACCGTGGTGGACAACTGGTACCTCTGGTCGATGAAGCACGGGGTGGTGCCGTCCTACCCGCAGGTCTTCCCGATCAGCGTTGACCCTGCCTTGATGGGAGGCAAGTGATGAGCAACTTCTCCGTACGCTTCTCCGCCGGCCTTCGCTGGATGAGCGCCATCGTCGGCGCGGCCTTGCTGGTCGGCTGCGAGCGCCCTCCAGTCGAGACTGTGCAGGGCGGATACCGTGGCACCAGCATGGGCCAGGTCTACAACCCGCGCATCACGGCGCAGGACGTGGCCAAGAACACGGCGCCCGAGTCGTTGCCTGCCGCTGCCGCCGAAGGCCCCAAGGCCAAGGACGTCTACCAGAACGTCAAGGTGTTGGGCGACCTGAGCGTGGGCGAATTCACGCGCCACATGGCTTCCATCACCGCCTGGGTGTCGCCCGACCAGGGCTGTGCCTACTGCCACAACCTGGCCAATCTGGCCGACGACAGCAAGTACACCAAGGTGGTCGCGCGTCGCATGATCGAGATGACGCAACACGTCAACGCGGACTGGAAGAAGCATGTGGCCGACACTGGCGTGACCTGCTACACCTGCCACCGCGGCAAGCCCGTGCCTGCGGAGGTCTGGTTTGCACCCCCGGACCGCAAGTACGCGGCCAACTCGGTGATGGGCGACCTGGCCGGACAGAACATTGCCAATCCTGCGGCGGTGTACTCCTCGCTGCCCTACGATCCCTTCACCCCTTACCTGAAGGAGGCGCAGCCCATCCGCGTCAACGGCAACGAGGCCCTGAAGATGACGGGAACGGCAGCCAACCGCACCTCCACCAAGCAGGCCGAGTTCACCTACTCGCTGATGATGCACATGTCCGATTCGCTGGGCGTGAACTGCACCTTCTGCCACAACACCCGCAATTTCGCTTCCTGGACGGAGGCACCGCCGCAGCGCGTCACAGCCTGGCATGGCATCCGCATGGCGCGAGACCTCAACAACGCCTACCTGGAGCCTCTGACGGGCGTCTTCCCGCCCCAGCGACTCGGACCCAAGGGGGATGTGGCCAAGGTCAATTGCGCCACCTGCCACCAGGGGGCCTGGAAGCCGCTCTACGGCGCGCAGATGGCCAAGGGTCACCCGGAACTGCTGCAGGTGGCTGCCGCCATGCCAGCCGCGATGGCTGCCAGCGGGGCTGCAGTCGCATCCGCCGCCAGTGCGCCGAAGTAGGTCTGGGCAGCCTCGCGCGGCCTGCGGCCGGTCCAGCGCGGAAGCAGCGTGACGGATCGCCCGGATCACGTGGTGGTGGTGGTGCTTGCGGACCTCAAGCCCTGGGCCCTGGCCTGGGGCTGGTGGCGCGTGGCGCGTGGGCGGCGTGCGCTGCCCGCCCAGCCGGGGCTGGTGTTCGCCAAGGCGCTGGGCAGTGGTCATGAGGGTGGCTTCGGCTTGCGTCCAAGTCCTTCGCGCCAGGGCCTGTTCGCGTTGTTCGACGGCGAGGCGCACGCCGATGACTTTCTGGAACGCTCGGCCACCGTGCAAGCTTACAGGCGTCGCGCCCGGGAGTGCTGCGTGTTCAAGCTGCGCGCCACGTCCAGCCGGGGAAGCTGGAGCGGGCACGAGATCACTCCCACGGCGCAGGAGCCCAAGCAGGGTGCGGTCGTTTCCCTGACCCGCGCCTCGATCCGGCTTGGCAGGGCCTGGGCCTTCTGGCGCCGATCGCCGCCGTCAGAGGCCGCCCTCGAGCGCGCGCAGGGCTGCCGCTTGGCCGTGGGTCTGGGCGAGGCCCCCGTGCTGCGCCAGGCCACCTTCAGTCTGTGGCAAAGCCAGGCGGACATGGACCGCTACGCACGCAGTGGCGCGCACCTGCAGGCCATCCGGGCCGCCTACGAGGGGCGCTATTTCTCGGAATCCATGTTCGTCCGGTTCGTGCCCCTGCTCATGCGGGGCCGGTGGAAAGGGGTGTGGCTTGGCTGAGCTGCCCGGGGCCTGCGGTCCGCACCCCCGCCGTTCGCCCACCGTGCTGCGCGACCAGCGCGTCGTGGTGGTCGGCGCCGGGGTGGGGGGGCTCGTCAGTGCCTTGCTGCTGGCCTGCCGCGGCCTGGACGTGACCCTGGTGGAGGCTGCGCCCGGCCCAGGCGGGAAGATGCGACAGATCAGCCTGGGTGACGTGCGCATCGACGGCGGGCCCACGGTGTTCACCATGCGTTGGGTGTTCGACCAGATCCTGGCCGACGCCGGCTCCTCGGTGGACGAACTGCTGCGCCTGAAGCCGCTGCGGGTGCTGGCGCGCCACGTCTGGCGCAACAGCGACCAGCGCCTGGATCTGCTGGCCGATGTGCAGCACAGCGCCGATGAGATCGGGCGTTTTGCCGGTGCCGACGAAGCGCGCCGGTATCTGGCGTTCTGCGCCGAGGCCCGGGCCGTGTACGAACACCTGGAGACGCCAGCACTGGCCGGACCCCGTCCCACCCTGGCGGGCCTGATGCGCGATCTGGGCCCGGGGGGCCTGAAGGCGCTGGCGTGCCTGGGGCCGTTCGCCACGCTGTGGGCGCGCCTGGGCAAGCACTTCAGGGACCCCCGCCTGCGCCAGCTCTTCGGCCGCTACGCCACTTACTGCGGCGGCTCGCCCTGGCAGGCACCGGCCACCCTGATGCTGGTGGCCCATGTGGAGCAGAGCGGGGTGTGGGCACTGGAAAGGGGCATGCACGCGCTGGCGCAGGCGCTCAGCGGCTTGGCTGCCCAGCGCGGCGCCCGCCAGCACTACGGCCGCCGCTGTGAGCGCATCCTGGTCGACCAGGGCCGGGTCACGGGTGTGCGCCTGGAGGATGGCGAGGTGCTGAGGGCCGATGCCGTGGTCTTCAACGGCGACACCAATGCCCTGGCCCGGGGCCTGCTGGGGCCTGAGGTGGAGCCGGCAGTGGCCTCCACGCCGCGCCACCAGCGCTCGCCGTCGGCGCTGACCTGGGCGGTGCATGGACGCACCAGCGGCTTCCCCCTGGTGCGGCACAACGTGTTCTTCGACGATGACTACGCCAGCGAATTCGATGACATCTTCCGGGCCCGCCGCCTGCCGCAGCGCGGCACCGTCTATGTGTGCGCCCAGGACCGTGACGACCGCGCCACCGCGCCTTCAGGGCCAGAGCGCCTTCTGTGCCTTGTCAATGCGCCGGCTGACGGCGACCGCCGACCTTTCGACGCTCCGGAGACCGACCCATGCCTGAACCGCAGCCTGGCCCTGATGCAGCACTGCGGCCTGAAGATCGAAGAGCCGGCCCGCAGGGTGGCCACGACACCGGCGGACTTCGAGCGCCTGTTTCCGGCCACGGGCGGGGCGTTGTACGGCCCGGCGACCCATGGCTGGATGACGCTGTTTCGCCGGCCGGGTTCGACGAGCGCGCTGCCCGGCCTGTTCCTGGCGGGGGGCAGCGTG
>JBJTZN010000017.1:0-36576 GCA_046087245.1 Rubrivivax sp.
CGAGGGCGCCCTGAGCCTGTGGGAGCGCAAGGGCGCGGTGCCCGCCGTCAACGACAAGCTGCTGCGCCTGATGGTGCTGGCGCAAACCGATGGCGACTCCCCCATCCGGCAGGCCATCGAGCGGGTCAACACCGTGCAGAAACTGGTGCACCAGAAGTTCGTGGTGCGTGAGCGCGAGGGCGGCTACGAGGTGCTTGTGCGCAGGGTGCGGGCACCTGCTGCTGACCCAGTGGCAGCGTGAAGCCGCCCAGGGCCAGCGGCTTTCTGTGTGCGCCAGCGTGACCGTCATCCCACCGCCTGAACAACTCGCGCTCAGCCTGCTGGAGCGCGCTGCCTTACGCAAGGCAGCGCAGGATGCCGGCTTTGACGTGCTGGACAACCTGCCGCGCGCGGTGCGCTGCCGCAGCAGCCACGCTCCGCTGGTGGCCTGGGTGACACCTGCTGCGCTGTCACCCGTGTTGCCCACGGCGCCGCCGGGCCAGTCCCTGGCGCACGGGGAGGTGGTGGTGGCCCTGGCGATGCCCTCCGTCGTGCATGCGCTGGGCCCAGCACCGGAGGGTGCACAGGCCCTGATGGCCGCCTCGAACATGACCTCGAACACCGCCGCGGATGGGGCCGCGGATGCGGTCACCGATGCGGCCTTGATCGCCCTGGCGGCGCAGGCGTTGCAAGCCCCGGCCGACACCATCGCAGGCTGGTTTCGGGTGAACGGCCCCCGTCAACTGGAACGCCTGCTGAGGAGGGCGTGGGACTTGTCGCGCAGCCTGCCCAATGCCTTGAAGAAGCGCTTCGAGGTGGCGGTGCAGGCCGCCAGCATCACTGAGCGCGAAGCCACGGTGCGCCAGCGCATCGGGCAGAGCCTCTTCCGCGAGGGCCTGATGGCCTTGTGGGGCGGACGCTGCGCCATCACCGGACTGGCCGTGCCCGAACTGCTGCGCGCCAGCCACGCCAAACCCTGGGCCGATGCCACCGATGCCGAGCGCTTGGACGTCTTCAACGGCCTGTTGCTGGCGGCGCACCTGGATGCCGCCTTCGACGCCGGGCTGATCTGCCTGTCGGCGCAAGGCCAGGTGGCCTGCAGCCCACGCCTGACTGACCAAGCCATAACCTTGTTGGGCCTGGCCGCAGCAGCCAAGGTGCCCTTGATGCCGGCACATGGGCCCTACCTGGCATGGCACCGGGAGAAGGTGTTTCTGGCGGGCTGAGGTGGACGTTCACCCCTGTCCTGTCGGTTACCCGCGCCTGTTGGCTTCTTCCCGGTCAATCCTCTGGCCGTCGAGGCGGCCCGGAGACCGACGCGCCGATTTCTCGAACTGCTCGATCGCGTTGGGGGTTTGCGGTTGACCCGCCTGCTCTTGGCTCGCGCGTTCCCGTGCCCGCTCCAGCTCCCGAGGTGCGTAGGATGAAGCCTCGGTGCCCTCGGTGGCCATCACGCCCAGGTACAGCGCTTCCAACTCGGGGGCGGCCTGGCGCAGCGCGCGCTCGGCTTGCGGCAGGTGCAGCAGCGCGCGCAGGGCATGCAGCAGGCGCACCCAGCCCGGCACCCAGATGCGGCTGCGGCGCCGTTGCATGCCGTCGACGATGCGCCGCGCCGCTTCCTCGGGCGTCATGGCGTGGCGCATCGGCGCGGGCACGGTCTGGCGCAGGCGGATGAAGCCGGGGTGCAGTTCGCCTTCTTCGACCAGCGGCGTGCGCACCCAGGAGGCGTGGATCACGCCCACGTCCACACCGTGGGCCGCCAGTTCGATGCGCCAGGCGTTGGCCATGGCCTCCACCGCGGCCTTGGACGCTGCGTAGGCCGACATCATGGGCGGGTGCGCGAACGTGGACACCGAGGCGGTCAGGCATACATAGCCCCGTGCGGCCTGCACGGCCGGCAGGGCGGCGCGCACGGTGTGGAAGCTGCCCATCACGTTGACCTCGATGCAGCGCCGCCAGGCGGCCGGGTCGGTGTGCGCCAGGGGCCCGAAGGCGGCCATGCCGGCGTTGGCCCACACCATGTCCAGCCGGCCATGGCGGGCCAGCGTGGCCGCCACCGCGGCTTCGCAGTCGGCTAGCGAGGTGATGTCGCATTTGAAGGTCAGGGGTGGTTCGGCGCCGGTCGGGGTGAGTGCCCAGGCCTGTGCGGCCAGTCCCGCGGCATCCTGGTCCACCAGCACGGGCAGGGCGCCCCGGCGCTGCAGTTCCGCCGCACCGGCCGCACCAATGCCCGACGCGGCCCCGGTGACGAGGACAACCTGGCCGCGCAAGTCCCTCACGGCCAGGTTCACCCAGCCGACTTGGTGATCATGAAGTACAGGATGGGCAGCGGCAACAAGGTGGCCAGGGCCCCCCAAAGCTGCCACAGCCGCGACAGGCGCCGGTACTGCGCAGTGATCTGCGTGGTCTGGGCCAGCAGCCGGCGCTGGCGCAGTTGCAGGGGCAGCAGCACGAACAGCCAGATCAGGCCCGACAGGCCGAACAGGATGTAGGACCACTGGATCCACGGATGCGCGGTCTCGCCCCCCCAGCGGTGCGCCATCAGGTAGCCGGTCAGCACGATGCCGATGGAACCGCCTGCGGTGAACAGCACGTCGGTGATGAGCACCATGCGGTTGCTGAAGCGGATGATGGTGTGGTCCTGGGTGCGCTCGGCCATGGCGGCCCACACGCCACTGACGATGACGTTGCCGATGAACAGACAGGCGCACAGGATGTGCGCGATCTTGAGGGCGGCCGGGCTCATGGGGGTGGTGGCGAAGACTCTGGCGGGGGCACAGCCTGGATCACCTGAGCGGTGCGCCCTTCACGGGCCTCACCGGCCTCACGGGCCTGGCGTTGCTCGCGTGCCCGCCGCGACTCGTCCTGGGCACGTTTCACGTCGCGCAATTGCCACCAGACAAAGCCGCCCCCTGCCACGGCCACGGCCAGCACTTCCACCAACTTCAACAGCGGCAGATCCCCCATCGTCGCCTGCGTGCACGCGTGCCCGGCCGTGTTCACGCCCTGGACTGCCGGCCCTGCGAACGCTGCTGTTCGCGGTCGATCAGCCTGGCGTACAGATCGGTGGCCCATTCCATGCGCTGATCGAAGCTGCGGCGCGGTGCAGACGTGGCGGGGCGGGCCTCGCATTGCTGCACGGCTTCGACCAGATAGGCGATCTCGGGCAGCGGGGCCAGCGGCTTGCGACCGAAGGGGGAGTGCATCAGGGCGGCGCCTGTGGAGGCGGCCAGCAGGGCGATCTTGCGGCCCTTGGAGACCACGGCGCGGCGCGAGACCGAGTCCAGGCCCTCGCGCTCGAGCTGGTGGCCGATCTCGGCGTACACGCGGCAGGCGGCCTGGATGGCCGGGCGGCAGTCCAGCGGCAGATCGGCAATGCCCGCGGCGGCCCGTTCGTACAGCACGTCGGCGGCGCGCAGCAGGCGCTGCACCACCGAGCCGATGGCTGGCGTGAAGACCGGGGCGCGCATCCAGGCGTCGGCGTCGACGCCGGCCTCGGCCAGCCAGTCGCGCGGCAGGTACAGGCGTCCGTTACGGGCATCCTCGCCCACATCACGGGCGATGTTGGTCAGCTGCATGGCCACGCCCAGCTCGCAGGCCCGTGCCACCGGCTGGGGCCCGCGGGTCTCCATCACCAGGGCCATCATGGCCCCCACGGCACCGGCGACGCGCGCGCCGTAGGCCTGCACGTCCGACAGCGTGTGGTAACGCCGGCCTTGCGCGTCCCACAGAAAGCCCTCCAGCAAGGCGTCGGGCAGGCTGCGGGGAATGGCGTAGCGGTGCACCACCTGCGCCAGGGCGCGGTCGACTTCCACCGGACCGGGGCGGCCTTCGTAGATGGCGTCCAGGCGCTGCGTCAGCGCGCGGCCTGCGGCGTGCGGGTCCTCGCCCATGTCCACCGCGTCATCGGCCAGGCGGCAGTAGGCGTACAGCGCCGTGGCGGGCTCGCGTACCCGTGAGGGCAGCAGCAGCGAGGCGGCGAAGAAGGTCTTGGAGCCGCCCCGCATCAGCGAGCGGCGTGCCTCGGCGTCCAGGGGCTGCATCAGCGCGGGGTCGATCCCTGGGCTCAAGGCCGGGCTGGCGCTGGTGTTCAGGGCTGGAGAGGTGGTATCGGGCATGGGTCCGTCCTGAGGGCAGCTTGGCGGTCCGAGGAAAGAGTTCGTCTGGTCGCAGTGACGGGCCTGGGTGATCAGGCAAAGGCCTTCACGTCCGGGAGCACCTGCTCCAGCATCTTCGCCGACATCAGCACGCCGGGTACGCCCGCGCCGGGGTGAGTGCCGGCACCGACGATGAACAGGCGGTCGATGTCCTCGCTGCGGTTGTGCGGGCGGAACCAGGCGCTTTGCAGCAGGATGGGCTCCTGCCCGAAGGCCGCGCCCTTGTAGGACAGCAGGCGGTCCTGGAAGTCCTGCGGCGTGGTCACGCGCGAGCTGACGATGTGTTGGGACAGGCCCGGCAGCACGGCGCGCTCCAGCACCTGCTCCACCCGCTGGCGGTAGCGCTCGGCCACCTGCGGCCAGTCGGTCCCACTGTCCAGGTGCGACACCGGGCTCAGCACATAGAAGGCGTCACAACCGGGTGGCGCCACCGAGGGGTCGCTCGCGCTCGGGCGGTGCAGGTAGAGGCTGAAATCCTCCGGCACCACATGGCGCTTGAAGATGTCGCGCAACAGCTCCTCGTAGCGCGGGCCCAGCACCATCATGTGGTGGGGCACGTCGTCCCAGCGGCGGTTGGTGCCGAAGTACCAGACGAACAGGCTCATCGAGTGCTTGCTGCGCTCGATCTTGGCGTCGGTCCAGCGGCGCCGGTACTGCGGCTCGATCAGGTGGCGGTAGGTCCACATGGTGTCGGCGTTGGACACGACGATGGCCGCCGGGATCGGTTCACCGCTGGCCAACGTCACCCCCGTCGCGGCGGGCCGGCCGCCCGGGCCCGGCTGCACGTCGATCTTGCGCACCTCGGCGTCGTAGCGGATCTGCCCACCCAGGCTTTCCAGCAGCTTGACCATGGCGCGGATGATGGCGCCGGTGCCGCCCAGGGCCCAGTGCACGCCGAACTGGCGCTCCAGCGAGTTGATCAGGCTGTAGATGCCGGTGACGGCCAGCGGGTTGCCGCCGATCAGCAGCGGGTGGAAGCTGAAGACCACGCGCAGCTTGGGGTTGCGCATGTGCTCGCAGGCGAGTTTCCAGATGCTCTTCCAGCCGCGCATGCGCACCATGTTGGGCAGCGCCCACAGCAGGTCGCTGATGGAGTTGTAGGCGATGCCTCCCAACTCGATGAAGCCGAGCTGGTAGCACTTGTGGGCTTCCACCAGGAAGCGCTCGTAGCCGGGCAGGTCGTCGGGCGCGAAGCGGGCCACCTCGGCGCGCATGCGGTCCGCGTCGCCGGTGTAGTCGAACCAGGTGCCGTCGTCGAAGCGGATCCGGTAGAACGGCTCCATCAGCTTGAGCTCGACATCGTCTGAAAAGGTGCGGCCCGCCGTGGCCCACAGTTCGTCCAGCAGGAAGGGGGCCGTGATGATGGTGGGCCCGGCGTCGAAACTGAAGCCGTCCTGCTTCCACACGTAGGCCCGCCCGCCGGGCCCGTCCAGCTTTTCCAGCACCTGCACGCGCCAGCCCCGTACCGCCAGGCGGATGGCCGCGGCCAAGCCGCCAAAGCCGCTGCCGATGACCAGGGCCAGCGGGGCCTGCGCGTTGGCAGGGGTGAACGTGGGCGGAGCGGGGAGGATCATCGGGTCGGGGTGCTCATGGGTGAACGAACGCTCATGGTAGGGGCGGATGAGCACGTAGGCCCGACGTGAAGGCTTGTCCCCGCTTGTCGGCACGCAGAGCCCAGCGCCACAGGGCCGTGGTGTCCAGCGGCAGCACCAGCATCAGGTGCTCGAAGATGGCCATGGCCAGCAGGGTGCTCACGAGCGTCAGGCCCACAGCCTGCGGCGCCGTGGTGGCCGGATCCAGTGCGCGCGCGATGAGCCAGGCCAGGGCCGCGCAGGCGGCGGCCACGGACACCGGCCAGAAAGCGTTCATCGCTCGGCGGCGGAAGAAGCTCTCCAGGTAGGCCAGGTGAGTGGGCAGGAACTGCTCGCTCAGGTTGCGCACGCCCCAGAACAGGTTCAGCTTGGCGCTGGTGCGCAGCAGCCACAGCACGAGGAAGGTGCCGGTGCCCACCTGGTTGGGCTGCTGCCAGGTCAGCCCGATGATCAGCCCGCCCACCAGCACGATGCCGATCTCGTGCCACAGGATGGCACGCACCGACTCCACGAAGCGCGGCCAGCCTGAGAGCCTCGGGCTGATGCCGGTCTTGCGCGGGCCGGTGATCCAGCCGGTGAGAAAGCTCAGCTCGTTCCAGCCCCAGGCCAGCAGGGCGCAGGTGAAGGCGCAATAGGCCGAGGCCAGGTCGGTCTGGCCGGCGGTGTGGTGCAGGCCGTAGAGCGCCCCCACCAGCAGCAGCGTGGAGGCGGTCTGGCTGGCGCGCACGCCCGTGCGCGACAGGCGGTTGAGCAGCAGCACCAGGCCCGTGCTGAACCACCAGATGAAGATGGCGAAGGCTGCCGCGGCGACAAGGCTGGTCATGAGTGTGCAGGCCTGGTCATGCGCAGCGGTCCCGCCAGCGGGTGGTCCCAGTGGCAGGTGCCGGACGCGATCTCACCAGGCCGGCGCCATGCGCACCTGATCCGGCAGCATGTGGTGCTTGACCGGCAGGAAGTACAGCCTGGCGAAGGTCGCCACGCCCGCCACGGCCAGGCCGGCCTGCTTCAGTTTGCCCACCAGGCCGCCGCGGGCCTTGGCCTCGTTGAACGCGACCTGGATCTGGTGCAGGCGCTCCAGCCCGGCCCGGAAGGCCGGCAGATCCGTGTCCAGCGACACCGGAAACACCTGCTTGCTGATCTCGGTGGTGATGTCGAAGACCTGGTAGTCGTAGTGGGTGGAGTCCAGCCCCATGGCGTTGTGCAGCATGGGCCGGGTGTGGTCGCGCACGTACATGGTGGCGTAGACGGCCAGCAGGAAAAAGCGGATCCAGTAGACGTTCAGGCCGCGCAGCAGGTGCGGGTGGGCGCGCATGATGAGCGCGAACGATTCACCGTGGCGGAACTCGTCGTTGCACCAGCGCTCGAACCAGCGAAAGATGGGGTGGAAGCGCTTGTCCGGGTGGCGCTCGAGTTGCCGGAAGATGGTGATGTAGCGGGCGTAGCCGATCTTCTCCGACAAGTAGGTGGCATAGAAGATGTACTTGGGCTTGAAGTAGGTGTAGGCCTTGGTGCGCTTGAGGTCCCCCAGGTCCAGACCGAGGCCGAAATCCTTCAGGCTCTGGTTGATGAAGCCGGCGTGCCGCGATTCATCGCGGGCCATGTAGTGCATCAACTGCTTGATGTCGGGGTTGGAGACGTTCTTTTCGATCTCCTTGTACAGGATGCAGCCGCTGAACTCGCTGGTCACCGAGGTGATCAGGAAGTCCAGGAACTCCTGGCGCAACTCGGGGCTGACCTGCGAGAAGACCTCGCGCAACTCCTCGGTGAAGCGGGCGTCACGCTGGAAGTGATCCTGGTTGTTGTCGCCCTCGTACTCCTTCATCATGGCGTCCCACTGCGTGCGCAGCGGCGACACGTCCAGACGGTCCATGGCGTTGAAGTCGGTGGTGTAAAAGCGTGGGCTGATCAGCGATTCGGTCTTGGCGCGGCGCGCGACCTCTTCGGCGTTCTCGATGGCAGTGCTGGCGGCGCTCATGGGCTCTCCAGGTCAGGGGTGTGTTCGGGCGGGCGGGACTTCAGGACGACTCAGGCGCCGTCAAGGACGTGCCGGAGCCTGCAGCAAGCGGGCGAACGCGCTGGCGTTGGTCGGGCCGAAGGACTCCAGATCGATGCGCTGGTCGGTCACCGGATCCACCAGCGTCAGGCGGCCGTCGGGCCGGGCCATGAGCTGGAAGGGCTGCTCCGGACCCAGGCCTCGCGCCCGGCGCTCGCGCGACAGCGCGCGCAGGGCGCCGCGCAGGAAGCCCTGCTCGCCCTGGACAGAAGCCACCAGTTGTCCGGTACGCCCGTCCACCACGGCGATGCTGCCGTCCGGGCGGTCCTCGAAGCGCAGCGGGCGCTGCACCGTGCTGGGCTCGGCCGCGCGCCGCTGGTCCGGCCCGTTGCCGGTGAGGCGAACCAGCCCGACACTGGCCAGGGAGAACAGCACCAGCGCGGCGGCGCCGATGAGAAACCACCGGGGAAAGCTGTCCGGGGCCGGGGTATCGATGGTCGAGGGGGGCAGGGCGGTCATGGGCGGGCTCGAGGGTCAGCGGGACAAGCAGGGCAAGGCGTGCCTGCTGGCGTTGCCGTTGGGCTCAGCCCATGCTGGGTTGCAGGCCGTGGTGCGGGCGGTCCGTGCGGTCCGGGCTGTTGGCGCCGGCGCCGTCGGCGCTGCCACCGGCCGCATCGCCGGGGGTCGCTGCTGCCACGGGTTCAACCGCAACCCCGGTCTGCGTCGACCAGGCTTGCTGCAGCAGTCCGGCCACCTCACGGGCCTGGGCGATGGAGCGCAGCATGGGTTGGGTGCGTGCCAGGTGCCAAGGCCGGGCGTGGGGCCACAGGTGCAGCCAGGCGATGTGGTCCGGACCCTTCAAGGCCAGGACGATATCGCCGTGGCCGCCCGGCCCATGGCGAAACGCTGCGGACTCGATGGTGCGCAGCGGCAGGTTGAAGGTCAGCGTCAGCACGATGCCGATGCGCATGACCACGCGGCGATCCGTCACGGTGTAGACCGCCGTGCGCGCCGTCAGCCAGGCCAGCGTCCACACGCTTGCCAGGGCCAGGGCGCTCAGGCCGGCCGGCCACATCAGGGCCAGCAGGGCCTGCGCCACGCTGGCGCCAGCAGCCAGTTCGGCGACTGCATGAACCGCCATGAGCGCAGCGAAGTACCAGGCCAGCTTGCGCAGATGGAAGGCGCTGCGTGCCAGCGCGCGGGCATCGGGGGAGCCTTGCCAGAGGATCTTCTCGTGGGCAGGCAGCCGCTCCGGCAATCCGTACTGCGGCTCCAGCTCATGCTCGTGGCCGTGGCTCTGGATGGTCATCTTGGGCCTCTTCCTGGAACAAGGGGGTGGACGGGCTGCGGCCTCAGATCAGCGGCTCGCTGCGCTTGGGGTCGGCGTAAAGGGTGCCGGCACCGAAGTACGCGGTGATCTTTTCTTCTTCCAGCAAGGTGATCTGGTCAGGATGCCGGGTGGCGGGCACGTTGGCGAACTGGTGCGCATAGATCGAGTTCACCTCGACCTCACTGCGGCGGATGCGGGCGAACGGCACCGGCAGCAGCACGGTCTCGCCTGCCGTGGTCTGCACTTCCAGGAAGCGGAACAGCATCTCCATCTGGTCCACCCACAGTTCGCGCACGGTGCCGGCCAGCTGGCCGTCGCTGCCCTTGACGGGCAGCCCGCGTGGGTCATGGTCGTGCTCGGACACGGCGTAGCCCTTGGCCGCGCGCAGCGGCACGATCTTGGGGTGACCGTGGAGGTCCAGATCAGGCTTGTCGGCACGGTTGGACCAGGCCCCTGGGCCGGCGCCGGACAGCATCGGGTCGCCCACGGGCTCGATCGGCGAGCCGGGCGAGGCACCGGTGGAGACGGCCGCGATCTTGGGCTCCTCTCGGTGCAGTTCCGGAACCGTCACCGAACTGCCATCGGCCAGCTTGAAGGTCTTGGGTTCGGGGATGGGCCAGCCCTTGATGGTGGCGGCGCCCAGGCTGTCGGACTCCATCGGGTAGCCCTCGCGGTGGCCCTCACGCACGAGGTAGTAGATGAGCCCGGCGAAGAAGAGCCAGAAGGCGTACAGAAGAATCTGGGCCAGATCGACATAGCCCGTGATGGCGCCGAATTGCATGGTGTGTCTCCTTGGGACGAGGGGGCTAACCCGGCAGGTCGGCCAGGCCGAACTTGCGCGGTACGGTGGGGGTGGCGACGGACTTTCCGACCAGCGGTCCGATCGCCACCAGGGTGATGAAGAGCAGCAGCATTTCCACGTGATAGACCACGCTGTAGCCCGTGACCGGCATGGCCAGGGCGCTGCCCAGGGCACCATGGGCGGCCAGACCGGAAGCAATGTCGCGCAGGGCACCGCCCAAGGCGACTGACGCGCCCGTGGCCGTGGCTTGCACGGCGCCCCAGGCCCCGAGGGCCAGGCCGACGAAGGCGCGCTCTTCCATGCGCATTGCCGCGGATAGCGTGCCGACGGCGAACAGGCCGCCGCCAAAGCCGATGCCCATGGAGCCGGCGCGGAAGAGCCAGTCCGCGCCCATGGGAGCGGCGAAGATCACGGCCGAGAAGGCCGGCAGGCCGGCCAGGGCGCCGTAAGCGGCCAGGCGGGTGGGGTCCACCCCGCGCGCGAGCTGGCGTGCGGCCAGCGCAAAACCCGCCAGCGAGCCCACGGCCATCACCGCCGTCAGTGCGCTGGTTTCGCCCACGGACAGGCCGAGAATCTCCCCGCCATAGGGCTCCAGCACGATGTCTTGCATGTTGAAGGCTGCCGTGCCCAGGCCCACCGCCCAGAGGAAGCGCCGCGCGCGGCCGTTGCGGATGAAGCGCTGCCAGGCCGGCAGGAACGGGGCCTGCGCTTGCGCTTGCGCCTTCAGCGTTGCGGCGCGGGCCGGGTCGCGGGCTTCCTGCTTCCACAGGGCCACGCCGTTGACCAGCAGGGTGACCACGGCGCTGCCCTGCACCACCTGCACCAGACGCTGGGGCGAGAAGTCGGCCAGCAGCAGGCTGAAGACCAGCCCGCTGCCCACCATGCCCAGCAGCAGCATCACGTACATCAGTGCCACCACGCGGGGCCGCGTCTCCTCGCTGGCCTGGTCGGTCGCCAGCGCCAGACCCGCGGTCTGGGCCGTCTGCAGGCCGACCCCCACGACCAGGAAGGCGAAGGCCGCGGCTGCCGGCGCCACCCAGCCAGGCACCTGCACGGCTCCGCCGCCCGACAGCAGCAGCACGGCAAACGGCATGATGGCCAGTCCGAAGAACTGCAGCATGGTGCCGGTCCAGATATATGGCACGCGGCGCCAGCCGAAGGCCGAGCGATGGGTGTCGGAGCGAAAGCCGGTGAAGGCCCTCAAAGGCGCGGCCACCACGGGCAGGCCCACCATCAAGGCCACGAGCCAGGCGGCCACGCCCAACTCCACGATCATCACGCGGTTGAGTGTGCCCACCATCAGCGCGGTAGCCATGCCCACCGTCACCTGGAACAAGGACAAACGCAGCAGGCGCGACAGCGGCAGATCGGTACTGGCCGCGTCGGCAAACGGCAGGTACTTCGGTCCCAGTCGAGACCACGCCTGGATGGCGCGCATCCCCACGGGCACTTGCCCCTTGTGCCCCTGGTGCCCCTTGGACGGCTTACCCAGGCTCAACGCACCACCTCCAGCGCCTGAGAGGTGTAGAAGCCGCTGGAAACGCGCTGCGTGCGGCCGCTGCGCCAGTCGGCCAGCCCGGGTGAACGACGCACCATCGCGCGCAGCTCCACTTCCGACATGGGTTCGATCCACGGCGCCCGGTTGCTGCTGGGGAACAACCGGCCCACGGAGCGCATGGCCACCAGCAGCGGGTTGCGCGGCGCAAAGGTGAAGGCGATGGAACGGCGCGTGCGGTAAGACCAGGCCTCCAACAGGCGTACCGCGTCGAACATGGAGTAGTGGATCAGCGAGTCCATGGCCACCACGTGATCGAAGCTGCCGAGCGCCGGGTCCAGCATGTCGCCGCTGCGCAGGTCGATGCGCTGCAGCAGCGCCGCCCCGTCGGGCAGGGCTGCGATGCGCTCCCGCGCGACGTCCACCAATTGGGGTGACAGGTCGATGGCCACCACCTCGGCGCCGCGCCTTGCGGCTTCCACCGCCAGCGCGCCGGTGCCGCAACCAGCATCCATGAGGCGCGCGCCCTGCAGGTCGGCCGGCAACCAGTCCAGCAGCGTGGCGCGCATGCGATCCCGGCCGGCGCGGACGGTGGCGCGAATGCGGCCCACGGGGGCGTTGGAGGTCAGCTGCTCCCAGGCCTTGACCGCGGTGCGATCGAAGTAGTCTTCGATCTGCCCGCGGCGCTGCTGGTACTGGGCTTGTCGCATGTCCATGGTCAGTCGAAGCCCAGCAGGTCGAAGATGTCGCGGTCCTTCAGCGGCGTGGCGCTCAGCGGCTCCACACCGGCCCACAGCTTGGCCGCCAGCCGCAGGTATTCCTGCTGCACCGCTTCCAGTTCCGGCGAGCTCTCCATCTCGAACAACGTAGACTTTTTCAGCCGGCTGCGCCGGATGACGTCCAGGTCCGGGAAGCGCGCCATGGTCTGCAGACCGATGCGGTCGTTGAACTTGTCGATCTGGTCCGTGGCCGCGCTGCGGTTGGCGATCACGCCGCCCAGGCGCACGTTGTAGTTCTTGGACTTCGCGCCGATGGCCTGCACGATGCGGTTCATCGCGAAGATGGAGTCGAAGTCGTTGGCGGTGACGATGAGCGCGCGGTCGGCGTGCTGCAGTGGCGCGGCAAAGCCCCCGCACACCACGTCACCCAGCACGTCGAAGATGACCACGTCGGTGTCTTCCAGCAGGTGGTGCTCCTTGAGCAGCTTGACGGTCTGGCCCACCACGTAGCCGCCGCAGCCGGTGCCCGCGGGCGGGCCCCCGGCTTCCACGCACATCACGCCGTTGTAGCCCTCGAAGACGAAATCCTCCGGGCGCAGCTCCTCGGCGTGGAAGTCCACGGTCTCCAGCACGTCGATGACGGTCGGCAGCATCTTCTTGGTCAGCGTGAAGGTGCTGTCGTGCTTGGGGTCGCAGCCGATCTGCAGCACCCGCTTGCCGAGCTTGGAGAAGGCCGCGCTCAGGTTGGATGAGGTGGTGCTCTTGCCGATGCCGCCCTTGCCATACACGGCAAAGACCTTGGCCGTGCCGATCTTCAGGCTCGGATCGATCTGGACCTGCACGCTGCCCTCGCCGTCGGGGCGGGAACCGGGTGCGGGGCGGCCTCCCCGGCCGATCTGGCTGACCGGTACAGAGAAGGGAACGGTGGCGGTCATGGTCATGCGGCTGCCCTTTCAGTGGCGCGCGTTGCGGGGCCGGGGGTGACGCCCTCCAGGCGGTCCTCCAGCTCTTCACCGGCCTGGCGCAGCGCTTCGAGCGTGCGCTCGTCGGGCTGCCAGTACTGGCGTTCATAGGCCTCGATCAGGCGGTGGGCCACCCGCGCCGAGGCCGTGGGATTCAGGCTCGCCAGGCGCTCGCGCATCGTGGCGTCCAGCATGAAGGTCTCGGTCAGCTGCTGGTACACCCAGGGCTGCACCTGCCCGGTGGTGGCGGACCAGCCCATGGTGTTGGTGATGTGCACCTCGATTTGGCGCACCCCTTCGTAGCCGTGCTCCAGCATGCCTTCGTACCACTTGGGGTTGAGCATGCGGGTGCGGGTTTCGAGCGCCACCTGTTCACGCAGCGAGCGCACGGTGCCCTCACCCCGCGTCTGGTCGCCGATGTAGACCGGGGGCGGCTGGCCGCCCTGGCCGCCGTTGCGGGCCCGCTTGACCGCCTGCGTGATGCCGCCCAAGGTGTCGAAGTAGTTGTCCACCGTCGTCACGCCCAGCTCCACGGAGTCCAGGTTCTGGTAGGTCAGCTGCACGTCGGCCAGCACGCTCTGCAGCAAGGCGCTGTGCTGCACCGGGCGGCCGCTGCGGCCGTAGGCGAAGCCCTTGCGCCGGGAGTAGGTCTCGGCCAGCTCGTCCTCGTCGCTCCAGTTCCCGCTCTCGATCAGGTTGTTGACGTTGGAGCCGTAGGCGCCCTCGGCGTTGCCGTAGACGCGCAGCGAGGCCACCTCCAGCGTGCAGCCGTGCTCGCGCTGGTAGGCCAGGGCATGCTTGCGCACGAAGTTCCGGTCCTCAGGTTCGTCTGCGGACGCGCACAGCCAGGCGGCCTCGGCCAGCACGCGGATCTGCAGCGGCATCAGGTCGCGGAAGATGCCTGACAGCGTCACCACCACGTCGATGCGCGGGCGGCCCAGTTGTTCCAGCGGGATCAGCGTGGCGCCGGCCACGCGGCCGTAGCTGTCGAAGCGCGGCAGCGTCCCCATCAGGGCCAGGGCCTGCCCGATGGGGGCGCCCTCGTTCTTCAGGTTGTCGCTACCCCACAGCACCAGCGCGATGGACTCCGGCAGCGCATGGCCGTCGGCGACGTAGCGGTCGATCAGGCGCTGCGCCTGCTGTGCACCGTCCTGCACGGCGAAGGCGCTGGGAATGCGGAAGGGGTCGAACCCGTGGAGGTTGCGTCCCGTGGGCAGCACGGCGGGGGTCCGCAGGATGTCGCCCCCAGGAGCCGGGCGGGTGTAGCGGCCGTCCAGGGCGCGCAGCAGGCCCGCCACCTCGGTGTCCTGTGCCAGATGCCTGTCGGATTCGGCCAGGTCCCGCATCACGGTCAACAGATGTTCGTCCCGGCCCAGGCCGCAGGCGGCCAGGGCCTTCTCGGGCGTGGCACCTGCCACCAGGGCCTGCACGGCTTCGCGCGGCAGGTCCCGATCGGCGGCACCCTGGTGGGCCTGGGCCATGGCCAGCAGCATGTCCACGCGCTCGGCCGCCGAAGGCGGACGCCCTGTAACGTGCAGGCCGTGGGGGATCAAGGTGTATTCCAGCTCCAGCACCTGCTCGGACAGGCGCGTGACCCGCGTGTTCAGGTCAGCTTCGGACCCGGCCGTCCACAGCGGCTCGGCCTCGGCCAACTGCAGTTCGGCGGCCTGGGATTGCACCAGCTCGGCGAGCTCGGTCCGCTCTGCTGCCCCGGGCCGCAGGCCGCGCAAGCGGTCCAGCGAAGCCTTCAACTCCAGCAGGCCCCGGTACAGCCCGGCCTGCGCCACCGGGGGCGTGAGGTAGCTCACCAGCGTGGCGCCCGTACGCCGCTTGGCGATGGCGCCCTCCGACGGGTTGTTGGAGGCGTAGAGGTAGATGTTGGGAAGGTCGCCAATGAGCCGGTCGGGCCAGCAGCTGCCCGACATGCCGCTTTGCTTGCCGGGCATGAACTCCAGCGCCCCGTGCGTGCCGAAGTGCAGCACGGCATGGGCGGCGAAGTCTTCCCTCAGGTAGCGGTAGAAGGCGGAAAACGCGTGCGTAGGGGTCAGACCCTTCTCGAACAGCAGCCGCATGGGGTCGCCTTCGTAGCCCAGGGCCGGCTGCACGGCCACCAGCACATGGCCGAACTGACGGCCCAGCACCAGGATGCCCAGGCCGTTGCTGAGCTGCTTGCCCGGGGCCGGGCCCCACTGGCCCTCGATCTCCTTGAGCCAGCGTTCGCGCCGCACGTGGTCGGCCGCCGCGATCACGGTGTGCACGTTGGCATCGGCGCCGTGTTGGGCCGCATTGCCCTGCAACACCGCCGCACGCAGCGCGTCCACGCTGTCGGGCAGCTCCACGGTGTAGCCCTGGGCCTTCATGGCCGTCAGCGTATGGAACAGGGATTCGAAGACCGACAGGTGCGCGGCGCTGCCCACGTTGCCGGCGTTGGGCGGGAAGTTGAAGATCACCAGCGCCACCTTGCGCTGCGCGCGCTGGCTGCGGCGCAGCGCCACCAGGCGGTCCACCCGGGCGGCCAGCATCTGCGCGCGCTCTGGGCAGCTGGCCATGTCCTGCTGCACGTTGCGGGTTTCGGTGCGTGGCTCCTGCGCGCTGTCCTGGCCGCTGAAAGTGCAGCGGTGGTCGCAGCCGGTGCAGGTGACCCCGGCGCGGCCCGGCCGTCCGCCGAAGACCGTGGGGCTGGTGGCGCCGTCGAGTTCGGGGATGGCCACCATGATGGTGTTCTCCACCGGCAGCAACCCCCGCTCGGAGCCGCCCCACTGGTCCAGCGTCTGGAACTCCACGGGATGGGCTGCCACGTAAGGCACGTCCAGCCGGGCCAGCACGTCCTCGGCCGCCCGGGCATCGTTGTAGGCCGGCCCCCCCACGAGCGAGAACCCGGTCAGCGACACCACGGCGTCCACCGTGGCCTGCCCGTCCTTCATGAAGAAGCGGTCGATGGCCGGGCGCGCATCCAGCCCGGCGGCGAAGGCCGGCAGCACCCGCAGGCCGCGCGCCTCCAGGGCCGCGATCACGCCGTCGTAGTGCCGGGCGTTGCCGCCCAGCAGGTATGAGCGCAGTAGCAGCAGCCCCACCGTGCCCCGCAGCGGGCTGGACGGGCGGCCGGCGGCGGCCGGGCTTGTCGGCAGGGGCAGCGCGTTCGCGTCCTGCGACAGGCGGCCTGGCATGCGCGGGTGGTACACGCCCACTTCCGGATGGTCCACGGGCGCGGCCACCTTGACCGCGCCGCGCAAGGCCCGGCGCGGGCCGTCGGCGTAGCGGTCCACGACGAACCGCACCATGTTCAGCACGTTCTCGTCCGAGCCGCCCATCCAGTACTGCATCGTCAGGAAATAGGCCCGCACATCCTGCGCCGTGCCGGGGATGAAGCGCAGCATCTGCGGCAGACGCCGCAGCATCTTCATCTGGGCCGCGCCGCCGGTGGCCGGCTTGCCGTCGCTGCCGCCTTTGCCCCGCAGCTTCTTCAGCAGCGCCATGGGCCCGCTGGCGGGCTTGCTCATGTCGAAGGCGCCCGCCCGGGTGAGCTTGACCACCTCGCTGGCCGAGGCGATGCAGATCATGGCGTCGCAGCGGTCCCGGCGTGCCTGCAGGTCAGGCAGGATGGGCAGGAAGTGATCCTCCATGAAGAGCATGGCGGCGATGACGATGTCGGCCCGGGCGATATCGTCGCGGCAGCGCTGGGTGGCCTGGGTGTCGCCAGCGAATTCCGACGCCGCATGCAGGCTCAGGTGCAGGCCGGGCCACTCACGCGCCAGCGGGGCACGCGCACGGGCGACCGAACTCGCCAGGTGCGTGTCCATGGTGACGATCACCATGCGCATGGGCACCGCGGCTGCGGCGTTGCCCGGCCGACCCGCCGACCTGCCCGAGCCGGGCAGGAAGCCCAGCCCGAAATCAGCGACCGAAGTGCGCCTTTGCGTCATAGAGGGTCTCGACGGTGATGGTGGACACGCCGCGCTCCGCGGCGAAGCGCTCGGTGTTCCGGCGGGCCTTGCCGCGCACGAAGAAGGGGATCTTCTGAAGCTCCTGCTGCGCGTCGGTACTCCAGGTAGCTGGCCCGGACGTGCCGGCTGTTGCCTGGGGCGTGCGCGGCGCCACCTGCAGCGAACCTGGTGCGATGGCGATGCTGTCCGGGCCCTGGGGCAGCTCAGGCATGCCCGAGGCCAGGCCCTGGGTGGGGGCCCCAGCCCCTTCTGCCCGGCCGGCTTGCGCCGTGACATTCGGGCCCGGCCCGTGTCCGCCTGCGTGCGACAGGTGCGACGCTGCCGCACCCTCGTGGAACTCGAAGTCCTCGCGGAACATCGTCAGCAGGTGTTCTTCCAGGCCCATCATCAGCGGGTGCACCCAGGTGTCGAAGAGCACGTTGGCGCCCTCGAACCCCATCTGGGGTGCATAGCGGGCCGGGAAGTCCTGCACGTGCACGGGCGCGGAAATGACGGCGCAAGGCAGGCGCAGGCGCTTGGCGATGTGGCGCTCCATCTGCGTGCCCAGCACCAGCTCGGGCTGGGCTTCGGCGATGCGCGCTTCCACCTCGAGATAGTCGTCGCTGATCAGGGGTTCTACGCCGTAGAGCTTGGCGGCCTCGCGCACCTCGCGGGCGAACTCGCGGCTGTAGGTGCCCAGCCCCACCACCTTGAAGCCCAGTTCGCGGGCGGCCACCCGGGCCGCTGCCACGGCGTGCGACGCGTCGCCGAAGACGAACACGCGCTTGTCGGTGAGGTAGGTGGAATCCACCGACTTGGAATACCAGGGCGCACGCGAGGCGTTCTCGGCCAGCACGCCGGTGGCGTCCACACCCGCCAGACCCGCCACTTCGGCGATGAACTCGCGCGTGGCGCCCACGCCGATGGGGATGACCTTGGTGAAGGGTTGGCCGTGGATGCGCTGCAGCCACTGCGCCGCCTGGCCAGCGGTCTCGGGGTAGAGCACCACGTTGAAGTCGGCCTGCGGCAGGCGGGCGATGTCGTCGGGGCTGGCATTCAGCGGCGCGGTGACGCTCACGTCCACGCCCAACTGTTGCAGCAGCCGGGTGATCTCGATGACGTCGTCACGGTGGCGAAAGCCCAGGGCCGTGGGCCCGAGCAGGTTGCACCGCGGCCGGCGGCCGGCCAGCGGCGCGCGCTCCACGCGGGTGGTGCCGGCAATGGCGCGCACCACCTGGTAGAAGGTCTCGGCCGCGCCCCAGTTCTCCTTGCGCTGGTAGGCGGGCAGTTCCAGCGGCACCACCGGCACCGGCAGCTGCAGCGCCTGCGCGAGACCGCCGGGATCGTCCTGGATCAGCTCGGCGGTGCAGGACGAGCCCACCAGCATGGCCTGGGGCGCAAAGCGCTCGTAGGCCTGGCGGGCGGCAGTCTTGAACAGCTCGGCGGTGTCGCCGCCCAGGTCGCGCGCCTGGAAGGTGGTGTAGGTCACGGGCGGGCGGCGGTCGCGCCGCTCGATCATGGTGAACAGCAGGTCCGCGTAGGTGTCGCCCTGGGGCGCGTGCAGCACGTAGTGCACGTCCCGCATGGCGGTGGCGATGCGCATCGCCCCCACATGCGGGGGGCCTTCGTAGGTCCAGAGGGTCAGTTGCATGCCGTTCCGTGCCTGTGGGGTGTTGGACCGGTCAGGCGGCCAGCAGCTCGCGCCGGCGCAGCGGGCGGGCAAAGAGCTCGGCCAGATCAGCGGCCTGCTCGTAGCCATGGATGGGCGAGAACACCAGCTCGATCGCCCACTTGGTGGTCAGACCCTCGGCCTCCAGCGGGTTGGCCAGCCCCAGGCCGCACACGGTGATGTCGGGCCGCTCGGCGCGGCAGCGGTCCAGCTGGCGCTCCACGTCCTGACCTTCGCTCAGGCGCGTGCCTGCCGGCAGCCAGTCCAGCTCCTGCGCCAGATGCTCGCGGTGCAGGTAGGGCGTGCCCACCTCGGTGAGCACCATGCCCAGCTCGCGCGACAGGAAGCGTGCGATGGGCAACTCCAGTTGGGAGTCCGGGAAGAAGAAGACGCGCTGGCCTTGCAGCGCCTGACGCTGGCGCGCCAGGGCCAGCTCGGCCCGGGCACGCGCGCTGGCCGTGACCTCGGCCACGGTGGCCGCGGGGATGCCGAAGGCCGCCGCAGCCGCCTCCAGCCAGGCCGTGGTGCCCTCGATGCCGATGGGGAAGGGCGCGGCGATGCGCTGCGCGCCGCGTTCTTCCAGCGCGCGTGCGGTGTCGCCCAGGAAAGGCTGCGCCAGCAGGTAGCGGGTGCCCGGGCCGATGACGGGCATGCGCTGGGCGTTGCGTGCCGGCAGGAAGGCGACAGCCGGCACGCCGATGCGCGTGAGCAGCCCCGCCAGCTGGTCTTCCACGATGTCCGGCAAGGTGCCCACTACCACCAGCGGCGAAGCCTGGCGATCGGCGCCACCTTCCGGGGGCGTGGTGCCCAGCACCGGCACCAGCGAAGTCAGGCAGGCGTCCTCGCCCTGGGTGAAGGTGGTCTCGATGCCGCTGCCGGAGTAGTTCAGCACCCGCACCTGCGGCAGGAACTGGCGCGACAGGCGCTCGGCGGCGCGCGACAGGTCCAGCTTGATCACTTCCGATGGGCAGGAACCCACCAGGAACAGCGTCTTGATGTCGGGCCGGCGCGACAGCAGGCGCTGCACCACGCGGTCGAGTTCGTCGTTCGCATCTGCGAGACCTGCCAGGTCACGCTCGTCCAGGATGGCGGTGGCAAAGCGTGGTTCGGCAAAGATCATCACGCCAGCGGCGGACTGGATGAGGTGCGCGCAGGTGCGCGATCCCACCACCAGGAAGAAAGCATCCTGAATCTTGCGGTGCAGCCACACGATGCCGGTCAGCCCGCAGAACACCTCGCGCTGCCCGCGTTCGCGCAGCACCGGCGCCTGGGTGCAGCCGCCGTCGGCGACCAGGGGAATCACCGTGCTCATCGGGCCCCCTGAGCGCCTGCCGGGTCCGAAGGCGCGGCCACGGCCGGCGCACTGCAGGCGTCGGAGTCGGCAGTCTGACCCTGCAGGCGGGCCGCGCGCAGTTTCAGAAGGAACTGCGTGGCGTTGACCACGTAGGCGGCGTAGGCGGCCAGGGCCAGCCCCATCTGGCTTCGAGGGTCCAGGGCCCCTTGCCACAGGGCCAGCAGGTAGGCGGTATGCAGGGCCAGCACCAGCATGCTGAACACGTCTTCCCAGAAGAAGGCCGGCGCGAAGAGCCAGACGTCGAAGACCACCTTCTCCCATATGCAGCCCGTCACCATGATGGTGTAGAGCAGTCCGGTTTTCAGCACGATCGAGGCTGTGGCCAGCTCGTAGCCCTGGCCCGTGTGCAGGTAGCGCAGCACCAGCACCAGACTCACGGCGAAGACCAGGAACTGCAACGGGGCGAGTACGCCCTGGACCAGCGTCCAGCGCGTCGCGTCGCGCCGGGCGCGCTGCCTGGGGGTGTAGAGGGCGAAAGTCGCCGAGTGGGAGTGGGGCATCAAGACACGGGGCCTTCAGCGGGCAGGAGCCAGCGTAGGCGCTTGCGCGCAATGTGTCAATTAGAATTGACGTCATACCCTCTTGACATCTGCGGGCCGGGCTCCGATCATCCGGTCGCGGCGCGGTCCGGGTCGCTGCCTTGGTTCCCTTGAGGGGCAGCCAAGCGGGCTTGACGAGGAGCGTCACGGGCGGGCAGGCCCTTGAAGGGGGCCTCGGGTTGGCCGAGGAACAGGGCAAGCACTGATTCCTCGGCTTCTTGTCTTGGAGGTCCAGGTGTTCAACCCAGACAACTTTCGTCGCAAGCTGCGGGACCGCACAGCCGACGACGAGGGGGGACGCAGCGGGCAGGATGGTGACCCGTCCAGCACGCTGTCGGTCCACGCGATGGCGGCTTCTGCCGCCCACCCGATGTTCGGGCGGGTGTCGCGGCGTGGCCGGGCCGTGCCTGACGATGTGCGTCAGCCAGCGCATCAGGTCGATCAACGGCGCCGCCTGCACCTCGTGCCGCCGGCCACGCTGCCGCAACCCCCGGATTGGCGCGGGCGACTGGCCCGTCTGTTTGCAGCGCTGGAGGACCATGTCACGCCGTACTTGGTGAAGTACCATGCGTCGGCTCCCCAAGCTCTTTCCATGAAGCCCACAGAGGCCGAATTCGAAGCGTTCTTCGGCCACCTCCTGCAAGATCACGAATCCGGTCTGGTCGAGTCGATCGACCGGATGATCGCGCGCGGGCTATCGATCGAGTCCATCTACCTGGACCTGCTCGTGCCCAGCGCCGTTCGCATGGGTCAGCGCTGGGACGACGATCGCTCCGATTTCGTGGCGGTCACCGTCGCCGTGGGTCGCCTGCAGGCCTTGCTGCGGCTGCACAGCGCGGGCTTCTGTGCCGAGGTGGTGCGGCCGCCTGCGGGGCGCCGCATCCTGCTGGCCCAGCCGGATGGCGAGACCCACATGTTCGGACTTTCCGTGGCGGCCGAGTTTTTCCGCCGCGACGGCTGGGACGTGGTCGGCGGCGTATCTGGCGCCGGCATCGATCCCGCAGAGCGGGTCGGCAGCGAGTGGTTTGACGCGGCCGGCCTGTCCGTGGGCAGTGAGTTGAAGTTGCCTTGGCTGAGCGAGTGCATCGCGGCCATGCGCCGTGCTTCCTGCAACCCTGCGCTGCTGGTGATGGTGGGTGGCCCCCTGTTTTCCGCCAATCCGTCCTTGGTGCAGGTCGTGGGCGCCGACCTGACCTCTGACGCCGGCACCGCACCAGCCCGGGCCTATCAGGTGATGCGAGACAGGGCCCGGCAGCGTGAAGTGCCCGGACCCTCGCACCCGGGTTCCTGACCGCATTCCCGCATCATGAGTGCGATTCGCAGGCATTGTTCATCCCGCCCCGCAGGGGTATGGCATACCTTCGTGGTGAGGCCCTGATGGCGGACAAGACGCTCCTGGGTGGCCTGGACCCGAAGGCCGCGGTGCAACTGGTCCAGTCGACCTGCGACCTGGTCTTGCTGTTGGACGCCGCTGGCGTGGTGCTGGAGGCGTCGGTGCACGACGCCTCCCTGAACGGCCTCGGGGCCCACGCCTGGGTGGGCAAGCCCTGGGCTGAAACGGTGACGGTCGAGAGCCGCGACAAGATCCAGGCCAGTCTGCGAGAAGCCAGCCACGCTACACCGGCGCGTTGGCGCCAGGTGAACCATCCGATGGCGGGTGCCGATGATCTGCCCATGCTCTACATGACGGTACCGATGCCGGCGCGAGCCCCCGGTGGCGCCCACATGGTGGCCTTCGGGCGTGACATGCGCAGCAACGTGGCCCTGCAGCGTCGACTCGTCGAGGCCCAGCAGACCATGGAGCGCGATTACTGGCGCTTCCGCGAGGCCGACACGCGCTACCGGCATCTGTTGCAGACCAGCCACGACGCCTTGCTGGTGGTGGATGGGCAGAACCAGCGCGTGGTCGAGGCCAACCCGGCCGCCGAGGCCCTGGCTGGCAAGTCTCGAGGCGGCGTGGTCGGCCTGAGCCTGCCGACCCTGTTCGACGAGGCCTCGGCCGAGCCACTGCAAAGCCTGCTGGCCGCAGCGCGCGCCGTGGGCAAGCGCGAACCCGTCCACCTCACCCCGGCCCACGGCGGCGGCGTGGCCGTGGTGTCGGCCACCTTGTTCCGCCAGGACCAGTTGCCTTTCCTGCTGCTGCGCGTGGTGCCTGGCGCCAGCGGCGTGATCGGCCAGGAGTCGGCGTCCTCGCACGGGGCCGCGGCGCTGGCACAGGCGCAGGCCCTGCCCCAGGCCTATGTGGGCCAGGCCTCGGATGGCCTGGTGTTCACCGACGCCCAGGGTCGGGTGGTCATGGCCAACCGCACCTTCGCCCTGATGGCGCAGCTCAGCGCCGAAGAGCAGGCGCGCGGCGAGATGCTGGACCGCTGGCTGGGCCGCACCGGTGTGGAGTTGAGCGTACTGGTCACCAACCTGCGCCAGCGCGGCTCGGTGGGCTTGTTCACCACGGCCTTGCGGGGCGAGTTCGGGGCGCAGATCGAGGTCGAGATCTCGGCCAGCGTCCTGACCCTGCCGGACGGGCCGCGCCTGGGTTTTGCCATCCGCGACATCAGCCGGCGCCTGCAGGGCGAGGAGCGCACGCCCGACCGGGTGTCGCGCTCGGTGGGTGAACTGGCCGAGCTGGTGGGTCGCGTGCCGCTGAAGGACATCGTCAGCGAGACCACCGAGCTGATAGAACAGTTGTGCATCGAAGCAGCCCTGCAGATGACGCAGGGCAACCGGGCCTCTGCGGCGCAGTTGCTGGGCCTGTCCCGCCAGAGCTTGTACGTCAAGCTGAACCGCTTCGGCATGGGCGGCAACGGTGGCAGCGACACCGACGACGCACACCCTGCCGTAAACATCGATTGACACTTTGAAGTGTCAAGGGCAGTATGGGCCATGGCCCATGCCGCACCCGCTACCGCATTGCCCGCGCCCTCGGCGATCGCCGAGTTGTTCAAGCCCATCACCTGGTTTCCTCCCATGTGGGCCTTTGCCTGCGGGGTGGTGGCCTCGGGTCAGTCGCTGGACGGACGCTGGGGGTTGGTGTTGGCCGGCGTTCTGCTGGCAGGGCCGTTCGTGTGCGCCACCAGCCAGGCGGTCAACGACTGGTTCGACCGTGACGTCGACGCCATCAACGAACCCCATCGGCCCATTCCCTCGGGCCGCATGCCGGGGCGCTGGGGCCTGTATCTCGCCCTGATCTGGACGGGGCTGTCGCTGCTGCTGTCCGCCACCCTGGGCCCGTGGGGGTTCGGCGCGGCAGTGCTGGGCTTGGCGCTGGCCTGGGCTTACAGCGCGCCGCCCGTGCGGCTCAAGCGCAACGGCTGGTGGGGCAACGCCGCTTGCGGTCTGTCCTACGAGGGGCTGGCCTGGATCACCGGTGCGGCGGTCATGGCCGGGGGGCAGATGCCCGGGCTGCCTTCGATGATCCTGGCGTTGCTGTACAGCGCCGGTGCCCACGGGATCATGACGCTGAATGACTTCAAGGCCATTGAGGGAGACCGCAGGATGGGGATCCTTTCCCTGCCGGTGCAACTGGGCGCGCGGGGCGCAGCCTGGGCGGCCTGCAGCACCATGGTTCTGGCGCAGGTGGCGGTGGTGGCCTGTCTGGTGGCCTGGGATCGACCCTGGCATGCGGCTGCCATCGTCCTGTGCCTGGGCGTGCAGCTCCCCATGATGCGCCGATTCCTCGCCAGGCCCGTGGCCCGTGCGGTCTGGCTCAGCGGTCTGGGGGTGCCGCTGTACGTGGCCGGCATGATGATCAGCGCCTTTGCGCTCAGGGTGGGTACGCCTTGAGTTGGCTCGGCATCTTCCGGCTCGCTCTGGTGCAGATGTGCCTGGGCGCGATGGTGGTGCTGACCACCTCCACGCTGAACCGTCTGATGGCCGTGGAGCTGATGTTGCCGGCCCTGGTGCCCGGTCTGCTGGTGGGCTGGCACCATGCCGTGCAGATGACGCGCCCGCGCATGGGCTTCGGCTCGGACCTGGGCGGGCGGCGCACGCCCTGGATCGCGGGCGGCATGGCCGTGCTGGCGCTGGGCGGGTTTCTGGCGGCCGTGGCCACCGCATGGATGGGCACCCATCGTCTGGAGGGTCTGTGCCTGGCCGTGCTCGGCTACAGCCTGGTGGGTCTGGGTGTGAGCGCTGCCGGAACGTCCCTGCTCGTGTTGTTGGCCAAGCAGGTGGCGCAGGAACGCCGCGCCGCCGCCGCCACCCTGGTGTGGGTGCTGATGATCCTGGGCTTTGCCGTCACGGCGGGCTTGGCGGGGCGCTGGCTGGACCCGTACACGCCGGGTCGCCTCGTGGCGGTCTCGGGTGCGGTGTCGCTGGTGGCGCTGGTTCTGGCCTGGGCGTCCCTGTGGGGCGTGGAGCCCGACGGCCTGCCCTCGGCCGGTACCACCCGGGAACGACCACGCTTTCGCGCCGCACTGGAGCAGGTGTGGACCGAGCCGGATGCGCGCCGCTTCACGGTCTTCGTCTTCGTGTCCATGGTGGCTTACAGCGCTCAGGACCTCATCCTTGAACCCTTTGCCGGCATCCGTTTCGCCTTCACGCCCGGGGAGTCCACGCAGTTGTCGGGCGTGCAGCACGGCGGCACGCTGGCCGGCATGCTGCTGGGCGCGCTGGCTGGCCGGCGCTGGGCGGGGCTGTCCCTCGGCTCGCTGCGCGCCTGGATCGTGGGTGGCTGCCTGGCCTCGGCCCTGGCGCTGGCTGGCCTGGTGGCGGGCCACTTCAGTGCCGGCATGGAGTGGCCACTGCGCGCCAACGTGTTCCTGCTGGGTGTGGCCAACGGCGCCTTTTCCATCGCCGCCATCGGCTCGATGATGGCCCTGGCCGGCCAGGGCCGGGCATCGCGAGAAGGCGTGCGCATGGGCCTGTGGGGCGCTGCGCAGGCCACTGGCTTCGCGTTGGGGGGCGTGCTGGGCACGGCAGCCAGCGATGTGGCCCGCTGGCTGATCGGATCCCAGGTGACCGCTTACGCCAGCGTCTTCGCGGCAGAGGCCTTGTTGTTTGTCCTGGCGGCCGCACTGGCCCGCCGTATCGCCGTGCCGGCCCCTGCGGCACGCCCTGCAACGGTGCGTGAGCCGGTGGCCGCGCTTGTCCTGACCCCTGCCGAGGATCGACATGAACGAGTCGCACACCTTTGATGTCATCGTGGTGGGTGGAGGCCCTGCTGGCGCCACGGCCGCGCACGACCTGGCACGCCAGGGCCGCAGCGTGCTGCTGCTGGACCGCGCTGGCCGCATCAAGCCTTGCGGCGGAGCGATTCCACCCCGCCTCATCAAGGACTTCGACATTCCAGACCACCTGCTGGTGGCCAGGATCCGTTGCGCCCGGATGGTTTCGCCCAGCGACCGCCAGGTGGACATTCCCATCGACGGCGGTTTCGTCGGCATGGTGGACCGCGATGTCTTTGACGAGTGGCTGCGCGAGCGCGCGGCCCAGGCCGGAGCCGTGCGCCGCATCGGCACCTTCGACAAGCTCACGCGCGACGCCGACGGCCTGAGCGTGGTGCACTTCACCGCGCGCGCCAGCCAGACCGGGGTGGCCACAGGGCACAGCAGCGCGCGGGCGCGCTGTGTCATCGGCGCGGACGGGGCGCGCTCGGAAGTCGCGCGCCAGGCGGTCCCGGGGGCCGAGCGCACGTCCTATGTTTTTGCGTACCACGAGATCATCGGCAAGCCCCGGAGCCCGCCGCCGGGCTATGACGGGGCCCGCTGCGACGTGGTCTACAACGGCACCTACTCGCCCGACTTCTACGGCTGGGTGTTCCCTCACGGGGACACCCTGAGCGTGGGCACAGGCAGCGCCGACAAGGGCTTCTCGCTGCGCGTCGCCACGGCGGGGTTGCGCCGCGCTGCAGGGCTGCACGACGCCCCGACGCTGCGGCGCGAGGGCGCCCCCATCCCGATGAAGCCCCTGCCCCGGTGGGACAACGGGCGCGACGTGGTGCTGGCCGGCGATGCCGCCGGCGTGGTGGCCCCGGCCTCGGGCGAGGGCATCTACTACGCCATGGCTTGCGGGCGCATGGTGGGCGAGGCCGTGCAGGAGTTCCTGAGCACGGGCCGCGCCAGCGCCCTGGCCACGGCCCGTAAGCGCTTCCTGCGCACGCACGGCAAGGTCTTCTGGGTGCTCGGCATCATGCAGCGCTTCTGGTATCGCAACGACAAGCGTCGGGAGCGCTTCGTGGCCATCTGCCGTGACCGTGACGTGCAGCAGCTGACGTTCGAGGCGTACATGAACAAGGAACTGGTACGCGCGCGGCCGATGGCGCATGTGCGGATCTTCTTCAAGGACATGGCGCATCTGCTCGGTCTGGCCCGGGTGTGAATCCGCAGAATGGTTCACCCAGGCCGCGGCCGCAGGGCCCGCCTGGTGACTCGGGCGCCTGCGCCGAGGCTGCGACGGTTCCGCGCATCCCAACGCGCGTGTATGCGGTGGCGGCCGCTTTGGCCGTCCTGGTGGCGGGCCTGGGCGGCCTGGCCACCGACATCGGCCCCTGGTACCGCGGGCTGGTCCAACCTGCCTGGAAGCCTCCGGATGCCGTCTTCGGCCCGGTCTGGACCCTGCTCTACACCCTGACCGCCTGGGCAGGTGCCCGGGCCTGGTGGGGGGCTGGGGTGCCAGGCGACGGAGCAGCCGCAGATGCCGTTGCGGTCCGGCATCGCCGGTGGCACCTGCTCGGGGCTTTCTTGCTCAACGGGCTGCTGAATGTGCTGTGGAGCGCGCTGTTCTTCCTGGCCAAGCGGCCGGACTGGGCGCTGGCGCAGATCGTGCTGCTGACCCTGTCCGTCCTCTGGCTGATCAGGATCTGCGGGCGGATCGACCGTCTGGCCGCGGGCCTGCTCCTGCCCTACCTGGCCTGGGTACTGTTCGCCGCCACGGTCAATGCCGGGGTCCTGCTGCTCAATCCCTAGCCTGCTGGCGTTCCAGGGGTCGTGGAGGTGAGGGTGAGGGCTTGCCGTGCCGTGTCGTGCCGCGCCCCGGCTTTATCCTGAACCCGTTATCCTCGAGCCGCAGGAGTTGTCTCCTGCGCCCCGGCCAACCCGGCCCGACACCTGCACAGGAGAGACCCGTCCATGTGGCCCCAACAATTGCCTGCGCCGTCGCCTGACCGATTCGGCGTTCCCAATGTCCAGCGCTTCGGAGGGCGCCTGGCGCGTCGGCCGGCTCCCTGGCTCGCCCTGCGGCTGCCACTGTGCCTGGTGCTGGCGGTGCTGGCGGGCGCCGGGCCCGCGCGTTCCGCGATGGGCGATTCCGCGGCCGGCGATCCGGCCTGGCTGGCGACGGCACGGGCTGACCTCAAGGCCCAGCGATTCGATCAAGCGGCCGGCGCGCTGCGCGCAGCCAACGCGATCGACAGTGCCGAGTGGCACAACCTGCTGGGCTATGCCCTGCGCAAGAAGACGCCCCCGGACCTGGCTGCCGCAGAGACCCATTACAAGCGCGCGCTGGAACTCGACCCCAAGCACCGTCAGGCGCTGGAGTACTACGGCGAGCTGTTCCTGATGAAAGGTGACCTGGCCGGCGCCGAAGCCATGCTGTCGCGACTGGACAAGGTCTGCACGTTCAGCTGCGAGGAACTGCGCGACCTCAAGGCGGCCATCGCCCGCCACAAGGCGGCCTCATCCAAGGGCAAGTGAAGGTGCCTCTCCAGGTAGTTCCCGATGTCGATGCTCACTGACGATCAGGCGATGGCCTACATGCACAGGCTGTTGACGGCCATGGCGCGAGCCGGCGGCTCGGATCTGTTCATCTCCGCAGGCTCTCCACCCACCATGAAGGCCCACGGCGCACTGGCTCCCTTGTCGCAGCAGAAGCTCGACCCGGATGTCACGCGGGTGATGGCGTTTTCGATCATGAACGACAGTCAGCGCATCGAATTCGACCGCGAGCTGGAATGCAACTTCGCCATCATGGTGCCGGAGGTCTCGCGGTTTCGGGTCAATGTCTACCAACAGCAGGCGCAGGTGGCCATGGTGATTCGCACCATTCCCAACGAGATCCCCAATGCCGACAGGCTCGGGCTGCCGCCCGTGCTGAAAGAGTTGATCCTGAGCAAGCGCGGTCTGCTCCTGATCGTGGGGGCCACGGGCTCGGGCAAATCCACCACGCTGGCTGCACTGATCGATCACCGCAACGCCACCACTTCGGGCCACATCATCACGGTGGAGGACCCCATCGAGTATGTGCACGAGCCCAAGAAGTCACTCATCAGTCACCGTGAGGTGGGGGTGGACACGCATTCCTGGGGTGCCGCGCTGAAGAACATGCTGCGGCAGGCCCCGGACGTGATCCTCATGGGGGAGATCCGCGACCGCGAGACCATGGAGCACGCGATCACTTTCTCCGAGACAGGGCACCTGTGCCTGGCCACGCTGCACGCCAACAGCGCCAACCAGGCCATCGACCGCATCATCAATTTTTTCCCCGAGGAGCGCCGGCCCCAGCTTCTGATGGATCTTTCCGCCAATTTGCGCGGCATCGTCTCGCAGCGCCTG
This sequence comes from Rubrivivax sp., assembly GCA_046087245.1. GTDB lineage: Bacteria > Pseudomonadota > Gammaproteobacteria > Burkholderiales > Burkholderiaceae_C > Rubrivivax. The sequence goes on from JBJTZN010000017.1 coordinate 29,001, forward strand.
ATCCGCACCGAGGATGGCAAAGGCCGCAGGGCTGCGATCGAGATCATGATCAATACTCCCACGATCGCCGACAAGATCTTCAAGGGCCTCTTCCACGAGATCAAGCCGCTGATGGAACGCGGCCGCGAGGCGGGCATGCGCACCTTCGACTGGGCGCTGTTCGACCTGTACAACCGCGGCCTGATCTCCTACGACGAGGCCTTGCGCAATGCCGACTCGTCCAACGAGCTGCGATTGAACATCAAGCTGCGCAGCCAGCGGGGTGCGCCGACGACCGGCTTCGGCACGGAGCGGAATTTGACCTTCGACCAAGGCGTGCCAGCCCAGACGGATCTGCAACGGGCCCGCAGCGAAGAACTCGAGCGCCAGGAGCAGCGGCGCCGGGAGTTCGAGCAGAAGCAGGACGAATCTGCCCGCGTTGGCAAACGGGCGCCTTGAGGCTCTGTGGACAGGAAAACAAATGCCCGCGGGGCGTGGCCCGGCGGGCTGATGGGGGTGTCTTGGTGGCGCTTCAGGGATTCGAACCCCGGACCTGCGGATTATGATTCCGTCGCTCTAACCGACTGAGCTAAAGCGCCTGCAGTCCGAAATTATAGCGGCCGGTCGGTCCCCTTCGTCGGGGGTCGCACCGCACCTTCATGTTCAGCTTCTTCAAGAAAAAGGCGCCTTTGGCAACGGCTGCGGCGCCCACGGCGGCCCAGCCCGGCCCGCTGCAGGATCACGCGCCCCAGGAGCCTGTGGTGGCCGATGCGCCGGCGTTGATCGGCGCACCGGACCTCGGTGCCGGCAGTGACGGTGTACGCGCAGGATGGCTGCAACGCCTGAGGGCGGGCCTGCGCAAGACCGGCCAGGGGATTGCGCAGGTGTTCACGGGTGCGCGCCTGGACGATGCGCTGTACGAGGACCTCGAGGCGGCGCTGCTGATGGCCGACGCCGGGCTGCCCGCCACGCAGCACCTGCTGGCACGACTGAAACGGCAGGTCCGGGAGACCCGAGCCACCGACCCCGCAGCCGCGAAGGCCTTGCTTGTGCAGGCGCTGACCGAGTTGCTGCTTCCACTGCAGCGCCCCCTGGAAGTCGGTGCAGTGCAGCCCACTGTCTTCATGGTCGTGGGCGTCAATGGCGCGGGCAAGACCACCAGCATCGGCAAGCTTACCCATCACCTGGCCGCCGACGGGCAGAAGGTGTTGCTGGCTGCCGCCGACACCTTCCGCGCCGCTGCGCGCGAGCAGCTTGCAGTCTGGGGCGAGCGCAACCGCGTCGACATCGTCAGCCAGCAAGGTGGAGACCCCGCTGCAGTGAGCTTCGACGCGGTGACCGCCGCCCGCGCGCGCGGCTGTGACGTGGTGATCGCCGACACGGCCGGACGCCTGCCCACGCAGCAGCACCTGATGGAGGAACTCAAGAAGATCCGCCGCACCATCGCCAAGGCCCAGCAGGGCGCGCCTCACGAGGTGCTGCTGGTGGTGGACGGCAACACGGGTCAGAACGCGCTGGCCCAGGTCCAGGCCTTCGATGCCGCGGTGCAACTCACGGGGCTGATCGTGACCAAGCTCGACGGCACAGCCAAGGGCGGCGTCCTGGCTGCGATCGCCCGCTGGTGTGCCGCCGAGGGCCGGCCGCTGGCGGTGTACTTCATCGGCGTGGGCGAGAAGCTGGAGGATCTGCAGCCCTTCGATGCCCGGGAGTTCGCTCAGGCGCTGGTGCAGTGAGCGGGCGGGCCACCGGGCCCGTCGCGCCGACCCTCAGCGCGGCATGCCAGGCATCCCGGGGAAGGCGCCACCCATGCGGCGCAGCATTTTCATCAGCCCACCGCCCTTCATCTTCTTCATCATGTCGCGCATCTGCTCGAACTGATTGAGCATGCGGTTGACCTCCTGCACCTGCACGCCCGCACCGGTAGCGATGCGGCGCTTGCGCGAGGCCTTGATGAACTCGGGCTTGCGCCGCTCCAGCGGCGTCATCGAACAGATGATGCCTTCCATGCGCCGCACGTCGCGCTCGGCCTTGCCCAGGTCAGCACCGGCCGCGCGCGAGGCCAGTTGCGAGGGCAGCTTGTCCATGAGGCCAGCCAGGCCGCCCATGTTCTTCATCTGCGAGATCTGGGCCAGGAAGTCGTTGAGGTCAAAGGCATCGCCGCTCTTGACCTTGTCGGCCAACTTCTGGGCTGCGGCCAGGTCCACGCCCTTCTGGACTTCCTCGACCAGCGCAACGATGTCGCCCATGCCAAGGATGCGCCCTGCGTGGCGCTCGGCGTCGAACACCTCCAGACCGTCGATCTTCTCCGAAATGCCCGCGAACTTGATCGGCACCCCGGTGACCTGTCGCACGGACAGCGCAGCGCCGCCGCGCGAGTCGCCATCGAGCTTGGTCAACACCACGCCCGTCAGCGGCAGGGCATCGCTGAAGGCGCGGGCCGTGTTGATGGCGTCCTGGCCCTGCATCGCATCCACGACGAACAGGGTCTCCACCGGGTTCAGCGCTGCATGCAACCGGCCGATCTCGGCCATGAGGGCATTGTCGACGGCCAGCCGTCCGGCCGTGTCCACCAGCAGCACGTCGAAGTAGTGGCGGCGAGCGTGGTCCAGCGCGGCGCGTGCGATGTCGACGGGCAACTGGTCGGGGGTGCTTGGGAACCATTCGGCGCCGGCCTGTGCCGTGACGGTCTTCAACTGCTCGATGGCCGCAGGGCGGTACACGTCGGCCGAGACCGTGAGCACCTTCTTGCGACGCTTCTGGATCAGGTGCCTGGCAAGCTTGGCGGTGGTGGTGGTCTTTCCGGCGCCTTGCAGGCCGGCCATCAGCACCACGGCCGGGGGCTGGGTGGCCAGGTCAAGGTCGGCCACGCCCTCTCCCATGGTGGCGGCCAACTCCTTGTGCACGATGCCCACCAGGGCCTGACCGGGGTTGAGCGAGCCGGCCACTTCCTGACCCAGGGCCTTGTCCTTGACCCGGGCAATGAAGTCGCGCACCACGGGCAGGGCCACATCGGCCTCCAGCAGTGCCATGCGCACCTCGCGCAGCATGTCCTGCACGTTGGCTTCAGTGATGCGGGCCTGGCCCCGCATGGTCTTGACCAGGCGTGACAGGCGGTCGGAGAGGGTGTTGGCCATGAGGTGCGGCCACCTGCGTGCGTTCAGCCAGCAAGGCGGGCGAAGGAAGGGAGAACCGGGGCGTCTGGTCCAGACGCCGAACGTACACTGCGCCGAATGATTCTATCGACCGACGTACCGAGCGGATGGCCGTTGCTGCTGGCGGTTCTGGCGGTGGCTGCCTACGCCGTGTCGCTGCTGGGCGGCAACGCGAGGCTGGACCGCGTGGCGATGCCGGCCTTCGTCGTGGGCGTGGCGGCCCATGCGGCCATGCTGCTCAGTGAGATTGGCAGCCTCGGGTTTCACGGCGGCGCGGCCCGGCTGGGCTTCGGGCCGGTGCTGTCGCTGACCGTGTGCATGGCGCTGGCCATCCATGCGCTGGACGGACGCTTCATGACCGTAGTGGCGGTGCGCCGACTGCTGGCCTGCGCGGGTGCCGCCGGCGTGGTGGTGGAGTGCCTGTTCCCAGGCGAGGCCCGGGTCCTGGGGTCGAGCTGGGCACCGCTGCACTGGCTGCTCGGCGTGGCCAGCTACGGACTGCTAGGGGCCGCGGTGCTGCACGGCTTGCTTTTGGACGCAGCTGAGCGTCGCCTTCGCAGGCACAAGGGTCTGGCCAGCATGGTGTCGGGCGTACCCCTATTGCAGATCGAACGCATCACCTTCCGGTTCGTCGAGGCGGGCTTTGCGGTGCTGTCGGCGGCCATCGCTCTGGGTATCCTCACCTCGGCCCAGTGGCGTTGGGACCACAAGACGGTCTTGTCCCTGGTGAGCTGGGGCATCTTCGCCTTGCTGCTGTTGGGCCGCCACGGCCGCGGCTGGAGGGGCCGGCAAGCCACGCGCTGGCTGTACGCGGGTGCGCTGGTGCTGCTGCTTGCCTACGTCGGCTCCCGCTTCGTGCTGGAGGTGCTTCTGTCGCGGTCGGTGGCTTGAGCATCACAACGCCATGAAGTACCTGCTGGTCCTGATCGTGGTGGGCGTGGGCATATGGATGCTTGCAGCCCGATTTCGCAAGCGCCCGCCCATCCGCCAGGGTGAGAACGGATCCGTCCCCGGGGCGACTGCTGCGCAGGGCCCCGGGACCGCGGACGGCGATCCGCGAGCCCAGGCGCCTGCACGCATCGTGGCCTGCAGTCACTGCGGCTTGCACTTGCCCGCGCAGGAGGCGGTCTTCGACGGACAGCTGCCTTACTGCGGGGCGGCGCATCGAAAGGCGGGGCCGCGCTGACGCGCGGCGGCTCGGGCACAGGCATGCTTGCAGAAGGCCCCCCACCACAGGACCCGGACGCTGCGGCCCGGGCGGCCGCCCCGCGGTGGTTCAAGGACGACACGGGCGAGGTTGAGGGGCGCCCACCACCTTCCCTTGAACCCGTGGCGCAGGCAGCCCCGGAGCTGTTCGGGCTCCACCCTTCGCAAGGCGGGCGGTCTTTGGCTGTCGAGGCGGTCTTCGGGCTGTCCCAGTGGCGCATCTTTCGCACCTATCTGGCGGCCCGGGCGGTGGCGGGCGTCCTTCTGGTGGCACTGCAGTTCCTCGCAGCCACGGACGCCAGTGCAGCCCAGCCCGCGCCGCTGCTGATCGGTGGCTTGTACGCCGCATCGGCCCTGGGTACGGCGGCGTGGCTCCTTTGGCGCGGCGGGATGCGATCCATCGGTGCCAGCCCGCGTACTTGCATCGCGCTGACCGTGGGCGTTGACCTGATCGCCTTCTTGCTCCTGTCGAGCAGCGGGTCCGGTACTGGCTTGAACTTCGATGCCCTGCTGGTGCTGCCCGTCCTGATGGCGGGCGTGTTGATGCCGCGCCTGCAGGCGCTGGCCACCGCTGCGGGGCTGACCCTGGCCTTGCTGGCTGAAGCATGGTGGAGGTCCCTCATGGCGCCAACGCCGCCTTCCGCCTGGCTGGGGGCGGCCCTGGCAGGGGTGGGGCTGCTGGTCATCGCGTGGGTGGCCGGCGAGCTTTCCGCCCGCCTGCAGCGCGAGGAGCGTTCAGCGCTGGACAGCCAGGCGCGGGCCGATCGCCAGGCCGGACTGAACCGACTGGTCATCCAGGAGATGAGCGAGGGGGTACTCGTGCTGGACCGCCGCCGGCGCGTTCTGGCCATCAACCTGTCGGCCCAGGCCTTGCTGGGAGCCCAGGTTGCGGCTGCGGCTTCGCAACAGGGTGCGGCGGACCCGGTGCTGCCGTGGTCTCCCATCCTGCGCGCTGTCGAACGGGCCCACGCCGAGGGGGACTGGCCCGCGGCAGGACGCGAAGTGGCTTGGTCCGATGGTCCGGCGAGCGTGACCGAACTTCGCGTTCGTATGCGGTTCACCCGCCTGGAGGCCGTCAGCCCCGCCACGAGGGATGCCGTGCAGGACGACGACCTGTGCGTCCTGCTGCTGGAGGACGAGCGCACCGTGCAGGCGCGCGTGCAGCAGGACAAGCTGGCCGCCATGGGCCGGGTGTCGGCCGGCATCGCCCACGAGATCCGCAATCCTCTGGCCGCCATCGCACAGGCCAACGAGCTGTTGTCCGAGGACCGGCTCGACAAACCGCAGCAGCGTCTGGTGTCGATCATCGGGGACAACGTCGTGCGACTGCGGCGTCTGGTCGATGACGTGCTGGAGTCCACGCCGTCGCCGGTCGCGGGCCGGGGCAGCGTGCTGCAGGTGGCGGATCTGGTGCTCGTGGTGGTGCAGGACTGGAGTGCCACAGCAGGGGCCCCGGCGGACCTGGTGGAGCGGGACTTGCGCTGGAGTGACGCCCGGGCCTGGTTCGACCCGGAGCACCTCAGGCGCATACTCGTGAATCTGCTGGACAATGCACTCTGGCACTCGTCCGGACGAGCCGGAGCCATTCGCGTGGCGGTGCAACCGGGTCTTGGAGACGGTGTCACGCTGGTTGTCAGCAACGACGGACCTCCCATCGCGCCTGAAGTCGAGATGCAGTTGTTCGAGCCCTTCTTCTCCACCCGCAGCCGCGGTTCGGGCTTGGGCCTTTATCTCAGCAAGGAACTGTGCGAGCGCCACGGGGCGACGATCATGCATGCCCGGTCGGCGTCCTCGAAGGACCACCACACCAACTTCGTGATCGAGCTTCGCGGCCCGTCGGCCGCCACCACCGGTCGGGGGCCGTCATGAAGGCATCGGACGCGCACCGCCTGCTCGTTGTCGATGACGAGCCTGACCTGTTGACCCTGTATGAACTCACCCTGCTGCGCGAGGGCCACGACGTCGAGTGCGCAGGCTCGGTGCAGGCGGCCCTGCAGGCGCTGGAGTGCCAGTCGTTTCATCTGGTCATCACAGACATGCGGTTGCCTGACGGCCAGGGCCTCGAGATACTGAATCACGTGGAGGCTGCCAGGCGCAGCGAGAAGGTGATCGTCATCACGGCCTACGGGTCGGCCGAGACGGCGGTGGCTGCCCTGAAGGCGGGCGCCTTTGACTACCTCACCAAGCCCGTGGACTTGCGGCAGTTCCGCGCGGTGGTGGCTGCAGCGCTGGTCCAGGCCCCGGAGGCTGCCCCCGTGTCACGTGGAGCGGCCGTGCGCAGATTCGACGCGGCCCCCGCTTGGCCCGACATGGCGCGTCTGGTCGGGGACTCGCCGGCCATGTGCCAGGTCCGGATGTTGGTCGACAAGGTCTCACGCAGCATGGCGCCCGTGCTGGTGACCGGCGAGTCCGGTACCGGCACGGAGTTGGTGGCCAGGGCCATCCACCAGGCCTCGGCGCGCGCTTCGGGGCCATTCGTACCGGTGAATTGCGGGGCGATCCCCTAATCCTTGCTGGATGCCGAGTTCTTCGGCTACCGCAAGGGGGCGTTCACGGGCGCGGCAGAGGACAGGCCCGGGTTCTTCCAGGCGGCGCAGGGCGGGACCCTGTTCCTGGACGAGATCGGTGACCTGCCTCTGCAGATGCAGAGCAAGCTGCTGCGGGCCATTCAGGAGCGAAGCGTGCGGCCGCTGGGAGCTACCGCGGAAGTGGCCTGCAACGCCCGCATCGTGAGCGCCACGCACCGTGACCTGCCGGCCGAGGTACAAGCCGGCAGGACCTGTTCTTCCGGTTGAACGTGATCCACATCCCCGTGCCCCCATTGCGGGTGCGACTCGTCGACCTCGGCCCCATCTGCGCGGACATCCTGGAGCGCATCAGCGCAGAAGCCGGCATCCGTCCGACGCCGCGCATCAGCGACGAAGCGCTCGCGTACCTGGCCACGCTGGCCTTTCCCGGCAACGTGCGGGAACTGGAGAACCTGCTCCACCGCGCACTGGCCCTGTCCGGTGCCGACCTGATCGGCACGGAGGAACTGTCAGGCCCCGAGGACCCCACGGCCGGCGCCGGCACAGGCTCATTGCCGCGTCCGGACTTGACCGCCCAGGGCGGCGCGTCACTGGGGAAGGCAGCAGCGCCCGCGCAGGTACCGGCGCACCAGCCTGGGGAAGCGGCGCCGGCCCTGCCTTTGCCGCCGTTGCCGCCGGGCCTGCCTGCTGACCTGGCGTCGTATCTGGACG
>JBJTZN010000018.1:0-12555 GCA_046087245.1 Rubrivivax sp.
TCCTTCAAGCGCTCCTGCCCGCGCGGCGCGGGGCGTACCTCGCCGGCCAGGCCCACCTCGCCGAAGGCGATGAAGCCACGCGGCAGCGGCTTGCCGCGCAGGCTGCCCTGGATGGCCAGCAGCACCGCGAGATCCGCCGCCGGCTCGGCGATGCGCACGCCGCCCACGGCGTTGACGAAGACGTCCTGGTCCATGCAGGCCACGCCGGCGTGGCGGTGCAGCACCGCCAGCAGCATGGCCAGACGGTCGCGGTCCAGGCCCACGGACAGCCGGCGCGGGCTGGGCCCGCCCGAATCCACCAGCGCCTGGATCTCCACCAGCAGTGGCCGCGTGCCTTCCAGCGTCACCATCACGCAGGAGCCCGGCACGGGCTCGCCGTGGGTGGACAGGAAGATGGCGCTGGGGTTACTTACCCCCTTCAGGCCGCGCTCGGTCATGGCGAAGACGCCGATCTCGTTGACCGCGCCGAAGCGGTTCTTGATGGCGCGCACCAGGCGGAAGCTGGAATGCGTGTCGCCCTCGAAGTACAGCACCGTGTCGACGATGTGCTCCAGCACGCGGGGGCCAGCCAGCGCGCCTTCCTTGGTGACATGGCCCACCAGCACCATGGCGCAGCCGCTGGTCTTGGCCACGCGCGTCAACTGCGCCGCGCACTCGCGCACCTGCGCCACCGAGCCGGGGGCGGAGCTGAGCTGGTCGGAGTACAGCGTCTGGATGGAATCGATGACGCAGAAGGCCGGCGTCTCGCTCTCCAGCGTGGCGAGAATCCGCTCCAGCTGGATCTCGGCCAGCACGCGCACCTTGGTGCCCGCCAGGCCCAGCCGGCGCGAACGCAAGGCCACCTGCGCGCCGCTCTCTTCACCCGTGACGTAGAGCACGGGCACACGCGCGGACAGCGCGTCCAGCGCCTGCAGCAGCAAGGTGCTCTTGCCGATGCCCGGATCGCCGCCGATCAACACCACCCCGCCGGCCACGATGCCCCCGCCCAGCACGCGGTCCAGTTCCTCCTGGCCCGTGGGCGTGCGCTCGACATCGGCCGCCTCGATTTCGCTGAGCGTGGCCACCGGCTGGCTGCGCGCCAGGGCCTGGAAACGGTTCTTGCCCGCGCCCGCAGCGGCCTCGGCCACCGACTCCTCCAGCGTGTTCCAGGCCTTGCAGTGCGGGCACTGGCCCAGCCACTTCGGGCTGGTGCCGCCGCATTCGCGGCAGGTGTAGACGGTCTTGGATTCGCGGGCCATGAGCGGGATTGTCAGCGCGTCCTTCCCAGCGCTACGAGATTCTGTTCGCGGCGGCCTTTGAATCCAGCGCTTTTCGACCATCTGAGGACTGCCGTAACCACCGGGGCTCGCCATATCGACTCGCTGGAACCAGCGTTGACCGGTCTCGACGTCAGATTTGCTGGCGAAGCGATTCCCATCGACTGCGAACCGAGGCAGCGTCCATCAGCCCGGGAAGCGTGGTTTGGGCAAGTGCTGCGGGCCATGGAAGGAACTGACCTCGTCTTTGTCGACCCCGACAACGGCCTGGAACCCGCGAGCTATCGCGAGACACTGGCGAGTTCCGCCAAGAGCATCCGCATCTCGGAAGTGAAACGGCTGGCGGGAGATGGTCGATCAGTTTTCGTCCATCACCACCCAACGCGGCGCAAGGGCGGGCACCTGGAGGAAATCCGTCACTGGGGCCCTCTGCTCACGTGGCACCCGGATTCTGGTCGAACGTAAACGTTGGCCAGTGCCCAAAGCCAACCCACCCCGCACGCCCCAGGCGATCAACAGCGCACCCGCAGCCGCCACGCCGGCCCGGGCGCGGGGCCCGTGGAGGGCGGCGAGAAGCGCAGCCGCAGGGTCGGCGCGCGCAGCGCGCATCGTGGACATGCTCGCCGCCGTTGTCTGAGCGCAGCGAGTTCGGCGGCGCGGCCCTGTGGCGAGCATCGCAGCGGCGTCGGCCCGCAGGGCCGACCGCGCGATCGGGCCCGGCGCCTGGGCCGGGGTGGCGGCGCAGCAAACGCTGACCAACCCAACAAGTGACCAGACGAACCACTCGACCTCGGGTCCGAACCGCCGCGCAATCGCAGCGAGCGCACGGCCGCTCAGCCGTCCCCGACCCGCCCCCGCATCGCCTTCACTGCGCCCCTTCGCGCCTTGCCCTCGATGCGGCGCTGCACCGAGGCACGGGTGGGGCGGGTGGGTTTGCGCGGAATGGGCGGGTGGGCCACCTGGTCCACCAGGGCCTGCAAGCGGGCCAGGGCGGCCTCGCGGTTCATGGCCAGGCTGCGGTGCTCCTGCGCCTTGATGACCACCACGCCCTCGGCCGTCAGGCGGTGGTCCTGCAGGGCCAGCAGGCGCTGCTTCACGTCTTCAGGCAGCGACGACACCCGAACATCGAATCGCAGATGCGCCGCACTGGACACCTTGTTGACGTTCTGGCCCCCGGCACCCTGGGACCGGACAGCAGCGAACTCCACCTCTGCAGAGTCCACGCGCGGGTGACGCACCAGCGTCATGCCGCATCCACCACCCGCACCGGCACGCGCTGCGCCAGCGCGCACATCAACTCGTAGCCGATGGTGCCGGCGGCCTGTGCCACCTCGTCGATGGGCAGCCGGCGGCCGTTCGGGCCCTCGCCCCACAAGGTAACCTCGCTGCCGTGGCCGGCACCCGGCACGGGGCTCAGGTCCACCGCCAGCATGTCCATGGACACCCGTCCAACCGTGGTGCAGCGCACACCGTCCACCAGCACCGGGCTGCCCGTTGCGGCATGGCGTGGGTAGCCATCGGCATAGCCACAGGCGGCAATGCCGATGCGCATGGGGCGCTGCGCCCGGTAGGTGCTGCCGTAGCCCACGGTGTCGTCGGGGCTCAGTGACTGCAAGCCGATGAGCCGGGTGCGCAGCGTCATGGCCGGACGCAGGCCCCAGTCGTCGATGCGGCGCTGCGGAAAGTCGGGCGCCGAGCCATAGGACAGGATGCCCGCGCGCACCCAGTCGTTGCGCAGCGGGGGCTGCGGGTCCTGCCCGGGCTGCGCGCCGTAGCGCAAGGTGGCCGCGGAGTTGGACAGGCTGCGCTCGCCCGTCAGGTCGCGCGTGGCAGCCTCGAACGCCTCCACCTGGTGGGCGATGCCGCGCGGGCCGTCGGCATCGGAGAAGTGGGTCATCAGCGAGATCTCGTCCACCTGCGGCAGGGCGTTCAGCCGCGCCCAGGCGCTGCGAAAGGCCTCGGGCGTGAAGCCCAGCCGGTTCATGCCGCTGTTCATCTTCAGGAACACGCGGTGCGGCTGCTGCGTCTTGTGGCGGCTGAGCCAGTCGATCTGCTCGGCGCAGTGCACCACGTGCCACAGCCCCAGGCGCGAACACAGTTCCAGGTCGCGCGGCTCGAAAACACCCTCCAGCAGCAGAATGGGACCGCGCCAGCCCAGCGCTCGCACGCGCTCGGCTTCGGCCAGGTCCAGCAAGGCGAAACCGTCGGCGCTGCGCAGGCCGTCAAAGACCCGCTCGATGCCATGGCCGTAGGCGTTGGCCTTGACCACCGCCCACACGCGGGCATCCGGTGCCGCGGCGCGCGCTCGCGCGAGGTTGTGCATCAGCGCACCGGTGTGGATCAGGGCTTCGATCGGGCGGGACATAAGCAAAAGCATCGTACCGTGCGACGGGTCCAATGCTATAAACCCGTCCCGGTCGCCGCCCCGCCCTGCGGTCCACTTCTGCACCGCGGTACTGCATGGAAGTCTTCAATTTCCTGATTCCCATCTTCACGGAGTACGGCTACATCGCCGTGTTCGTGATGCTGTTGATTTGCGGGTTTGGCGTGCCAGTGCCTGAGGACGTGACGCTGGTGACTGGCGGTGTGATTGCAGGGCTGGGGTATGCCGATCCGCACCTCATGTTCGCCGTGGGCATGGCCGGGGTGATGGTCGGCGACGGCACCATGTTCACGCTCGGGCGGGTGTACGGCCAGCGTGTGCAGACCTTGCCGGGCTTTCGCAGGGTTCTGACGCCTGAGCGCTTCGAGAAGGCACAGCAGGCGTTCCAGAAGTACGGCAAGTGGGTGATGTTCGTGGCCCGATTCCTGCCCGGGTTGCGTACGCCAGTGTTCTTCTCGGCCGGGATGTCGCGCAAGGTCTCATTCACCACCTGGTTCGTCATGGACGGGCTCGCCGCACTGGTGAGCGTGCCCATCTGGGTCTACCTGGGCTACTTCGGGGCGCTCAACCGCGAGTGGATGTTCAAGGTGCTGCACCAGTTCCAGATCGGCATCTTCGTGTTGCTGGGCGCAGGCGCCTTGGCTTTGGGATTTGTATGGTGGCGCCGCAGGCGCGCCTCGCGACGCTCGCGCTGACCTTCAACGCCTTCACCTGGGGCGTGTCCTGGTGGCCTTTGCGCTGGCTGCAGGAGCGCGGACTGCATGCGCTGTGGGCTACCGTCATGGTCTATGCCGCGGCAGCGCTGCTGATCAGCCTGTGGCGGCCTGGCGCCTGGCAGCAGTTGTGGCGCGCCCGGTCACTGTGGTGGCTGGTGCTGGCCGCTGGCGCGACCAACGCCTCGTTCAACACGGCCGTGACGATTGGCGATGTGGTACGCGTCGTGCTGCTGTTCTACCTGATGCCGCTGTGGGCCGTGCTGCTGGCGCGTGCCCTGCTGGGCGAGCGGCTCACGGCGTTGGCCGCGGTGCGGGTGGTGCTGGCGCTGACGGGAGCGGCCATCGTGCTGTGGCCTGCGGACGGGTCAGCCTGGCCGGTGCCTGCTTCCGCCGCCGAAGTCCTGGCCCTGGTGGGTGGCTTCGGCTTCGCCTTGAACAACGTGCTGTTGCGCCGGGAAGCTCACCAACCCGAAAGTGCACGCGCGCTGGCGATGTTCGCAGGCGGCGCGCTGGTGTCGCTGCTGGCCGCCCTGTGGCTGGGAGGCCTGGGCACCGTACCCTGGCCGCCTGCGCCAGACGCAGGCTGGGTGACCGGTCTTCTGCTGCTGACGCTGATGTTCCTCCTGGGCAATCTGGCCCTGCAATATGGCGCCGCCCGCCTGCCGGCCAACGTCACCGCCGTGGTGATGGTTACCGAGGTGCTGTTCGCCGCCGCCTCGGCCGTGGCCCTGGGCGCCGGGGTGCTCAGCGTGCCGTTGCTGGTGGGCGGCGCCTTGATCATGGGCGCTTCGTTGCTGGCAGCTTGGCGGAAGTGAAGCCCCGGCCTCAGGAGCGCCGGTCAGGCCGCCCCGGTCGCGGCACGGACGCCAGCCTATCGCCCAGGCGACTACCCCGCACTGCCGAGAGCAAGGGGTTATCGGTCGAGGCACCCGCAGGCCGCTCGGCAGGCTGGGGCTGGCGCCAGCCCGAGGGGCCGGCCGTGTCCGTCGGGTCGTCAGCCCGCTGCACCGGGCCGGTGCTGCGTGCGGCCAGCAGGTCCAGCTCCTTCAACACACGGGCAGCATCCAGTGGCCGCATAAGCCACGCCCGCGCTTCAGCCGGGGCCTGCAAGCCCACGAACACGGTGTCCTGCACGCGGTGTTCCCTGCGCACTGCCCGCATGGCGTCCGGGGCATCCAGGCCATCGGCGTCCACCACCAGGAAACGGCCGTCCTCCATGCGATCGGACAGCCGATAGCCCACCTCGCGCAAGGCCGACATTGCGAAGGCGGACGCCAGGGCCCTGCGCTCAAAGGCACCAAAACCCAGCAAAGCAACCGTGTGAAGGACTGTCATTCGAAACCGGGCATTGCGTGCCAACCGACGAGCATCCAGTGCGCGCCAGGCCACCTCACCCACGACCGCCCGCACGCCCACCAAATCATTCTGCGAGGGCTTGCGAAATTTGAATTGAGGATACTCTTCATCGGCAAGAACCGCAGAAACTGAACGTGACGAATTCCACGGATACCATGCGGGCCGCCTGAGCCTGCCTGGCCCAGGCAGCGCCGAGCACCGCGAGAACGTTGCCAAGCCCGAACGCAGGCGCCAACACCGACGTGAGCCCGAACCCGTAGCAGAGCCCGCCATGTTCCAACTCCTCGAGCCCTATGCGGGCGACCCGATCCTGAGCCTGAACGAGGCCTTCCAGAAGGACCCCCGCCCCGGCAAGATCAATCTGTCCATCGGCATCTACTTCGACGATGCCGGCCGCATCCCGGTGCTGGGCAGCGTGCGCCAGGCCGAGGCCCAGATGCTGGCCGACAGCGCGCCCAAGTCCTACCTGCCCATAGAAGGGGCCGCCGCCATGCGTTCGGCGGTGCAGCAGTTGCTGTTCGGGCCCGGTCACGAGGTCATCGGCAGCGCACGCGTGGCCACGCTGCAGACCGTGGGCTCCAGTGGCGGCCTCAAGGTGGGCGCTGACTTCCTCAAGCGCTGGTTTCCCCACAGCAGCGTATGGGTGAGCGATCCGACCTGGGACAACCACCGCGCGATGTTCGAAGGCGCCGGCATCGCCGTCCACACCTACCCCTATTACGACCCGGCCACGGGCGGCCTGAGATTCGACGCCATGCTGCACACCTTGAGCAGCCTGCCTGCGCGCAGCGTGGTGCTGCTGCATGCCTGTTGCCACAACCCCACGGGCGTGGACCTGACCCGCGCACAGTGGGAAGCCCTGATCCCGCTGCTGCGCGAGCGCGAGCTGCTGCCCTACCTGGATCTGGCCTACCAGGGCTACGGTGACGGTATCGAAGAAGATGCCTTCGCCGTACGGGCGCTGGCAGCCGCCGGCCTGCCCTTCTTCGTGGCCAATTCGTTTTCCAAGAGCATGAGCGTGTACGGCGAGCGCGCCGGAGCCCTCAGCGTGGTGTGCGCCGATGCCGCTCAGGCCGACCTTGTGCTCGGGCAGATGAAGGCCACCGTGCGGCGAAACTACTCCAGCCCCGCCATCCACGCAGCGGGCATCGTGAGCCGCGTCCTGCTGGACCCTGCGCTACGGGGGTCCTGGGAGGAGGACGTGGCCGCGATGCGTCATCGCATCCTCTCGATGCGCCAGGCACTGCACGGCGTGCTGAGCGCGCGCCTGCCGGGACGCGACTTCGGCTACTTTCTCACCCAGCGGGGTATGTTCAGCTACACCGGTCTGAGCGCGACCCAGGTGGACCGCCTGCGCGAGGAATTCGGCGTCTATCTGGTGCGCTCGGGGCGCATGTGCGTGGCCGGCCTGAACAGCGGGAACGTGGAACGTACGGCGCAGGCGATGGCCGCGGTGCTGGGCTGAAGGACCTGTCAGCCGCCAAGCTGAGCGGCAAAGGCGTCGGCCGGCAGCGGCCGCCCCAGGAGGAAGCCCTGGGCGTCATCGCAACCCAGCGTCTTGAGGGCCTCCAGCTGGAAGGTCGACTCCACGCCCTCGGCCACAGCGCGCATGCCCAGGCCGTGTGCGAGGGCGATGGCGCCGCGGGTCACGCCCAGCGCCTCGTCATCGGGCAGACGGCTGACGAACGAGCGGTCCACCTTGAGCGACTTCGCCACCGCCCGGCGCATCAATGCCAGTGAGGAGGTGCCGGTGCCGAAGTCGTCAATGGACGTATGCACCCCCAAGGAACGCAAGCGTGCCAGCAAGGCATCGGCGCGGCCGTGCTGGGCGGTCACCGCGGACTCGGTGAGGTCGAGTTCGAGAGCCGAGCCCTCGATGCCGTGGCGTTCAAGGGCAAGCCGCACCTCGTCGAACAGTGCATCGCTGACCAATTGGTGCGGCGACAGGTTGATGGCGCATCGCGGTGGCCGCAGGCCAGCGTCGCGCCAGCGTCTGATCTGGTGGCAGGCGGCATCCAGCACCCAGCGGCCCAGTTGCACGATGAGTCCGCGCTGCTCGGCCAGGGCGATGAACTCCAGCGGCGGCAGCAGCCCGCGCTGCGGGTGATTCCAGCGCACCAGCGCTTCCATGCCTGACAGGATGCCGCTGGACAAGTCCACGCGCGCCTGGAAGTACAGCTCCAGCCCCCCGGCAGCGAAGCTGCGCTGCAGGTCCAGTTCCATGGCGAGCTGGCGGGCCACGTTGCGGGCCAGTTCAACGGTGTAGAAGCGGACCTGGTTCTTGCCTTCCTGTTTGGCCAGGTACATGGCTGCGTCGGCCTGCTCCATCAGATGCGGGGCCTGCGTGCTGTCCTGGGGATACAAGGCGATGCCGATGCTGCCCTGGACGGTCAACTGCCGGTCCTGGAACGCCACGGGCTCGGCGATGGCCTGCAGCAGCTTGCTGCCCAAGCGGGCCAGGGCTGCGGGTTCGGCCTTGCCGGGCAGCAGCACGACGAACTCATCGCCGCCCAGGCGGGCCACGAAGTCGCTTTTGCGCAGATTGCGGATCAGCCGATTGGCCGTGATCTTGAGCACCTCGTCGCCGGCCGCGTGTCCATGCAGGTCGTTGACCTGCTTGAAGCCGTCCAGATCGATGAAGCACAGGCCAAAGTGTCCGTCTGCACGGCGCGCACGGGCCACCGCACGATCGAGCTCCTCGATGAACTGCGCACGGTGGGGCAGCCCCGTGAGCGCATCAAAGCGCGCAAGTTGCATCAACTGCTGCGCCGCCAGCGTGACTGTCGTGACATCGGCGCCCACGCCACGGTAGCCCGTGAAGACCCCTTGGGCATCGAACACCGGCTCCCCGCTGATGCGCACGAAGCGGGCCGTGCCGTCAGCCGCCCGCACGCCGTGCACGATGTCGCGAAAGGGCTGTCGTCTGGCGTAAGCCTGCAGATAGCGCTTGAGGGTGGGCTCATCGCACTCGAACCCGTCCAGCTCCTGGGCCCGGCGTCCCACCAGCGCGGTCAGCGGCAGACCGATGGCCAGCATGGCGCCATCGGACAGGTAGGTCAAGCCGCCGCGCACGTCCTGCTCCCAGACCCAGTCTGAGGAGAGCGACACCAGGCTGGACAGGCGCGCCTCGCTCAGGCTCAACGCTTCGATCCTCTCGGCCACCCGGGTCTCCAGCAGGTCGCGATTCTGGCGCTCGGCCTGGCTCGGGGCCTCCTTCTCGTCGCGGGTCAGGGATTGCGAGCGCCCCATGGGCTGACGTCTCCGGTCGGCCTGCGCGTAAGCGCATCGCACCTGCTCGACGAAAGCCTGCCAGCCCGCCAGATCGGGCGGCGCCTGCAAGCTCAGACCCAGGCCACTCAACTGCTGATCCAGCAGTGCAGGGTCCCCGTCATCGCCTCTCGCCATACCTTGGCCCCCTCGTCTTGATGCTCGCACCGTGTATTCCGCCTACCGCCAGTCCGTCCGTCAGCACCCCCAGCACCGGCTCGTGCAACCGCCGATTGCGCAGCCGGCTGCGGAGCGGGGTGACGGGTCGCTTCAGACCAGGGCCGTGCCGTGCACGAGCACGCACAGCGTTCAATCGTGCTTCACGGCCACGGTCTTGAGCACCGAAAAGCCGTACAGCGCCTCGAAGCCCTTCTCGCGGCCGTGACCGGAATGCTTCACGCCGCCGAAGGGCAGCTCGACCCCGCCGCCGGCACCGTAATTGTTGACGAAGACCTGGCCGCATTGCAGCTTGCGCGCCAGGCGCAGGGCGCGGCTGCCGTCGCGCGTCCACACGCCGGCCACCAGGCCGAAGGCCGTGCCGTTGGCAATCGTCAGTGCCTCGCGCTCGCCTTCGAAGGGGATGACCGCCTGCACCGGGCCGAAGATCTCCTCCTGCGCGATGCGGTGGCCGGGAGTCACGTCGGCCACCAGCGTGGGGGCGACCCAGCAGCCGCCGGCGGGCAGCGTGGCCGGCAGCGGCGCCTGCGCGGCGATGCGCAGGCCACTGTCGCGCACCACGTCCAGGTAGCCCTGCACGATCTCGCGCTGGCGCACCGAGATGACCGGGCCGATGTCCAGGTCGTCCAGGGCCGGGCCCACGCGCAGCGCGCGGTAGCGCTCGGCCATGCGCGCCACCACCTCGTCGAACACGGCGCGCTCCACCAGGATGCGGCTGGCCGCCGAGCAGGTCTGGCCGGCGTTCTGGATGCCGGCGTTCACCAGGAACGGCAGCGCGGCGTCGAGGTCGGCATCGGCGAACACGATCTGCGGGCTCTTGCCGCCGAGTTCCAGCGTGACGGGAATGGCGTTCTTCGCCGCGGCGGCCTGGATCAAGGTGCCCACCGCCACCGAGCCGGTGAAGGAGATATGGCGCACATCGCGGTGCGCCGACAGCGCCGCGCCCGCCTGCTCGCCCAGGCCGGGCACCACGTTCAGCGCGCCGGCAGGCAGGCTGGCGGCCTCGGCTATGCGGGCAAAGGCCAGGGCGGTGAGGCAGGCTTCCTCCGCCGGCTTGAGCACGCAGGCATTGCCCATGGCCAGGCTCGCGCCCACGCTGCGGCCGATGATCTGCATGGGGTAGTTCCAGGGCACGATGTGCGCCGTCACCCCATGGGGCTCGCGCAAGGTGAACGCGGTGTAGCCGTTGGCGAACGGAATCGTTTCGCCGTGCACCTTGTCCGCCGCGCCGCCGTAGAACTCCAGGTAGCGCGCCAGCGCCACGGCGTCGGCCCGGCCCTGCTTGAGCGGCTTGCCGACGTCCAGCGCCTCCAGGCGGGCGAGCTCATCGGCCTGCGCCAGCACCAGCGCGCTCATCTTCAGCAAGATGCGGCCGCGCTCGGTGGCGGTGAGCCGGCCCCACACGCCCGCACGCTCGCCTTCCACACCTGCCTGCCCCTCCAGAGCCTCCTGCGCGGCCTGCACCGCGGCCTCGATGTCGGCGGCGTTGCCGCGCGCGATGCGGGTGAGTTCGCTGCCGTCCGAAGGATTGATCAGCGGCAGGGTCTGCCCGCTGTCGCCGGCACGCCAGCGGCCGGCGATGAAGACCAGGGAGGCATCGAAGGGCACGGCGTTCATGGGCAAGGCGTGTGAGGAAGGTGAGGGGGGCGACCGGGGAGGCTTCATCGGCGCTGGCCGGCCTCTGAGGCATGATAGTTCTCGATGGGCGTGTTTCTTCTCAAGCGGTTCGCCACTTTCCTGGTCACCTTGGCCGTGGCCTCGGTGCTGGTGTTTGGCGTGCTGGAACTGCTGCCGGGCAATGCGGCCGAGGTCATCCTGGGCGACACGGCCACGCCCGAATCCCTGGCCTCGCTGCAGGCCAAGCTCGGCCTGGACCGCCCGCCCCTGCAGCGCTACACCGACTGGGTGGGCGGGCTGCTGCAGGGCCGCACGGCCCAGAGCATCAGCTACGACACGCCGACGGCCGAGCTGATCGCCGAGCGCATGCGCGTGACGCTGCCGCTGGCCGTGCTGTCGATGGCGCTGACGGTGGTGCTGGCGCTGGCCCTGGGCATCTACGCCGCCTCGCACCACAACCGGCTGGGCGACGTGGGCGTGATGGCGGCCAGCCAGGTGGGCATTGCCATCCCGAACTTCTGGTTCGCCATCCTGCTGATCCTGCTGTTCGCGGTGAAGCTGCAGTGGGTCAGTGCCGGCGGGTTTCCGGGTTGGACGGAAGACGATGGCGGCGGCCTGTGGGAGGGGCTGCAGGCGCTGATCCTGCCCTCCATCGCCCTGGCCCTGGTGCAGGCGGCCATCCTGGCGCGCGTCACCCGTTCCGCGGTGCTGGAAGTGATGCGCGAGGACTTCGTGCGCACCGCGCGCGCCAAGGGCCTGACGCGGCGCCAGGCGCTGTGGCGTCACGTGCTGCGCAACGCCATGATCCCGGTGCTGACCGTGATGGGCCTGCAGTTCGCCAACCTCATCACCGGCACCATCGTGGTGGAGAACGTCTTCGTGCTGCCGGGCGTGGGGCGGCTGATCTTCCAGGCCATCAGCAACCGCGATCTGGTGGTGGTGCGCGACGTGGTGATGCTGCTGGCCGGCGTGGTGGTACTCGTCAACTTCGTGGTCGACGTGCTGTACGCGCTGATCGACCCGCGCCTGCGCGGTAGCTGAAGGCCATGCACGGGTTCTGGCACCGCGCGCTGCGGCACAAGAGCTTCGTGGCCGGCGGCGTGCTCACCGCGCTGCTGGCCGGCATGGCGCTGCTGTCGCTGGTGTGGACCCCCTACCCGGTGGCCGAGATCGACATTCCGAGCAAGCTGCAGCCCCCGTCGGCCGCGCACTGGCTGGGCACCGACAGCCTGGGCCGGGACATCGCCTCGCAACTCCTGGTGGGGGCGCAGAACTCCATCGTCGTGGGCGTGATCGCCGTGGGCATCGGCCTGGGCTTTGGCGTGCTGCTGGGCTGCATCGCCTCAGCCCGGCGGGGCTGGGTTGAAGAACTCATCATGCGCGGCAGCGACTTCGCCTTCGCCTTCCCCGCGCTGCTGCTGGCCATCATGCTCACCGCCATCTACGGCCCGGGCCTGGTGATGAGCATCGTGGCCATCGGCATCTTCAACATCCCGGTGTTCGCCCGCATCACCCGCGGCAGCGCCAACGCCGTGTGGGCGCGCGAGTTCGTGCTGGCCGCGCGCACGGCCGGCAAGGGCCCCGTGCGCATCACGCTGGACCACGTGCTGCCCAACATCGCCAGCGTGCTGATCGTGCAGGCCACGATCTCGTTCGCCACCGCCATCCTGGCCGAGGCGGCGCTGAGCTACCTGGGCCTGGGCACGCAGCCGCCACAGCCGAGCTGGGGCCGCATGCTCAACGAGGCGCAGACCCTGATGTTCCAGGCCCCGCTGCTGGCGGT
>JBJTZN010000019.1:0-23630 GCA_046087245.1 Rubrivivax sp.
CCGCTCGTCCGCCCCAAGCGGCCCCGCTCGTCGTTGCAAATGCTCGCCGTAGCCCGGGCTACGGCTGTGCTTTGCGCCTAGATCGGCACCATTTGGAACGCCCGCTCGGGCGCGCCGGAATACTTCACAAGCTCTGAGAGCAGCCCGCAGGGCCGGGCTGCGCTTGGCTGCTTACCAGGCGCCGACGTTGGGCATGGAAGCCCAGGGCTCGGCCGGTGCGCGCGCGCCACCCGCCTGAAGCAGTTCGATGGAAATGCCGTCGGGTGAGCGCACGAAGGCCATGCGGCCATCGCGCGGCGGACGGCTGATCGTCACGCCGTGGTCCACCAGGCGCTGGCAAGTGGCGTAGATGTCGTCCACCGCGTAGGCGACGTGGCCGAAGTTGCGCCCGCCGCCGTAGACCTCGGCCGTGCCGTCGGGCGCGGGCCAGTTGTAGGTGAGCTCCACCTGGGCGCCTTGGTCGCCTGGCGCGGCCAGGAACACCAGTGTGTAGCGGCCGGCTTCATGGTCGCGCCGTGACAGCACTTCCAGGCCCAGGGCATCCCGGTAGAAGGCCAGGGACGCTTCGATGTCGGTCACGCGGACCATCGTGTGCAAGTACTTCATGGGCCGCATTGTGAACCCGTGCGTGCCTGAGCGGCGCACCCGGATATGGACGGCGCTGCCGACAGGGTTGTAGGAACTTGCCTGACATGCAGCGTGGCGAGTCGCCGACTCAAGCGGCGGAATGCAGCCGATATCGGGTCTTTCTCGTCCTTTCCAGAATTCGCTCCATGCCGGGTCGAGAGATCAGCGCAGGAAAGACGGGCCAGAAGAAAGGCCTTCAGGACTGCGACAGATCGCCAGACCGGCCCGCCGAAACCGAACACCGATCCAAGGAGCCCGACATGATGACCACCGAGCAGATCCTCACCGAAATCCGTGAAGCGAACCTGTCCTACCTGATGCTCGCCCAGAGCCTGATTCGCGCCGACCGGGAGCAGGCCCTGTTCCGTCTGGGGGTGAGCGAGGACACGGCCGACATCCTGGCCACCCTCAGCCCGGCCCAGATCATGAAGGTGGCCGGCGGCAGCACGCTGCTGTGCCAGTTCCGCATGAACGACGACATCGTGTGGAACCTGCTGACCAACCACGGCAAGGTGGGCAGTGCGGCCAACGACGGTGTGAGCCGCCTGCACGCCAGCATCGTGATGGCCGGGCGCCATCAAGAGGCCGCCTGACACGGCGCAACCCGCCAGCTTTCGAAACCGCCAGCCCCCCGCACACCGCAGATTTCAGGAGAACCCCCATGGCCCGCACCAAGAGCATCCTCACCGAAGCCCGCCAGATCGAGACCGCGGTGGAGCTGATCAAGCTCGGCGCCCGGCTGCAGGTGCTGGAGAGCGAAACCGACATGAGCTACGAGCGGCTGCTGCGCCTGTACAAGGAAGTGGCCGGCAAGAGCCCGAGCAAGGGGCAACTGCCGTTCTCCACCGACTGGTTCATGACCTGGCAGCCCAACATCCACTCCAGCTTGTTCCTCAACATCCACGAGTACCTCAACAAGGTCGCGGCCATGGAGGAGATCGAGACCGTCATCAAGGCCTACAAGCTCTACCAGGAACAGGTGCAGGCCCAGGGGCTGGAGCCGCTGCTGTCCGTCACGCGCGCCTGGCGTCTGGTGAAGTTCGTGGACAACGGCATGCTGACCATGACCCGCTGCACCTGCTGCGGCGGTCACTTCGTGACCCACCCGCACGAGATCGCCCGCCACTACGAGTGCGGGCTGTGCAACCCGCCGGCCCGCGCGGGCAAGGGGCGGGCCGCAGGAGCCCTGCGCATCTCGGATGCGGTGGCTGCGGCCGACGAGTTCGATGCCGACCTGGCGACCCATGGGGACACCCTTGTCGATGCCGAAGTCGATCCCGTGGAGGCTGAGGTCAGCGACACCGCCTTGAAGCAACTGGCCCAGGCCGCGATCGGGCGCAGTTCGGCGGTCCGCCGCGCTGCATTCGCCACCCGCTGAAGACCCCGGGGCGGCGGCCCGCCCGGGCGCCGCACCCGCGACACTGGGGGCCTGGACACTGCCGCGGCTTGCCGCGAACCCCTCATGGACTGGCGCGACCTTCTGCAACCCCGGCGCATCGGCCGCACCACAGAGCCGGCCGGCACCCCCGACCTGGCGGAACTGCGTACCGAGTTCTTTCGGGACTGGGATCGCATCGTCTTCTGTTCGGCTTTCCGTCGCCTGCAGGACAAGACGCAGGTGCATCCCTTGGCCAAGACCGACTATGTGCGCACCCGGCTGACCCACAGCCTGGAAGTGGCCAGCGTCGGCCGCTCGCTGGGCATGCAGGCCGGCCGGGTGGTCGGCGCGCTGGACCCGGGCTTGCGCGCCATCGCCTCGCCCCAGGACATGGGCGCCATCGTGGCAGCTGCCTGCCTGATGCACGACATCGGGAATCCGCCATTTGGCCATGCGGGCGAGGCCGCCATCCAGGAGTACTTCCACGGCCTGGGTCGCGCCTGGGTGCAGGATCTGGCACCGGCCGAGCAGGCCGATCTGCTGCACTTCGAGGGCAACGCCCAGGGCTTTCGCACGGTGGCGCGGCTGCAGCACCCCGAGCAGCCTGGCGGCCTGCAACTCACCTGGCCTACGCTCGGCGCCTTTGCCAAGTACCCCTGCGACGTCACCAGCGGGCTGCAGGCCGAAGCCGGCGTCAGCAGCCGCAAGTTCGGGTTCATGCAGGGCGAGCAGGCGCTGTTCGCCGAATTGGCGCAGGGCCTGGGCCTGCGGCCGCGTGGCGTCCTGGCCTGGCAGCGCCATCCCCTGGCGTTTCTGGTGGAGGCGGCCGATGACATCTGCTACGGCGTCATCGACATCGAGGACGGTGCCAAGTCCGGGCACATCGGGCTGGAGGAACTGCGGGGCCTGCACATGCCCTTCATCGACACCGTGCACCGTGCCCGCGCGGACACCCTGCGTGACCCCCAGCACCAGGCCGAGTACCTGCGCGCCGTGACCATCGGCGTGCTGGTGGACCGCGTGGCCGAAGTCTTTTGGCACCTGCATGACGACATCCTGACCGGGCACTTCGACCAGCCGCTGCTGGACCACATCGAAGGTGCCGCGGATTTCCGTCGCTTCAAGGACCTGGCAGCGCAGCGCCTGTACGACGAGCGTTCAAAACTCGAACTTCAGGTGGCCGGCTTCGAGATCATCGGCTGGCTGCTGCAGGCCCTGTGCGATGCGGTGGAGCGTGTTGCCGCCGGCACCAGTGCTTCAGAGCGGGCGCGCATGCTGGTGGGCCTGATCCCTGCCGGAGCGCAGGCGGCGGCCCGCCTGGGCCGCTACCAGCGCCTGCTGACGGTGACCGACTTCGTGGCAGGCATGACCGACACCTACGCGGTGGAGACCTACCGGCGGCTGCGCGGGTTCTCGGCCTGAAGGGTGACGGGCGGCGCGCAGCGGACCTGCCGGCCTGACAGTCTGCCGGCCCGACGGCCCGCCATCAGCAACCGGCGCCCGGCGCTGTCGCATGCCACACTCGCCACCCCTTTCTGACTTCCCAGCGGGCCTGAGACCCCCTGACACCCCATGCTCAAGTTCTTCTACAACCTTGCCCCCAACCCCATGAAAGTGGCCTTGCTGCTGGAAGAGTTGGGCCTGCCCTACGAGGCCATCCCGGTGGACACCCGCAAGGGCGAGCAGCACACGGCGGCCTTCAAGGCCGTGAACCCGAACGCCAAGGTGCCGGCGATCGACGACGACGGCGTGGTCATGTTCGACAGCAACGCCATTCTGCTGTGGCTGGCCGACAAGCACGCACGCTTCGTGCCGACCGACATGGCCTGCGCCGAGCGCGCCGAGACCCTGAGCTGGCTGATGTTCATCGCCAGCGGCATCGGCCCTTACAGCGGGCAGGCGGTGCACTTCCGCGTGGCCGCGCCCGAGCCCAAGGACTATGCGCTCAACCGCTACGACTTCGAGGCCGACCGGCATTGGAAGATCCTGGACGAGCGCCTGGCCACCCGCGCCTGGCTGGCGGGTGACAGCTACGGCATCGTGGACATGGCGTTCTGGGGCTGGGCGCGGCTGGTGCCCTTCGTGATGGGTGATCAGCAGGCTTTCGAGCGCTACCCCCACGTCAAGCGCCTGCTGGACGCGATCAACGCCCGCCCCGCTGCCGCCCGGGTGGAGGCCCTGCGCCAGCGCCACAGCTTCAAGACCGAGATGGATGACGAGGCCCGGCGCGCGATGTTCCCGCAGAACGAACGGCTGAAGAAGGCCTGACAGGCCGGCCAGACGTGCCGAGCTGCGCCAAGGCCAGCCCAGGCAGACAGCCCCAAGGAGTGCGTCAAATCCTGTCTATAATCCAGGGCTCGTTTCCTCGATAGCTCAGTCGGTAGAGCGCCGGACTGTTAATCCGTAGGTCCCTGGTTCGAGCCCAGGTCGGGGAGCCAGGAATGATGAGGGCCAGCTTCGCACGAGGCTGGCCCTCTGTCCTTTCGAGGTGCGCCCATGGCGGAACAGCGAAGCCTGTCTTGCCATCCTGAGGGTGTCCTTCAGGACGGGGCATCGGGCGAAAGATGGGCGCAGTGGGACAGCACGACGTGGCCTTGCGTTTCCTCTTCGCCACGCCTGCGAATTGAGGTGTCTGCATCAGCGGCAACAGCCGCGGACCTGGCGAAGTTCTTCGACCCGGTCAACCACGACATCCTGCGTACAACAGCGCGTTGACCGATGCATGCTGCGCCCAGCAGGGCGTGCCACGACGGACATGACCTCCAGCTATCGATCCGCCCGGTGCGCACCCGCATGCCGGGTCGCGCCGCAGCGCTGCGTCCAACAAACGGGGCCCCCTGTGCCCCTTATGCCGAATTCTCGGGTTGCCTGACTGGACGGCTGCCACACATCAACCGGATCTCCACAGCCTTGTGCACAGGGTGGTGCAGGTGTCGGCCCTATCATCGTCACATGTCTTCGGTCTTCGAATCACGCCCACTCCCCGGCGTTGTCGCGCGCGACGATGAAGTCGCCCGGCTGCGAGTGCCCCCCCACTCCACCGAGGCTGAGCAGAGCGTTCTGGGCGGCCTGCTGCTTGACAACCTGGCCTGGGACAAGTGCGCGGATCTGCTGAGTGATGGCGACTTCTACCGCCACGAACACCGCCACATCTATGGCGCCATCGGCAGCCTGATCGGGTCCAGCAAGCCAGCCGACGTCATCACGGTGTTCGAAGCGCTGCAAGGCCTGGGCAAGGCTGAGGACTGCGGTGGGCTGGCCTACCTGAACGCGCTGGCGCAAAGCGTGCCCAGCGCTTCCAACGTGCGGCGCTACGCTGAGATCGTGCGCGAGCGATCGGTGCTGCGAAAGCTGATCTCCGCCAGCGACGAGATCGCCACCACCGCGTTCAATCCGCAAGGGCAAGCTGTGTCCCAGATCCTGGACGAGGCCGAGTCCAGGATCTTCAGGATTGGTGAAGAGGGATCCCGGGGTGGGGCAGGCTTCCAACCCATGGACAAGCTTGTGCAGGCCCTGATCGACAGGGTGCAGGAGCTGGAAGCCAACGGCAGCGAGGATGTCACAGGGATCCGCACGGGCTTCTATGACCTGGACCGCATGACCGCAGGGCTGCAGAAGGGGGACCTGATCGTGCTGGCGGCTCGGCCCTCCATGGGCAAGACCGCCTTTGCCTTGAACATTGCCGAGCATGTGGCCGTTCAGGAAGGTCTTCCGGTGGCCGTGTTCTCCATGGAAATGGGGGCCTCTCAACTCGCATTGCGGGTGGTCGGCTCGCTAGGGCGCATCGACCAGCAGCATCTGAGGACGGGGCGCTTGCGTGACGATGAGTGGGAGCGCCTGCCCGAGGCCGCCAGCAAGCTCAGCGACGCCCAACTGTTCATCGATGAGACACCGGGCTTGAATCCGGCCGAGCTGCGCGCGCGAGCGCGGCGCCTGGCCCGTCAGTATGGCGGCACGCTCGGTCTGATCGTGATCGACTACCTGCAGCTCATGAGCGGCAGCAGCGCCAGCAGCGACGAGAACCGAGCCACGGTGCTTGGTGAAATCTCTCGGGGCATGAAGGGCCTTGCCAAGGAACTGCAGTGCCCGGTGATCGCGTTGTCCCAGCTCAATCGAAGCGTCGAAACCCGCCCCGACAAGCGCCCCATGATGAGTGACCTGCGGGAGTCCGGCGCCATCGAGCAGGATGCCGACGTGATCATGTTCATCTATCGCGACGATTACTACAACAAGGATTCTAAGGAGCCGGGGGTGGCCGAAATCATCCTGGCCAAACAGCGCAATGGTCCGGTAGGCACCCTGAAGCTGACGTTCCTGAAGCCCTTGACGCGTTTCGACAACCTGTCGCTCGAAGGCGCTTGAGCCGGCGCCCTGGCCCACCCGGGGAGGGTCTCATGAGCCCGCTGGTTCGCCTCAAGCCTTGAGCACCATCCCGCCTGAAGCTCTGCCGCTGCGCCGGATGCCCGCGATGTGGGTTGAGGGGATGCAGTAGCGGCGTGCCAGCACGCCCTGCGTGTCGATCAGGGTCTTGACACCCTCGATCTTTTCTCGGTGTCGCTTGAGGAGGTTGCCTGCCAAGTCAATGACGCGAGCGTTGCAGGTCTGCTCACCGTGGATCAATAGCGACTCCACCGCACCCTTGTAGTCTTCCTTCAAGGCCAAGTCCATGCCGCTTTCAGCGATCCTGGACGTTTCTCCCAAGGCTTCGGCGAGCCACTTCTCGACATCAGGTCGGTCCAAGGCCGCAGCCAACAACACCAGGTTGGATGACCTGGCTACAGCGAACCGCCGCGCGATCGTGCGGCCGACCTCCTCGAACTCTTCCGTCGGGAAGCCCACCTTCAACAACCGGGTCAGCATGGACAACACGTTCATGGCCGCCTCCATGTCGAATGCCGGACGTGTCCAGTCCGAGGATATTTCCCGAGCGAGCTTGAAACCTTGCTTTGTCTTGCCGTTGGCGACGTCCAGCAATACTTCTGCAATGCCATGGAAGCGCCTGAGCCGGTAGGACTGCGGATAGCTCTCGGAGAATCGCTTGATGTTTTCCAGGGCAATCTGCAGCCCACTCGTCTGCTGCTTGTCGAAGCGGATGAATGCAATCAGCAACATCGACAAGACATCGAACAGTCGAGAACGCTTGCCGATGTTCCAAGCCTGTTGCAGCAGATCGGCAGCCTTGTCGTACTCCCTGCCGTAGAAATTGAGCGTGCCGGTGTGTTGCAAGCGCAGCATGCACTCAGGAGTGAGTTCGGTGGCCGTCTGGTAGGCCTTGCGGGCCTCGTCCACTTGACCGAGCTCCATCTTGACCCGACCCAGCACATCATGGGCGTCGGCGTTCTCCGGATCATCCTGGATGAGGTCCTCCACCGCGCGGCGAGCCTTGGCGATCTCGCCCTCGGCAAAGTGCGCACGCGCAATGCCCAGCCGCGCCCAGGGCAGCGTCTTGGCCTCCACCACGGCCTTGAACAGGTTACCGGCCTCGTCGTTGCGGTTCTGTCTGAGCAGGAGTTCCGCTCCAATTCGGGCGGCGTACAGCCAGTAATTCTCACGAGACTCGAAACGCGCCAGACACAGCGACGATGCAAGCTCGTAGTCGCGTTGTTCCAGCGCTTCGAAGATGTCACTCAAGACGCGCTTTCTCTGCCTCGCCTCCTTGATTCGATCCGCCAGTGTGTTGGCGGAGAACGGCTTGATGAGATAGCCATCCAGCGCGGACTCGGCGGCTTCCGCCACCTGTGCGTAGGTGGCTTCGCTGGCAATCATGACGAACACCGTGGAGTACGGCAGCATGTTCTCGCGCCGCAGTTCTTCCAGCAACTGCAGGCCGGACGAGGCTTCGGCGTCAAAGTTGTAATCGCACACCACCAAGCTGAAACGCTGCGTCTCCAGCAGGTTCCGGCCGTCTGTCAAGCGCGACACCTGCCGCACCGTCCCGAACCCGAACTCCCGCAGGTTCTGAGTGGTGACGCTGCGAGATCCGGCATTGCTGTCGATGACGAGAGCGGTGTCGTTTTCGACTTCGTCATCCAAGCGTGCGGAGGTGCCAAACATCGGGAAGGAGATTCAGAGGTGTCCGTGAGGAGAGAACGGGTCGAAGGGCGGGGCGGCTTGCCTCTACAGCTGTACGCAAATTTTATGTCAAGGGTGAGCCCGCTGAACGCCTGTGGAGACGGCCAGTGGGAGGGAACATTCCGAAGCCAAGGCTGCTTGGCACCCCGATCAGGGCGCCAGCGCCCGTCGGCGCCCATGCGCGCTCAAGCGCCGAGGGATTCACGACTTGAGAACCAGTGCTCCCGGGGAACGATTGGTGCGCTGCAAGCCGGCAATGGGGGTGGCTCCAACCTTGTACGCGCCTGACAAGGAGGCAGCGAGTTTCGACAAGGCGTGTGTCCTCTCAGGCCCAAGCTCTGCAGAGTAGCGCTTGACCAGCATGCTCGCAATCTCGACGAAGCGGCCGTTGCGATGCACGGTGGCCTGCTCGATGAGTTGCTGAATGATGCGTGGCGCGGTGCCTGCTGCGGCCCCCTGTACCGCTTCCTCGATGGCCGCCACGATGTCCGCATGGCCTTGCATCAAGGGTTCGCAGAACTGGGGCTGATTCATGGCGATCATCACGAGGAAGTCGGTGATGGCCCGGGTGCTGCAAAAGCGCATGGACACCCTGTGGGCGAAGGACTGGGCCTTCTGCGATTCCATGCTGATGTCGGGAAGGCGCACCCACAGCGACAGGATCACTTGCGCGGCCTCCAGGTCGAAGTCCTCGTGATCCACGGTCAGGGCCAGATCATGGACAACTCCGGCTGATTCCTGCGGCCGTCCGATCCTGCACAGCCACAGGGCCCACGCAGCACGCGCCACGCGCAGCAAGCGAGGTGACTGAGGAAAGCTCTTGCCGTAGGCGTCGAGTTCCTTGACGCAACTGTCGAGCCGCTTGGCATCCTGGCTGTCGTAGTACACCAGCGCCAAGAGGAACAGGCTCAAGGCGTCAAAGAGACGCGTGCCCGCGCCAATGGAGCGGGCTCTGGACAGAAATTCGTCGGCCTCCGCCCGCTGGCCCAGGCAAAAGGCCAGGGCACCGGCGTGTTGAGCGCGCAGCAGGCACCCTGGAGTGGCACGGGAAGCGGCGCGATAGGACTCCAGGGCGCCGGGAAAGTCCGAACGCTCGGCGCGCAGGCGTCCCTGCAGGTCCAGGGCATCAGCGCACTGGGGGTCGTCTTGCAGCAGGGCGTCCAGCAGTTCCTTGGCTTTGGCCACGCGGCCGGCAGCCCACTCGGAACGCACCATGCCCACGCGCGCCCAGGACACCGGATGGGCCGCCTGAATGCGCTCGAAGATCAGCAGTGCGTCCTTGGGCCGCTTGAGTCGCAGCAGCAGTTCGGCGGCCACGCTTCCGCAGAAGATCCAATAGGGCTGGCGCTCCTGAAACCTGATCAAGGCTCGTTGAACCGCCAGCTCCAGCTTGCCCGACTCCAGGGCCGACAGGATGCCGGAAAGTTCGCGTTTGCGGTTCCTGGCCTCCAGGACTCGCTCCATCAGGGTTGCCGCGCTGAACGGCTGCACCAGGAAGCCGTCCAGATTCGTCTCTGCCAATTCCACGGCCTGGGCGTAGGTCACATCAGAGGTCACGATCAGGAAGACGGTGCTGAAGGGCAGCAGTTGCTCGCGCCGGAGCTCCTCCAGCAGATCCCGGGCCGAAAGTTGCCCGGTAGGCTCGGACTTGAGGTGACAGATGACAATGTCGAAAACATGACGCTCGAGCAAGCGACGGGCGTGCTGCATCCGGCCAGAAGTTGAGACCTCCGCCATGCCGGCATCGCGTAGGTAGGCTGCGGTGACACTGCGCATCACCGGGCTCGGATCGATCACCAGGCACCGCGCGAGGTGCAGATCAGCATCGATCACGAGAGGGCCGACTTGGGACTGTGCGCCGTGGCACTGCTGGACCGCAGAGATTGGACCGGCCTCATGCCGTCTTGGGGCCGCCGCGTTACTTGAAGAGATCCTTGACCCGGTCGGTCCAGCTCTTGGCGTTAGGCGAGTGACGATCGCCGGCGCCCTTGAAGGACTCGTCGAGTTCCCTCATGAGCTTGCGCTGGTGCTCTGTCATCTTGACCGGTGTCTCCACCGTGATGTGGCAGTACAGGTCGCCAGGATAACTGGAGCGGATGCCCTTGATGCCTTTACCGCGCAGACGGAAGGTCTTGCCGTGCTGGGTGCCCTCCGGCAGCTCGATCTCCGCCTTGCTGCCCAGGGTGGGCACCTCGACCGCGCCGCCCAGGGCCGCGGCGGTCATGCTCACGGGCACAGTGCAGTGCAGGTCGTCGCCATCGCGCTCGAAAATGTCGTGCCCCTTGATGCGGATCTCGATGTAGAGATCGCCTGCTGGCCCGCCGTTGGTGCCCGGTTCCCCATTGCCCGCGGAACGGATGCGCATGCCCTCGTTGATGCCAGCGGGAATCTTCACTTCCAGGGTCTTCTGCCGTTTGATCTTGCCCATGCCATTGCAGGTGACGCAGGGCTCGGGGATGATGCGGCCGCTGCCCTTGCACTGCGGGCAGGTCTGCTGGATGCTGAAGAAGCCCTGACGCATGTGCACCGTGCCATTGCCGTTGCACGTGCTGCAGGTCTTGGGGCTGGTCCCGGGCTTGGCGCCGCTGCCCTTGCAGGTATCGCAGGTGTCCCAGGTGGGGATGCGAATCTGCGTCTCCTTGCCATGGGCTGCCTCCTCCAGGGAGATCTCCATGGCGTAGTTCAGATCGTTGCCGCGATAGACCTGCTGGGCCCCGCCGCCGCGACGCGCGCCGGCACCGCCGAAGATGTCGCCGAAGATGTCGCCGAACGCCTCGGCGAAGCCGCCGAAGCCTTCAGGACCGGCGCCGCCGCGCGCGCCGCCCATGCTGGCGTCGACGCCGGCATGGCCATATTGGTCGTAAGCCGTACGCTTCTGGGAGTCCGAGAGCATCTCGTAGGCCTCCTTGACCTCCTTGAAGCTCTCCTCGGCCTTCTTCGCGCCGTCTCCCTGGTTCCTGTCCGGGTGGAACTTCATGGCCAGCTTGCGGTAGGCCTTCTTGATGTCGTCGTCAGAGGCGTTCTTGGCAACGCCCAGTACTTCGTAGTAGTCACGCTTGGCCATCGGTGGATCTCAGCCTCTTGAAAGACGCTCGCCGCGACGCGCGGCAGATCGGGTCTGCCGCCGCGGCGCGGCGCCTGCGGTGGGCGGCCTCGCCTGGCCGCCGTCGTATCACTTCTTGACTTCCTTGAACTCCGCATCGACCACGTTGTCATCGGCCGGCTTGCCGGCGGCCCCGGGCTGCGGCGGCGCCGAAGACTCCCCTGCAGTCGCCGATCCCGCCGCAGCCGCGTTGGCCGGATCGGCGTACACCTTCTCCCCGAGCTTCTGGCTGGCGTTCATCAGGGCCTCGGTCTTGGCGTCAATCACCGCCTTGTCGTCACTGCGAAGCGCCTCTTCGGCCTCCTTGAGCGCGGTCTCGATCTTCTCCTTCTCCCCGGCTTCAAGCTTCTCGCCGTGTTCGGCCAGGTTCTTCCTGACCGAGTGGATCATGCCATCGGCCTGGTTGCGCGCCTGCACCAGTTCCAGCTTCTTCTGGTCCTCAGCGGCATTGAGTTCCGCGTCCTTGACCATCTTCTGGATCTCGGCTTCGCTCAGACCGGAGTTCGCCTTGATGGTGATCTTGTTTTCCTTGCCCGTGCCCTTGTCCTTGGCGCTGACGTGCAAGATGCCGTTGGCGTCGATGTCGAAGGTGACCTCGATCTGCGGCAGGCCGCGCGGCGCGGGCGGGATGCCTTCCAGGTTGAACTCGCCCAGGCTCTTGTTGCCCGTGGCCATCTCACGCTCGCCCTGGTAGACCTTGATGGTGACGGCTGGCTGGTTGTCGTCGGCGGTGGAGAACACCTGGCTGAACTTGGTGGGGATGGTGGTGTTCTTCTTGATCATCTTGGTCATCACACCGCCCAGGGTCTCGATGCCCAGTGACAGCGGGGTGACGTCGAGCAGAAGAACGTCCTTGCGCTCACCGCCCAGCACCTGCCCCTGGATCGCCGCACCCACGGCCACGGCCTCGTCCGGGTTGACGTCCTTGCGCGGCTCCTTGCCGAAGAACTCCTTGACCTTGTCCTGGACCTTGGGCATGCGCGACATGCCGCCCACCAGGATGATGTCGTCGATCTCGCTGACCTTGACGCCCGCGTCCTTGATGGCGATGCGGCAGGGCTCGATGGTTCGCTCGATCAGCTCCTCCACCAGCGCTTCGAGCTTGGCGCGCGTGAGCTTGATGTTCAGGTGCTTGGGCCCTGAAGCATCGGCCGTGATGTAGGGCAGGTTGACGTCGGTCTGTGTACTGTTCGACAGCTCGATCTTGGCCTTCTCTGCGGCCTCCTTCAGACGTTGCAGGGCCAGCACATCCTTGGTGAGGTCCACGCCCTGGTCCTTGCGGAACTCGGTGACGATGTAGTCGATGATGCGTTGGTCGAAGTCTTCGCCGCCCAGGAAGGTGTCGCCGTTGGTGGACAGCACCTCGAACTGCTTTTCGCCGTCCACGTCGGCAATCTCGATGATGGAGATGTCGAACGTGCCGCCGCCCAAATCGAACACCGCGATCTTGCGGTCACCCTTGCCGTGCTTGTCCAGGCCGAAGGCCAGGGCTGCCGCGGTGGGTTCATTGATGATGCGCTTGACTTCCAGCCCCGCGATGCGCCCGGCGTCCTTGGTGGCCTGGCGCTGGCTGTCGTTGAAGTAGGCCGGCACGGTGATCACGGCTTCGGTCACTTCTTCGCCGAGGTAGTCCTCGGCGGTCTTCTTCATCTTGCGCAGCACTTCGGCGCTGACCTGAGGGGGAGCCAGCTTCTTTCCGCGCACTTCAACCCAGGCATCACCGTTGTCGGCTGCGGAAATCTTGTAGGGCATCAGGTCGATGTCCTTCTGCACTTCCTTCTCGGTGAACTTGCGGCCGATCAGGCGCTTGACGGCGTACAGGGTGTTCTTGGGGTTGGTGACAGCCTGACGCTTGGCCGAGGCGCCGACCAGGATCTCGCCGTCCTCCTGGTACGCGATGATGGACGGTGTGGTGCGCGCGCCCTCGCTGTTTTCGATGACCTTGGTGCTGTTGCCTTCCATAATGG
This sequence comes from Rubrivivax sp., assembly GCA_046087245.1. Taxonomy (GTDB): domain Bacteria; phylum Pseudomonadota; class Gammaproteobacteria; order Burkholderiales; family Burkholderiaceae_C; genus Rubrivivax. Next base: position 13,148 of record JBJTZN010000019.1, read on the forward strand.
CCACGCACGAGTTCGTGGTGCCCAGGTCGATGCCGATGATCTTGCCCATGGTGTTGTTTCTCCTGGAAGACGATGGTATGGGGATGCAGTTGCGGCTGACTTGCCGGGTTTCAAGCCTGTGGGGCTTCAGGCCAGAGGTTGTGCAAACACTCCGGAGCCCGTCATCGGCGCCGTTCCAGCAGGTCGAAAGACGAGTATCTTGGGCAGCCCTGGGCTGGTGGGCGGACAGGTCGTCGCCTTGGGGCCTTCATCTGGGCGCCGCCACCGTCACCAGGGCGGGGCGCAGCACCCGATCGGCGATCAGGTAGCCTTTCTGCAGGACGTTCACCACCGTTTGGGGCTCCTGCTCGGCGGGCACCACGCTGATGGCCTGGTGATGATGGGGGTCGAAGCGTGTACCGGCTGGGGGCTCGATGGGCAGCACCTTGTTGCGCTCCAAGGCTTGCACCAGTTGCCTGAGGGTGGCCTGCACGCCCTCCAACAACTGTTCCTTGCTGGCATTGGGCAGGGCCAGAGCCGCCTCCAGGCTGTCACGCACTGGCAGCAGGCTGTCGGCGAACCCCTCGATGGCGAACTTGCGGGCCTTGCCAGCTTCCTCCTCCGAGCGCCGCCGTACGTTCTCGACTTCGGCCTTGGATCGCAGATAGGCATCAGACATGCTGGCCAGGCGCGCTTCCAGTTCGGCCAGACGCTGCTCGGCAGAGAGGGTAGGCTCCGGTGCGGCTTGCTCGGGCGCTGCGCCATCAGGCGGCTCGGCACCCGCTTGGTCAGGCGGATTCTGCTCGGAGGGTGAGGTCTGCATGGGTGAAGGCGGAAGGGAAGTTAAGGTCTGCAGCGGGCGCCGAAGCTCCCGCCGGAATCCCAAGAGATTGGGGGCAGGGTCCAGGATTACAAGGGCCGTGCCGGGCCGGACCGGGCCTCAGCCGTCCAGGGATGCGCTCCAGCGGTCCCATTGGATGAGATCGCGTCGGTGGCGCTTGGTAGGTCGACCGTCCTGACGGGTCCGGGCCGGCTCCACCCCCTGCCGGCGGGATTCCTCGGCCGCCAGACGGGCCTGCACACTCTGCGCAGTCTCCGCGTACAGCGCCGCTGCCGCGGCAGACGACCCGCGCATGAGGGCCAGTCCCAGGACACGCACTGTTCGCTGCATCGCGGGCAGCCGGATCGTGACGGTCTCGCCCACCCGCAAGGCCCGGGAAGCCTTGGCAGGTTCCCCCTGCACCGACACCTGCCCAGAATGGATGGCCTGCACCGCCAGAGAGCGGGTCTTGAAGAAGCGCGCCGCCCACAGCCACTTGTCGAGCCGCATGCTCGTTGTGCCCTGAAGGGCTGCGACGCTGTCGTCAACCACCGGTGCGGCGCCTCCTGACCAAGGGTGGCAGCAGCACCAGAATCGCGGCCACCGCCAAGAGGCTCGCTGAAAGAGGCCGTGTCACGAAGGTCGACCACTCGCCCTGGCTGATCGTCAGGGCCTGGCGCATCGACTGTTCCGCCATGGGGGCCAGGATCAGACCCACGATCATGGGTGCCACCGGGAAGTCCAGCCGCTTCATGAAGAAGCCGAGGATGCCGAAGACGAACAGCAGCCCGACATTGAAGACCGAGTTGCCTGCCCCGTACACGCCGGCCACCGAAACGATGACGATTCCTGCGTAGAGCCACGGCGGCGGAATCTTCAGCAACTTCACCCACAGGCCCACCAGCGGCAGGTTCAGCACGAGCAGGATGAGATTGCCGATGTACAAGCTGGCAATGAGCGTCCACACCAGGCTGCCCTGCTGGGAGAACAACTGCGGCCCGGTCTGGATGCCATAGCCCTGGAAGGCCGACAGCATGATGGCGGCGGTGGCGGAGGTGGGGATGCCCAAGGTGAGCAGGGGCATCAGAACGCCGGCGGCGGCCGCATTGTTCGCCGCCTCCGGCCCCGCCACTCCTTCGATGGCGCCCCGCCCGAACTCCTGCGGGTGCCGTGTCAGCTTGCGTTCGGTGTAATAGGACAGCAAGGTGGGCAACTCGGCGCCGCCTGCGGGCAAGGCTCCGATGGGAAAGCCGAACAACGAACCGCGGATCCAGGGTTTCCAGGACCGCCGGAAGTCCTCTCGGTTGAGCCACAGCCGACCCGACAATTTCAGGACTTCGCCTGCGCGGCTTTCGCGCCCCTGCCAGGCCAGATAAAGCGCCTCACCCACGGCGAACAGACCGACAGCGGCCACCGTCACCTCGATGCCGTCCAGCAGTTCCGGCCGACCGAAGGTAAAGCGCGGTTGCCCCGTCTGCAGATCGACCCCGACCAGTCCACACAGCAGGCCCAGAAACAGGCTCAGCAGCCCGCGCAGCACGGAGTTGCCGAGCACGGCCGAGACTGCGACGAGCGCCAACACCATGAGACTGAAGTATTCGGCCGGCCCAAAGGCGAGGGCGGCCCGGACTACCCATGGGGCGATGAAGGTCAACGCAATGGTGCCGATGGTGCCGGCGACGAAGCTGCCCAGGGCGGCCGTGGCCAGAGCCGGACCGGCGCGTCCCGCACGCGCCATCTTGTTGCCCTCCAGCGCCGTGACCACCGACGACGACTCGCCGGGGGTGTTCAGGAGGATCGACGTGGTGGACCCCCCATAGGCCGCCCCGTAATAGATGCCCGCGAACATGACGAACATGCTGGTAGCTGGCACGTGGTAGGTCAGTGGCAACAGCAACGCAATGGTCAACGCTGGCCCGATGCCTGGAAGCACCCCCACCAAGGTACCCACGAAGCAGCCGACGAAACCCCAGAGCAGGGTGGCCGGTTGCAGGGCGTTCCCGAAGCCGGTGATGAGCGACTGCAAGGCGTCCAAGTTCCAGGCTCCGGCGCAGGAACTCGGTCTAGAAGGCGAGCGGGAAGGCGGGACCGAGCCCCACTCCCAGAAGCCGCGCGAAAACCAACCAGAAGACCACCGCTATGGCGCCGCACACCAGGGCAGAACGCCCGCTGAACGGTTCATCAAAGGCGCGTGCTACGCCCATGCCGCACGCCATGGCGGGCAACACGAAGCCCAACCAGGGGACGCCGGCAACGAATACAATCCCGCCGCCCACCAAGGACCCGAAGCGGATCAGGGCGCCAGGTTCGGGGTCGACCTCCAGCGGTTGTAGACCGCGCCACGCTGACAGCACGTAGGCCACGGTACCCACGGCCAGAGCCCCCACCGCCAGGGCCGGTACCAACTGCGGTCCCACCGCCATGCGGATGGCCGACTCAGGGATGATCGTCACCTGCCAGCCGGCCACCCCCACCAACACGGCCAGCGCGATGACCACACCCAGCAGGGTCCGCGGCGGACGTGATTCAGGCAAGGCCCAGATCCTTCATGACTTCTTCGGTGAGCTTGATGCTTGCGGCAATCTCGCGCTCGAACGCGGACCCGGACAGGAACACGTCCGTCCACTTGCGCGTCTCGAGTTCTTGTTTCCAGGCGGTGGAATCATGAACCTTTGCCATGAACTCCACCAAGGCATCGCGCTGGGCCACGGTGATGCCTGGAGCGCCGAACACGCCCCGCCAGTTCGACAGCGTCACATTCATCCCCAATTCGCTGAGCGTGGGCACGTTCACCCCCGGGATCCGCTTGGCGCCAGAGACTGCAAGAGGGATCATCTTGCCTGCCTTGATCTGTTCCTCGAATTCGGAGTACCCGGAGATGCCGGCAACCACCTGGTTGCCGAGAATGGCCGCATTGGCCGGGCCGCCGCCGGCAAACGCGACGTAGGCGGCATCCCGCGGGTTGCCGCCCAGGTTCTTGACGATCAGGCCCAGGATCTGGTGATCCGTGCCGCCCGCGCTGCCCCCCGCGACGGACACGGCTTTCGGGTTGGCCTTGATGGCGGCAGCCAGTTCGGACCAGGTCTTGAACTTGCCGGCCGCGGGAGCGACCACCACGCCGGCTTCCTCGGTCAGGCGGGCGACGGGTGTGACATCCTTCATGGTGACGGGGCTCTTGTTGGCGATGGCCGCGCCGACCATCACCGAGCCGCCCACCATCAAGGTGTTGCCCTGGCCCTTGCGCTGGTTGACAAATCGCGGCAGACCGACCATCCCGCCCGCGCCGCCCACGTTCTCGAATTGCATGGCCCCCACCAGGTTGGCCGCCTTGGCGGCCCGCTCGATGGCGCGCGCCGTGCCGTCCCATCCCCCACCTGGGGCTGCCGGCACGAACATGTTGAGGGTCTCGAACAAGGGCTTGCCTTGGGCCCAGGCAGGCAGTGCTGCCGCAGAAGCACTGGCAACGCCCAAGGACAGGAACTCACGCTTGGTAAGGGTCATGGGGGGTCTCCTTCGGTACAAAGTGAAGTCACGGGGCCGCTATGGCCATCCCGCGGATTGTCGAGCACGCTCGCGTCGCCAGGGAATCTGTGGCGGCCTGGGGAAGCTAGTGAATACCCGCGCCAGGCCCTGGCTTGGTGCTAGTGTCAGCGCATGCGGGCCCCCAAAGCGGCGGCGCGCTGACGCTGCAAGCGTGCCTCGTCCCTGTCCTGATCGGACCGTACGGGCCACCCCTGAAGATGCAGCCGGGCCAGATCGCGAAGCGCCAGCACCGCATCATCGCTGTCGTTCAGGCACCCGATGTAGCGGAAGTCCTGGCCCCCGGCCTCCAGGAAAGCGTCGCGCGCCTCCTGCGCGATCTCTTCCAGCGTTTCCAGGCAATCGACTGCGAACCCGGGGCAGATCACATCCACTTGACGCACGCCAGAAGCCGCCAGTTCGCGCAAGGTGGGCTCGGTGTACGGCCGTAACCACTGGGCCTTGCCGAAGCGGCTCTGAAAGGTCACTCGGAACTGCGCCGGCTCCAGACCCAAGGCTTCGGCGAGAAGACGAGCGGTCTTGTGACACTCGCAGTGGTAGGGATCCCCCCTGTGAAGGCTGCGTTCGGGCAGGCCATGGAAGCTCATCAGCAGCTGTGGCGCCTTCCCGTGCGCAGCCCAGTGCGCCTGCACGCTGCGCGCCAGGGCCCGGATATGGCCCGGGTGGTCGCCGAAGCGGTTGACGAACCGTAACTCGGGCAGGTATCGGGCATGAGCGGCCCATTGCGCCACCGCGTCCCACACGCTGGCGGTGGTGGCCGCCGAGTACTGCGGATACAGGGGCAACACCAGGAGTCGCGTCGCACCTTGTTCGCGCAATTCGTCCAGGACCGACCCGATGCTGGGGTTGCCGTAACGCATGGCATGCCGCACCAGCAGAGGCTGGCCCTCAGCAGCGAATTCTTCGCCCAGGCGCGCCGCCAGTCGGGCCGTCCCCACCACCAGGGGCGAACCGGCCTCGGTCCATATCGTGGCGTACTTGGCCGCGGACTTCGCGGGTCGGGTGTTCAGGATGATCCCGTGCAGCACCAGCTTCCAGACGAAGGGAGGTATTTCCACCACCCGGGGATCGCTCAGGAACTCGGCCAGATAGCGCCTGGTCGCCGCCGCCGTAGGCTCATCGGGACTGCCCAGATTCACAACCAGCACGGCGGTCTTGGACGTGCTGCCATGAACATAGGACGGCTCGGCTCTGAAGGACATGGCGCGTGACAGGCTGGATGGTGATCGATTATCAGCGTCGATCATCTGCGCGAAGTGGCCCCCTCAGAGCGGCATGGCTGAAGCAGCCGTCGGCTTGGCTGGGTACGCGGCCAGCACCTCCAGCGCACCGACCGGGATCAGAGGTTGTCCAGGTAGGTCCGCAACTTGTCGCTGCGGCTGGGATGCTTGAGCTTGCGGATGGCCTTGGCTTCGATCTGCCGGATGCGCTCCCGTGTGACATCGAACTGCTTGCCCACCTCTTCCAGGGTGTGATCGGTGCTCATCTCGATACCAAATCGCATGCGCAGCACCTTGGCTTCTCGCGGTGTCAGGCTGTCCAGGATGTCCTTGACCACATCGCGCAGACCGGCCTGCATGGCAGCATCCACCGGGGCCACATTGTTGGTGTCCTCGATGAAGTCGCCCAGATGCGAGTCGTCATCATCGCCTATGGGTGTTTCCATGGAGATCGGCTCCTTGGCGATCTTCATGATCTTGCGGATCTTGTCCTCGGGTATCTCCATCTTCTCGGCCAGCGTAGGCGCGTCCGGCTCGTAGCCGAACTCCTGCAGATGCTGCCGCGACAGGCGATTCATCTTGTTGATCGTCTCGATCATGTGCACCGGGATACGGATGGTGCGCGCCTGGTCCGCAATGGAGCGCGTGATGGCCTGTCGGATCCACCAGGTGGCGTAGGTCGAGAACTTGTAGCCGCGGCGGTACTCGAACTTGTCGACCGCCTTCATCAGGCCGATGTTTCCTTCCTGGATCAGGTCCAGGAACTGCAGTCCGCGGTTCGTGTACTTCTTGGCGATGGAGATCACCAGGCGCAAATTGGCCTCGATCATCTCCTTCTTGGCGTCGCGGGACGACTTCTCGCCCTCGTTCATCTTCTTGTTGATCTCCTTGAGGTCCTCCAGCGGCACGACCGCCCGGGCCTGCAGTTCGATCAGCTTGTGCTGGAGTTCCTGGATCGCCGGCAGGTTTCGTCCGAGCACGGCGCTGTAGGGCCTGCCCGCAACAGCCTCCTTGGCGGCCCACGACACCTTCAGCGCATTGGGCGGGAAGTTCCTGGCGAACTGCTCCTGCGGCATGCCGCACCTGTCCACGATGATCTTGCGTATCTCGCGCTCGTAGCGGCGCACGTCGTCCACCTGCCCCCTCAGGATGCCGCAAAGACGCTCGATGGTCTTGACGGTGAAACGGATGGACATGAGTTCGTTGCTGATCGCCCCCTGCGCCCTGAGGTAGGCCGGGGACTTGTAGCCTTCCTTCTCGTAGGCCTTGCGCATGCGGTCGAACTCCTTGCGCAGAACATCGAATTTGACGAGCGCAGCGGACTTCAACTCCTCCAGCTTCTTCGTCAGGGCCTTGCTGCCGCCATTGCCGTCATCGTCGTCCTCTTCGTCGAACTCGTCGAAGTCCTCTTCGGCCACATAGTCGTCAGCCTCGTCGGTGGACACGAAGCCGTCCACCGCGTCGGAGATCGCCATCTCGCCTGAAGCGATGCGGTCTGCCATGGACAGGACTTCAGCGATGGTGGTGGGCGACGCGCTGATGGCCAGCATCATGGCCTGCAGCCCTCCCTCGATGCGCTTGGCGATCTCGATCTCACCCTCGCGGGTCAGCAACTCCACCGTCCCCATCTCTCGCATGTACATGCGTACGGGGTCCGTGGTCCGGCCGAACTCCGAATCCACCGTGGACAGCGCGGCTTCCGCGGCCTCTTCCGCCTCCTCGTCCGTGGCGGTGGCGGTATTGCTGCCGCTGATGAGCATCGTGGCGGCGTCGGGCGCCTGCTCATAGACGGCGATGCCCATGTCGTTGAGCATGGAGATGATGGCCTCGAGGATTTCCTCGTTGACCAGCTTCTCCGGCAGGTGGTCGTTGATCTCCTGGTGGGTGAGGAATCCGCGCGTCTTGCCCATCTTGATGAGCGTCTTGAGTTCCTGCCGGCGCTTGGCCACCTCTTCCTCGGTGAGGGTGTTCTCTTCAAGCCCGAACTCCCTCATGAGGGCGCGCTCCTTGGCGCGCGAGACCTTCATGCGTAGCGGTTTGGCCTTGGCCTTCTCGGCCTCCGCCTCCCCCGCTTCCACGACCTCCGGGTCGTCCGCGCCATCGAAGTCAGCCTCCAAGTCGGCGGCATCCTCCTCCAGAAGAGCAGACTTGTTCTTGTCCTTGTCCTCGGCTTTACCCGGGCGCCTCGTCTTGTCCTGCCCGGCTTTCTTGCCGGTCTTCTCGAACTTGGCAGTTGCTGCACCCTTGACCGGCTGGGTCCTCGCTCCCGGCTTGGCAGCTGGCGCGGACCCCGCTGCCGAGCGGCCCTTGCCCGCCTGGGCTGTCGCCGACTTGAGCTTGTGATCCGGCGCCGCAGCCGTCGGGGCGGCAGGCCTGCCTGCGCCCTGTCTGGTCGGAAGTGCCCCTTGGGGATGGCGTGCGGGCACCGCGGACGCCTTGCCGGACGCAGTAGCCTGTGTCCGCGCCGACGCCTTGTCAGGCGACGCGACCGCCCTGGAGACGGTGCCCCCCTGGGCGGGCTTGGCGGCCTTGGACGCCTTGGCCGCCTTGGCCGCATGGGAGGAGATGACAGCCTTGCTCGCCGAGCCCTGGAGGGCCTGCACTGCGGGCTTCTTGGTGGACATGTGATACCTCTCAGAATATGGACCTGAAGCCCATCTTCAAATGGTTGGCGATGCAGGAAGCCGCGGCGCACGCTGACGGCACAACACGGCGATCAACCCCACGACCCATGGCCCATCGGGGGTTTCGCGTCATTGGACGACCAGGAAGGCAGAAGAGCCAGGAACAAGCAGGCCATGCCCATCCCGGACGCTGTTCGCCAGGCGCAACCGGACGATTTCGCCCAAACTGGCGGCAAGTATTCTTGTACTTCGGATTATACCGACGGTTCCTCGGGCAAGGCTGCCCGCAGGGATCAGGCCAGGCGACCAAGCAGTCGAAGTGGATCGCGCAGCGCCAGGGCGCGCGACGTCTGCGCGACTGCGTGACGCAGGTCTTCCTTGTTGGCAGCCACGGCGAGCTCCGCCCCGTCCACAAGTTGGCATGCGACGGCACCGAAGCTCTCGCCCTGCAGCGCCTCACGCAAGCTCGGCCACTCCCGCGGGCCATGCTCGGTCAGGTCGCGCTCCAACCATCGGAACAGTTCACCGTGCCAGGTCTGCAGCGAGGTCAACAGTTCATGATCGGCCCCTGCAAGCTCATGCCACAACGTGGAGTGGCTCAGCAGCATGCGCGCCACGTGATCGGGCGGCTGACGAACCGCCACCCCAGGCCCGACACGGGATGCGCGCACCGCGGGACGGACACGCACGGACGCACGCGAACCGGCACCGGGCCCGGGGCGCTCTCCCCAAAGGACACCAAGTTCTTCGACCGAAGTCTTGCCTGCCTGCGCCAGGTCGGCCAGCAACTGCAGGCGCAGGGCCCCCGCAGGCAGTTGCGACCACAGCGCACGCGCCTGAGCCAGCATCCGCGCCCGGCCCTCGGCCGTGCCCAGGTCAGCGTTGTCCATGGCGCGCTCGACGAGTTGACGCGACAGCGGCACCGCGGTCTGGACGAACTTCTCGAAGGCCTCTGCGCCGTGGGCGCGGACATAGGAGTCCGGATCATGCTCAGGCGGCAAGAACAGGAATCGGAAGCTGCGCAGATCACTGGCCAGCGCCAAGGCGGCCTCCAGCGCGCGAGACGCGGCCCGGCGCCCCGCCGCATCGCCATCGAAGCTGAAGACGATGTGGTCGGTGAACCGCAGGAGCTTCTTGACGTGATCGGGCGAGCAGGCCGTGCCCAGGGTGGCCACTGCATTGCCAAAGCCTGACTGCGCCAAAGCCACGACATCCATGTAGCCCTCGACCACCAATGCATACCCGCGCTCGCGTATGCCGGCACGCGCCTCGTACAAACCGTAGAGCTCCTGGCCCTTGACGAACAGGGGCGTTTCGGGAGAGTTGAGGTACTTGGGTTCGCCGGTGTCGAGCACCCTGCCACCAAAGCCGATGACCTCACCCTTGACCGAGCGGATAGGGAACATGATCCGGTCCCGGAAGCGGTCGTAGCGCTTGTGCTCCTGACCTTCTTCGCCCTGGACGATGACCAGCCCGGCCTCGACCAGTTCTGCGGCCTCGTAGTGCGCAAACACACTGGCCAGGCTGCGCCACCCGGCTGGGGCATAGCCCAGAGCGAATTGCTGCGCGATCTCGCCAGTCAGGCCCCGCTGCTTCAGGTACTCGATGGCCCGCGCGTCAGCCTTGAGGCGGTTTCTGTAGTGCTCGGTCGCGCGCTGCAGGACATCGGTGAGGGTGTGCTGCCGAGCTCGCGCCTGCGCTGCTCGGGCTTGCTCCTGGGGGTCTGACGCAGCCTCGGGAACCTTGAGTCCTGCCTGCACAGCAAGGTCCTTGACGGCGTCCAGGAATCCCCAGCCGGCATGCTCCATCAGAAAACGGATGGCATCCCCGTGCGCGCCGCATCCAAAGCAGTGATAGAACTGCTTGGACGGGCTGACGGTGAAGCTCGGCGACTTCTCGCCATGAAACGGGCACAAGCCCAGGAGGTTGGCCCCGCCCTTGCGCAAGGCCACATGCCGACCGACGATGTCGACGATGTCTGTTCGGGCAAGGACCTCCTGGATGAAGGCGTCTGGAATCTGACCGCGGGCACTCACGCCCTGAAGTCTAGCGGCGGGCGCCGTCGACTCCTGCCCGCTGGCCACATCGTCTGACCAGGCGAACAGCGAACGGGCGCCTCCCCTCGGGCCGGGCGGTCTGCCCGCAGGTGCTGCACCCGGACTCAGAGCTTGTGAAGTATTCCGGCGCGCCCGAGCGGGCGTTCCAAATGGTGCCGATCTAGGCGCAAAGCACAGCCGTAGCCCGGGCTACGGCGAGCATTTGCAACGACGAGCGGGGCCGCTTGGGGCGGACGAGCGGGT
>JBJTZN010000020.1:0-17392 GCA_046087245.1 Rubrivivax sp.
GTGAAGTATTCCGGCGCGCCCGAGCGGGCGTTCCAAAGGGTGCCGATCCAGGCGCAAAGCACAGCCGTAGCTCGGGCTACGGCGAGCATTTGCAACGACGAGCGGGGCCGTTTGGGGCGGACGAGCGGGTGTGCGGGGATACTTCACAAGCTCTCAGTTGAAAGCGACGATGAAGCGCATCACGCCCGGGGCTTCAGGGGACGCCCCGACCGCAGCGGGCATGACTTGCAGCGTCGCCGTGATGGTCCCCGTGAGCAGGGAGGACGATCCAGTCGCGGCTGCCCCAGTGGCGGCCAGTGCAGCGCCCACCGAGACTGGAGCAGCCGCGGCGGCCGCGATGCCCGCTGCAGCGATGCTCTGGGTGACTCCGGCCGTCGCCAAAGCTTCGCCCGGGGCTTGCGGCGCGGGTGCGACAGGGGCAATGATCTTCAGGGTGCGCCCGGTCCCGCTGGCTGTCGTCAGCAGCATGGGGGGCAAGAAGGAGTCCAAGACGTTGGCGGGTTGCACCACCGTTGCGGTGGTCAAGACCTCGGCCACGCGCGGGGCGGCCGTGCCGCCGAAGTGCGCAGCCAGGACGCCGACGGCGCACGCGGCGCGCCACAAGTCTGGGCGCCTGCCAGGCCCTTGGGCTGAAACGCACGGGAAGCTTCGACGTTTGACTGCAGCCACGTGGTGTTTTTACGGGTGCGGGGCGGGGCCCGCCAAGCGTGCGGACGCACGGTCAGGTTCCGGGGTTCGGGTCTGCTCAGGTCCTGGCCCGTGCCGTGGGTGAGGACCAGGGCCTCCTTGCGGGACGCCGGCCTGGCCGGGTGCGCAGTGCACCGCATCGAGTCGGGCGGGGGTGGGGTGGGGGTGGGGCGGGGGGCGCACAGACATCGCCCATACTGGACAACCGTGATCCTCAAGACCCGCATGTCTCTGGCCCCGCGCGGTCGCTGGCGCCGCGCCCTGCTGTGGGCGCTGCTGCTGCCGGCCGTGGCCCAGGGCCTGCTGGTCATGCTGACCGTCTCTTGCGAGGCGTCGCGCGCTCAGGACCAGGCCGAGGCGCTGGTGCTGGGCCTGTCGCTGGGCCTGACAGCCCTGGTGCTGCTGCTGGCGCGTGACTTTCGCCGGCGTGCGCAGGCCGAAGCTGCACTGGCCGAGGCGCTGGCCTTTCGCAAGGCCATGGAGGACTCGTTGTCCACGGGCCTGCGCGCGCGCGATCTGGGGGGTCGCATCACCTACGTGAATCCGGCCTTCTGTGCCATGGTGGGCTTTTCCGCCGACGAGTTGTTGGGCAGCGCCGTGCCTCCTTACTGGCCGGCCGAGCAGGTGCAGGTCTACGCCCAGCGCCAGGCGCTGCGACTGGCGCCCGGCGCGGCGCAGGATCCCTCGACCGGACGCGCGGGGCGCGACGGGTTCGAGACCCAGTTCATGCGCCGCGACGGGGAGCGCTTTCCCGTCATGATCTACGAGGCTCCACTGGTGGACGGCGGCGGTCGGCACACGGGTTGGATGAGCGCGGTGCTGGACGTGAGCGAGCAGCGCCGGGTGGAGGACCTCTCGCGCCAGCAGCAGGAGCGGCTGCGGGCTTTCGCGCGCCTGGCCACCGTGGGGGAGATGGCCTCGCTGCTGAGCCACGAGCTGAACCAGCCCCTGGCGGCCATCGCCAGCTACGCCAGTGCCTGCCTGAACCTGGCGCAGCAGCCCCAGCATCCGCCTTCCGGCCAGCTGCGTGAGGCCCTGCTGCGCATCGGCGAACAGGCCGTGCGCGCCGGCCGCGAGTCCGCCGCGCTGGGTCGAGTTTTCCGTGCTTGACGCCGGCACGGGCATCGACCCCAGCGTGGCCGCGCGGCTGTTCACGCGCTTCTTCTCCACCCGGGCCGAAGGCATGGGGCTGGGTCTGAGCCTGTGTCGCACGGTGCTCGAGCAGCATGGCGGCACGCTCGACTTCCATTCCCCCGCCCCGGGTGAGTTGGCGGGTGCGCCATGTCTTGGCACCCGGTTCCGGTTTACGCTTGCGCTCGCCTGAGCCGTGCCGTGATTGCTCCCATGAACCCCTCATCTGGCCTGCCGGTTGTCTACATCGTCGATGACGAGGATGTCGTGCGCGACGCGCTGGGTTGGCTGCTGCGCTCCCGGCGCGTGCTGTCCGAGGGCTTGGCCAGCGCCGAGGCTTTCGAGGCCGCCGTGCAGCAGCGCGCCGACGCAGTCCGCGGCCACTGGCCCGGCGCCCCGGGCTGCCTGTCCGTGCTGCCGGTCAATTTCCTGACGGGTCACGGGGACGTGCCCACCGCGGTGGCGGCTGTCAAGCGAGGTGCCTTCGACTTCGTGGAGAAGCCCTTTTCCAACAACGCCCTGGTGGACCGTGTGGAGCAGGCGCTGGCCGCCAGCGCGCAGGCTTTGCTGCAGCGCCGGCAGCAACGGGAACGGGCCCTTCGCCCGGCCGAGCTGACCGAGAGCGAGCGCGACGTCATGGCGCTGGTCGTCGAAGGCCGGCCGAACGAGTTGATTGCCGATGCGCTGCACATCAGCGTGCGGACCGTGGAAGTGCACCGGGCCCGCATCTTCGAGAAGATGGGGGTGAAGTCCGCGGTGGGGCTGGCCAACCGGCTGCGGGACCACGACGGGGTGGCCGCATGACCCGGCATCCCCCTCAGGCGCGAGAGCCGTCGTCGCCACGTGCGCAGGACGATGCACCCGGCGGCGCGGGCCCCGGCGAGTTCGACCTGATCCGTCGCTACTTCGACCGCCCGGTGCACCGGGCTGCGCTCGGAGTGGGCGACGATTGCGCCTTGCTCGGGGTGGCTCCCGGCATGCAGCTGGCGGTGTCCACCGACATGCTGGTCGAAGGACGCCACTTCCTGTCCACCGTGCAGCCCCGGCGCCTGGGACACAAGGCCCTGGCCGTGAACCTGAGCGATCTCGCCGCCTGTGGCGCGCGGCCCCTGGCCTTCACGCTGGCCTTGTCATTGCCGCGAGCTGACGAGGCCTTCGTCGCCGAACTGGCCGAGGGCTTGTTCGCGCTGGCGCAGGCGCATGACATCGAACTGGTGGGCGGCGACACGACGGCCGGCCCGCTGAACCTGTGCATCACGGTCCTGGGCGAGGTGCCGGTGGGGCAGGCCCTGCTGCGCAGCGGTGCCGGCCCTGGGGACGAGCTCTGGGTCAGCGGGTGGCTCGGTGACGCGCGCCTGGCGCTGGAGGTCTTCCGCGGACGGGTGACTCTCGGCGGGGCCGAGTTCGAGCAGGTGCGCGCCGCGATGGAGTGGCCCCAGCCCCGCGTGGGCCTGGGCCTGGCGCTGCGCGGGGTGGCCACGGCGGCCATCGACCTCAGCGACGGGCTGATGGGCGACCTGGGGCACCTCCTGCAGCGCAGCGGCGTGGGGGCTCAGGTGGAGCTTCACCGGCTGCCCCACAGTCAGGTGCTGGCGGGCCAGCCGCCCGCGCTGCGCCAGCAATGCCTGCTGGCCGGGGGCGATGACTACGAACTGCTGTTCTGTGCACCACCGGCGCGCCGTGCTGCGGTGCTGCAGGCCGCTGCCGTGGCGCAGGTGCCCGTGCAGTGCATCGGCCGCATCACGGCAAAGCCCGGCTTTCGGGTGCTGGACGAGGCAGGCCGGCCACTGGACCTGGGCCGGCTGCAGGCCTTCGACCACTTCAAGTCATGACGGCGCCACCCCAGGCAGCAGGCCGCGCGAGCGTGCGCTTCATGCTGGGCCACCCGGCGCGCTGGCTTGCGCTGGGCCTGGGCAGCGGCCTGTCGCCCAGGGCCCCGGGAACGGTGGGCACGCTCTGGGCGTGGGCGTCGTTCCTGGTGCTCGCCCCCTGGCTGCAGGCCGCCGACTGGGCTGTCCTCATCCTCGCGGCGTTCGGGGTAGGCGTGTGGGCCTGCACCCGCACGGCGCGTGATCTCGGCATGTCCGACCCTGGGGCCATCGTCTGGGACGAGATCGTGGCCTTCTGGCTGGTGCTGTGGCTGGTGACGCCGTCAGGCTGGTGGATGCAATGCCTGGCCTTCGCGCTGTTCCGCTTTTTCGATGCCGTCAAGCCCGGGCCTGTGGGCTGGGCGGACGGCCTGTTCAAGCGGCGGCCTGGCCAGCCCATCGGGTGGGTTCAAGGCTTTGGCATCCTGTTCGATGATCTGGTGGCGGCGGGCTGCACCTTGCTGGTGCTGGCCCTGGGCCTGCAGGCGGCACCTGTGCTGCAGTCCTGGTGGTGGGGAGGGCCCTGAACGTGACGAACGAAGTGAGCGAACTCGCGCAGGCCTTGCGTGCACGCGGTTGGCGCCTGGCCACGGCCGAGAGCTGCACGGGCGGGCTGATCGCGGCCGCGTGCACGGAGCTGGCCGGCTCCAGCGACTGGTTCGACCGCGGGTTCGTCACCTACAGCAACGAGGCCAAGGTGCAGATGCTGGGGGTGGACGCCGCGCTCATTGCCCAGCATGGCGCGGTCAGCCCTGAGGTGGCTTGCGCCATGGCCGCTGGGGCGCTGCGGCACTCTGCGGCCGACCTGGCGGTGGCCGTCACCGGCATCGCCGGGCCGGGCGGCGCGGTGCCGGGCAAGCCTGTGGGCACGGTGTGGCTGGCCACGGCCCTCAAGGGACGCGAGCCCGAGCCGCTGCTGCTGCACTGCCCGGGCGACCGTTGCGCCGTGCGCGAGGCCACCGTCCGCGAGGCGATTCGTCGACTCATCATCTGCGCGCAGGGCCGTGCCGACCTGCCGAGCCCGGAGACCTGAATCCCATGCGCATCTTCTTTTGCGCTCAAGTGGAACCCGCAGAAGCTCAAGCCTGGCAGGAGGCCTTGCGGTCGGCGGCGCCAGGCCATGAGTGGATCGTCCACGCGGCGGGCCGCCGTGATGACGACATCGTTCAAGCCGACGTGGCTGTCGTGGCCAATCCGCAGCCGGGCTCGCTGTCCCGGGTGCGGGGCCTGCGGCTGATCCAGTCCCTCTGGGCGGGCGTGGACCGCCTGATGGCCGATACCACGGTGCCTGCGCAGGTGCCGCTGGCCCGCATGGTGGACCCGGCCATGACGGCGGCCATGGTCGAGTCTGCGCTGTGGGCGGTGACGGCGCTGCACCGCGGTTTCTTCACCTACGCGCGGCAGCAGCAGCAGGCCCAGTGGGTTCAGCACCCGCAGCGCCGGGCCGATGAGGTGCAGGTGCTGGTGCTGGGCCTGGGCACCATGGGTGCGGCCGTGTCGGCAGCGCTGGCGGCGCAGGGTTATGGGGTGACGGCCTGGCGGCGCCGTGAAGGACCTCCGGGGTCTTCGGGGGTGCGGGTCCTGCACGGGACGCAGGGCCTGGAGACAGGGCTGGCCATGGCCGAGGTCGTGCTCAACCTGCTGCCCTTGACGCCGCACACGCGCGGCTTGATCGACGCCGGTTTCCTGGGCCGCATGAAGGCTGGCGCCGCGCTGGTGAACTTCGGTCGCGGAGGCCATGTGGTGGAGGCGGACCTGCTGGCTGCGCTGGCCGCCGGCAGGCTGGCCCATGCCGTGCTGGACGTCTTCGCCAGCGAACCCCTGCCTGCCGACCACCCGTTCTGGCAACTCCCTCGCGTGACGGTGCTGCCGCATGTGGCAGCGTTGACCGACCTGCGCAGCGCCGCCGACGTGGTGGCCTCGAACCTGGCCCGGCTCCAGGCGGGCCAGCCCCTGCTGCACCTGGTGGACCGGGCGCGCGGGTACTGAAGGGTCCTCTGACCGGCGCTGCGCGATCACTGGCTGAATGCTCAGCGGGGGCATGGCGAGCCCCCTGTGGTCAGACGCTCAGCACCAGTGAGGCCGGCCGGCCGCCCTTGGATGTGGCGCCTGAGCCCGGGGTGGCGCGGCTGGCACTCTGGCGCGGTGCGGTGAAGTGCAGTGTCATCAGGATCAGCCGCCGCAGGGTTTCCCAGGGGTCGTCAGGCCAGTCGGGTTGCCGCAAGCCCTTGGTGATGCCATCGCACAGGCTGGCCGCGCCCACCAGGCGGGTGAGGGCGCGCTGGCTCAGCAGCGCCGCCGCGCGTTCGATCGGGCGCTGCCGTGGCCCCCACACCCGGGCAGTATTCAGGGCCATGGGCAGGGGCTGGCCCAGGTCCAGCGCCGCGCGCACGCGCTGCAGGGCGCGCAGGTCGTCGGCCAGCGGCCAGTGCACGGCCACGGGCGACTCGCCCTCGGCCTTCAAGCCGTCCAGAATGCGCCAGGCGCGGCCCACCTGGCCGGCCAGCACGGCTTCGCACAGCTGGCGCACGTCGTAGCGCGCCACGTTCAGCACAGCCGATTCCACCTGCTCGGCCGTCAGTTCCCCCGGGGGGTACAGCAGGGCGAGCTTGCTGATCTCCTGGTGGGCGGCCAGCAGGTGGCCTTCCACGCGGTCCGCGAAGAAGGCGAGCGTGCGTTGGCCCTCCTCACCTTCGCGCACGCGCTGGCCTTGCGCGGCCAGGCGCCGCGCAATCCACGCGGGCAGGGCCGGGCGCTCCACGGGTTCCACCTTGACCATCACGCCTTGCGCTTGCAGGGCGGTGAACCATGCGCTCTTGAGTTGTGCGTACTCCACGGCGGGCAGCAGCACCAGGGTCACCACGCCTTCAGGCAACTGCTCCACATAGCGCTGAAGGGCCTCGCTGCCCTCCTTGCCCGGCTTGCCTGAAGGGATGCGGATCTCGATGATCTTGGCCTCGGCGAACAGGCTTCTTTCCTGGGCTGCGCCCAGCACACCGCTCCAGTCGAAGTGCGCCCCGCTGACGTTGAAGATCTCGCGCTCGCTGCAGCCGCACGCGCGCGCCGCGGCCCGGAGGGCATCGGCGGCTTCCTGCTGCAGCAGGGGTTCGTCGCCGACCACGGTGTACAGCGGCTTCAGGCCGTCCTGCGCGGCGTTGGCGAGGTGGGCGCTGAGCTGGTCGGGCCGCAGTTGCATCTCAGGGCCGCCGCAGGGTAGACAACTGACGCACCACCTGCCGGGCGATGTCGGCCTCCATGTCGCGCACCAGCTGACCCTCTTCCAGTTCCTTGGCCAAGGCGTCGGTCTCGTTGTAGGTCATGTCGCGGTACTGGGTCAGCTCGGTCGGCCCCAGCCACTCCTGACCGTCACGTCCCAGCACCCGGTAGCGCAGTTTCACCACCAGGCGCAGCTCACGCACCTGGCCCGCCGCGCTGGAGCCCACGACGCCCCGTTCCTTGGTCTCGCTCAGGGCCACCACCACCACCTCCGCCTGGGCAGGGGCACCGAGGAACTCCACGCCAGTGCCCGCGGCGCGCCGAAGGGCGGCGGCCTGGGTGGAGCGCGCGCCGAACCCCGACAGGGCGATGCGCTTGAAGGGCAGGGAAGGCTCGCGCCGCAGTTGGAAGCCGCAGCCCGTCAGCGCCAGGACCAGGGCGCTACAGGCGGCTGTCTGCCCGGCCCACAGCCACCCTCGTCGGGACATCCCCGCCTGAAGCGGTCCGTCAGCCGGCCCACCGGACGCCGCGCGGTGGCCTGCCTCATCCGGGCGCCGGTGTGCCATGGCGCGTCAGGCCACCACGTTGACCAGCCGGCCAGGGACCACGATCACCTTCCTGACCGGGCGGCCTTCGGTGAATCGACCTGTCTCCGGGCTGGCGGTGGCCAGGGCCTCGATGGCCGCACGTTCGGCGCTGGCCGGCACGCGGATCGCCCCGCGGGTCTTGCCGTTGACCTGCAGCACGAGCTCGATTTCGTCCTGCACCAGCGCGGCCTCGTCGACCTCGGGCCAGGGGGCGTCGAGCAGGTCGCCCACCGCTGCTTCCAGACCGAGGTCGCGCCACAGCACCGAGGTCAGGTGCGGGCAGGCCGGATACAGCGCTCGCAGCAGCACCGAGGTGCCCTCGCACAGCACGGCCGCGTCGCCCTCGCTGCTGTCAGGCTTGAAGGCTTCGAGCGCATTCAGCAGCTTCATGCAGCCCGACACCACGGTGTTGTACTGCATGCGCTCGTAGTCGTAGCTCACCTGGCGCAGCACCAGGTGCACCTCGCGTCGCAGCGCCTTGGCTTCAGCGCGCAGGGCGGCCTGGCTCAAGTCGCCGGCAGTGGCGCGCTGCAGCGTGCCCGCGTGGCCCGCCGCAAAGGCCCACACGCGCTTCAGGAAGCGGTGCGCGCCTTCCACGCCGGCGTCGTTCCACTCCAGCGTCTGCTCCGGCGGCGAGGCGAACATCACGAACAGGCGCGCCGTGTCGGCGCCATGGCGGTCGATCAGGTCCTGCGGATCCACACCGTTGTTCTTGGACTTGGACATGGTGCCCACGCCCTCGTAGGTGATCGCGGTGCCGGGGGGCAGGTCGCCCTTGGCTTCCTTCAGCTTGGCGCCGTTGATCTTGCCGCTGTCGTCGAAGGTGTTCTCCACCTCGTGCGGCCAGAAGTACTCGGTGCCGCCCTTGTCGCCGCGGCGGGAGTAGATGTGGTTCAGCACCATGCCCTGGGTCAGCAGCTTGGTGAAGGGTTCGTCCACTTTCACCAGCTTCAGGTCGCGCATCACCTTGGTCCAGAAGCGCGCGTACAGCAGGTGCAGCACCGCGTGCTCGATGCCGCCGATGTACTGGTCCATCGGCATCCAGTAGGCGGTGCCGTCGCCCACCATGGCGCCATCGAGCTGGGCATCGCAGTAGCGCATGAAGTACCACGACGAGTCCACGAAGGTGTCCATCGTGTCGGTCTCGCGCCGCGCGGGCTTGCCGCACACCGGGCAGGTCACGCCCGCGTGGAAGCCGGCGTGCTTGTTCAGCGGGTTGCCGCTGCCGTCGGGGATGCAGTCCTCGGGCAGCACCACCGGCAGGTCCTTCTCCGGTACCGGCACCGCGCCGTGTTCGTCGCAGTGGATGATGGGGATCGGCGTGCCCCAGTAGCGCTGGCGGCTGATGCCCCAGTCGCGCAGGCGCCAGGTGGTCTTTTTTTCGCCCAGGCCCTTCGCGGCCAGGTCGAGCGCCACCGCGTCCACGGCCGCCTTGTGGTCCAGCCCGTCATAGGCGCCGGAGGCCATGACGCGCGCCCGCGACTTGTCGGCGTACCACTCGTGCCAGCGCGTCGTGTCGTACGGGCCCTCGCCGTCCACGGCAATGACCTGGCGGATGGGGATGCCGTACTTCAGCGCAAACGCAAAGTCGCGCTCGTCATGCGCGGGCACGCCCATCACGGCGCCGTCGCCGTAGCTCATCAGCACGTAGTTGCCCACCCAGACGTCCACGGGGGCGCCGGTCAGCGGGTGCGTCACGGTCAGGCCGGTGCGCACACCCTTCTTGTCCTGCGTGGCGAGTTCGGCCTCGGTGGTGCCGCCGGCCTTGCATTCCTCGATGAAGGCCGCCACTTCGGCGCTGGTGCGCGCGGCGTGCAGCGCCAGCGGGTGCTCAGGCGCCACGGCGCAGAAGGTCACGCCCATGACCGTGTCGGCGCGGGTGGTGAAGACGAACATCTGGCCGCCCTGCAGCGGATGCCCGTCCGCACCCCGGATGTCGTGCGTGAAGGCGAAGCGCACGCCTTCGCTGCGCCCGATCCAGTTCTCCTGCATCAGCTTCACGCGCTCGGGCCAGCCCGGCAGGTGGTGCTGCACGTGGTCCAGCAACTCGGGCGCGTACTGCGTGATCTTCAGGTAGTAGCCGGGGATCTCGCGTTTTTCCACCAGGGCACCGGAGCGCCAGCCGCGCCCGTCGATCACCTGCTCGTTGGCCAGCACCGTCTGGTCCACCGGGTCCCAGTTCACCACCTGGGTGCGGCGCTCGGCAATGCCGGCTTCCAGCATCTTCAGGAACAGCCACTGGTTCCACTTGTAGTACGCGGGCGTGCAGGTGGCGACCTCGCGGCTCCAGTCGATGGCCAGGCCCATGGCCAGCATCTGCCCCTTCATGTGGGCGATGTTGTCGTAGGTCCACTTCGCCGGTGGCACCTTGTTCTTCATGGCCGCGTTTTCCGCGGGCAGGCCGAAGGCGTCCCAGCCCATCGGCATGAGCACGTTGTAGCCCTTCATCCGCAGATGCCGGGTCAGCATGTCATTGATGGTGTAGTTGCGCACATGCCCCATGTGCAGCTTGCCGCTGGGGTAGGGCAGCATCGAGCAGGCGTAGAACTTGGGGCGGCTCGCGTCTTCGGTCACGCGGTAGGCGTCGCGCGCGTTCCAGTCGGCATGAGCCGCGGCTTCCACCTCGGCCGGGACGTACTTTTCATTCATGCGACGATTGTAGAAGCCGGGTCCCGCGGGCAGGGCCTGGAGCGCGTGGGATCCCGCCGCGGCCGCCCGGGGGCCGCCTTGTCTTGGAGGTCCGATCAGCGCGGTGCGGCGTCGGTGACGAAACCGATGCGCGACAGACCGCCGTCCTGCACCAGACCGATGAGCTCGGCCACGCGGCCGTAGGGCACACGGGTGTCGGCGCGCAACTGCACCTCGGTGGCGGGGTCGGCCTGGGCCGCGGCCTGGACGGCAGCGCGGATGCGCTTCTGCCACTGGTCGGCAGGCAGGGCCTGTTCGGCCAGGAACACCTGCCCCTGCGCATCGATGGCCAAGGACAGGCTCTGCACCGACTTCGTGGGCTTGGCGCCTTCGCTGCGCGGCAAGTCCAACTGCAGGCTGGAGGCCATCAGCGGCGCGGCCACGATGAAGATCACCAGCAGCACCAGCATCACGTCGATGAGCGGCGTCATGTTGATGTCGCTCATGGGCGTGGGCGCGGTGCGCCGCTCGAGCCGGCCGAAAGTCATGGCGCGCCGCGACTGCGCAAGCTCAGTCGTCCCGCCAGGGGCCCTGAGCTCCGGCGCCGCCACACAGGAGTTCGCGCAGATCGTGCGCGAAGCCTTCGAGTTGTTCCTCGCAGCGCCCGATCCACTTGCCGAACAGGTTGTAGGCCAGCACGGCAGGGATGGCCACTGCCAGACCAGCGGCCGTCATCACCAGCGCCTCGCCCACCGGACCCGCCACCTTGTCGATGGAGAAGGGGCCGCCCGTGCCGATGGCCACGAGCGCGTGGTAGATGCCCCAGACCGTGCCGAAGAGGCCGACGAAGGGTGCCGTGCTGCCGATGGAGGCCAAGGCCACCTGGCCCATCTGCAGATGACCCAGACCCTGCTGCAGCGCGTCGCGCAGTCGCCGGGTGCGCTGGGATTCGGCCGCCCCCTGGCCGGCCAGACTGGCACCCGAGGGCGGCTGGGCCGCGGCCTGCACCAGCAGGCTCAGCAGCCTTTCCCGGTCCAGTCCGACCAGGCGGGCTTGCCCCTGCTCCAGCGACGTGGCGTCCCAGAAAGCGGGAATGGCGCGGTGCAGGTCGGCCAAGACCCGGCGCAGCACCAGGGCCTTCCACACGATCACGGCCCAGGCGCCGATGGACATGAGCAGCAGCAGCACCGCCACCGCGCGCCCGACCGCGTCGCTTTGCTGCAGGAAGTCCGTCAGCCCTGCCACGCGATCCTCACATCCCCAGCACGTCGTTCATGCCGAACAGGCCCGTGCGGCGGCCTGCCAGGAAGCGAGCCGCGCGCAGACTGCCCTGCGCCAAGCCGGCGCGGCTGCTGCTGCGGTGGGTGATCTCGATGCGCTCGCCCGTGCCGGCAAACAGCACGGTATGGTCGCCCACGATGTCGCCGCCCCGGATGGTGGAAAAGCCGATGGTCGAAGGATCGCGCTCGCCGGTGACCCCCTGGCGGGCAAAGACGGCACAGCCCGCCAGGTCACGGCCCAGGGCCTGGGCCAGCACCTCGCCCATCTTCAAGGCGGTGCCGCTGGGGGCATCCACCTTGTGGCGATGGTGGGCCTCGATCACCTCGACGTCGTAGCCCTCGTGCAGGGCGCGAGCCGCCATGTCCAGCAACTTGAGCACCACGTTCACGCCCACGCTCATGTTGGGCGCCAGGACGATGGCCACGGACTGGGCGATGGCGCTGATCTCGGCCTGCTGGGCCTGGCTGAAGCCCGTGGTGCCCACCACCGCCTTGACGCCCAGCCGGGCGCAGGCGGCCAGATGCGCCAGGGTGCCCTCGGGCCGTGTGAAATCGATGAGGACGTCAGCCCCGGTCAAGGCCGTCTCCACGTCCGCCCGGACAGCCACGCCCGTGGCGCGTCCGAGGAAGGCGGCGGCGTCCTGGCCCACCGCCGGGCTGCCAGGCATGTCCAGGGCCGCGTGCAGGTGCAGGTCGTCGCTGGCCACGATGGCCTCGATCAGCATCCGGCCCATGCGACCGGAACTGCCCGCGACGGCCACCCTCACAAGGGCTCCAGGGGCGGGTAGGTGCGGGTGGTGCCACCGGCCTGAGCGGGTGCCTGCGCCGGGCTGCGTGCGGGTGTGGGCAGCGCCTGGCGCTGCGCCTCGGTGAGCTCCAGAACCCGGGGCTCGATCTTGCGCTTGACCGGATCGATGGAAGCGACGAACTGCTCCTCCGTCGGCAGCGGCCCCTGAGGCAGATCGATCTTCTTGAGCACATCGCCCTCGAAGTGGGCCACGATGCTGCGGCGCTGCGGTTCGGTGTTGGGGCGCCGGATGGTGAACAGGTAGTCCCAGCGGTCGGCGTGGAAGGGATCGGTCAGCAGCGGTGTGCCCAGGATGTCCCGCACCTGCGCTCGTGACAGGCCCGGCTTGACCAGCGCCATTTGCTCGCGGGTGATGGCGTTGCCCTGCACGATGTCGATGCGGTAGGGCGTGACCAGCCCCAGCAGGCTGCCGTCCGAGGCAATCTGGCGGATGCCGCAGCCGCTGAGCAGCAGCGTGAGCCCGAGAGCGCCCAGGGCCATGGTGCCGGGCTGCGTTGAACAGGTCGATATCATGTGAGGATTCTAGTGTGGGCCGCCTGTCCGGGGCCTGCCGCTCCGCCCCTCGAAGAGCCCCCGATGAACCGTGCCGAAGAACTCAAGAGCAGTGGACTGAAGGCCACCTTGCCGCGGCTGAAGATCCTGGGGGTTTTCGAGCGTACCCAGCGCCGCCACCTGACCGCCGAGGACGTGTACCGCGCCCTGATGCTGGACGGCGCGGACATCGGCCTGGCCACCGTCTACCGGGTGCTGATGCAGTTCGAGCAGGCCGGGCTGCTCACGCGCAGCAACTTCGAGTCCGGCAAGTCGGTGTTCGAGCTCAACGAGGGCCAGCACCACGACCACTTGGTGTGCCTGACCTGCGGCCGCGTGGAAGAGTTCTTCGACCCCGACATCGAACAGCGCCAGCGTGCCGTGGCGCAGGCACGGGGCTTTGACCTGCAGGAGCATTCGCTGGCGCTGTACGCCACCTGCGTCCGCCCCGATTGCGAGCACCGCACCCGTTGAGGGCTGCGTGCGCACTCTGCGGGCGCTCCGGGCGCCCGCGCAGTCAGGTCGGTTCCGTGTCCGCCTGGCCCAAGGCCTGCTGATGGCGTTCGATGAACTCCTGGTAGGTGTCGATGCCGCGCAGCTGCAAGATGGTGTTGCGCACCGCGGCTTCCACCAGCACCGCGAGGTTGCGGCCGGCGTCCACCGAGATGACCACCTTGCGCACTTGCAGGCCCAGCACGTCCTCGTACAGCGGCTCGTGGGGCAGGCGCTCGAAATCGCGCTCCATGGTCTCCTTGCGCACCAGGTGGACGATGAGCTTCAGGCGCATCTTGCGCCGTACCGCGGTCTCGCCGAAGATGGCCTTGATGTCCAGCAGGCCGATGCCGCGCACCTCCAGCAGGTTCATCAGCAGCTCGGGGCATCGGCCCTCGACGGCGGTCTGCGAGATGCGGAAGAAGTCCACCGCGTCGTCGGCCACCAGGCCGTGGCCGCGTGACACCAGCTCCAGCCCCAGCTCGCTCTTGCCCAGGCCGGATTCGCCCGTGAGCAGCACGCCCAGGCCCAGGATGTCCATGAACACCCCGTGGCGGGTGGTCCGCTCGGCAAAGCGCTGGCCGAGATACGCGCGCATGGCGTCGATCACCTGGCCTGCGGACTCGCGCGTGACGAACAGGGGGATCTCTGCACGATCGCACATTGCCACCAGGCGCTCGGGCGGCACCTGGTCGTCGGCGACGATGAGGAAGGGAGGCTCCAGGGTGACGATGCGGGCGATGCGCCGCTCCAGGTCCTCCGTGCTGGAGGCCTGCAGGTAGGCCACCTCTCGCCGACCCACGATCTGCACCCGGTAGGGGTGGATGTAATTCAGGTAGCCCACCAGATCCGCCGAGGAGCGGGCGTCGCGAACGGCGGCGTCGGCGAACTGGCGCTCGGGATGGGCGTGTCCGGCCACCCACTGCCAGCGCAGCGTCTCGCGGTGCGCCTCGAACAGCGTCTCGGCGCTGATCGAGGTGGGTTTCACGCCACCGACTTCAAGGGCTGCCAGTCGGCGATCAACTGGTGCAGCGTGCCGGCTGCCGCCTGCGTCTTCAGGTTGTCGCGCAAGGCACGGTCGGACAGCATCTCGGCGATCTCCGACAGGATCTCCAGATGGCGCTGCGTCGCTGCTTCGGGCACCAGCAGGAAGATCAGCAGCGACACGGGCTCATCGTCTGGCGCGTCGAAGGCGATGGGCTGCTGCAGGCGCAGCACGGCTGCCAGCGGACTTTTCAATCCCTTGATGCGGCCGTGGGGGATGGCCACCCCATGCCCCAGCCCCGTGGAGCCCAGCCGCTCTCGGGCGAACAAGTTGTCGGTGACCGTGCTGCGTGCGATGGCGTGCTGGTTTTCGAACAGAAGGCCGGCCTGCTCGAAAACACGTTTCTTGCTGGAGGCGTCCACATTCACCAGCACGTTGCTGGCAGGCAGGATGGCGGCGAGACGGTTCATGGGTTCGACCACTCCCGGCCCGCAAGGATCCGGACCGGGGGGCGGAGAACGATCAAGGGACGATGATTATGGAGGCATCCGACGCGGACGATGACCATCTTGAGACATCTTCCCCTGATCCTGTGGCCTGCGGTGCACAGGTGGGGGTCGCTCAACTCAGACGGCGCGGACGTCGATGCGCTTGCCGGCCTGGTGGTGGTGGTCCTGCACCCTGTCCTTGTGACGCACGACCTGACGGTCCAGCTTGTCCATCAACTGGTCGATGGCGGCGTACAAGTCCTCGTGGGATTGCTCGACGAAGATGTCGCGGCCCTTGACATGAAGGGTCACCTCGGCCTTCTGCCGTCGCTCCTTTTCCTTCATGTTCTCCACGGTCAGTAGCACGTTGACATCCACGACCTGGTCGAAGTGGCGCATGACCCGGTCCAACTTTGTAAGTACATACTCTCTCAAAGACGGCGTGATTTCTAGATGATGACCGCTGATCGTGAGATTCATCCATACCTCCTGGGGTCTAGGGAAGTGGCCATGACAATCCCTGGTGGCCGCAACGATCCCGGCGACCGGGCCACCTCAGTGTGCGCCTGTTCGGCCCCGCAGGCAAGACTGACTGCAAGGCGCTGCCGGCACCGCGCCGGGGTCTGCCCACCGCCCTCGGGCCGGGACCGCGTGGGCAGGCGGTGCGATGATGGCTCATGAACCGACACCTGCTGCTGCTGGCCTTCTGCCAGGGCATGTTCCTGACCAACACCGTGACCTTCATCGCGGTCAATGGGCTGGTGGGCTTCGCGCTCGCGCCGGTGGGATGGATGGCCACGCTGCCGGTCACCGGCTACGTCGTCGGCGGGGCGCTGAGCGCGCCGCTGGTAGCGCGGCTGCAGAGGCAGTGGGGACGCAAGCGCTCGTTCCAGCTCGGGCTGGGCATGGCCGCGCTCTCGGCCGCCGCCTGCGCCTGGGCCGTGCAGGCGCAAAGTTTCGGTCTGCTGTTGGCGGCCACCACGCTGGCAGGCTTCTACCAGGCCAACGCGGCGCTGTACCGCTTCGCCGGGCCCGAGCTGGTGGCCCCCTCGTACAAGGAACAGGCCTTGTCGCTGGTGCTGGCCGGCGGCATCGTCGGCGCCTTCATCGGGCCCAACCTGGCCGACCTGACGGTGGACTTGGCAGGCACCCGCTTCGTCGGCGCCTACCTGGCCCTGATTGGCGTGGCGCTGGTGGCCTTCACGGCCCTGAGCTTCATCGAATTCCCGCCGCACCAGGCGCCTGCCAAAGGCACCGCTGCGGGCCGACCGCTGTCCGAGATCGCGCGCCAGCCCGTGTTTGTGGTGGCCGTGGCCGCTGCCGCGCTGGGCTACGGGGTGATGAACCTGCTGATGTCGGCCACGCCCCTGGCCATGCAGCAGTGCCGGCACCCCTTCTCCTCGGCCACGCTGGTGCTGGAGTGGCATGTGCTGGGCATGTTCGTCCCCAGCTTCTTCACCGGCCACCTCATCAAGCGCTTCGGCGCCCTTCCCGTGATGGGCGTGGGGGTGCTGCTGAACCTGGTGTGCGTGGCGGTGGCCTTGAGCGGCGTGGACCTGATGCAGTTCCTGGTGGCGCTGTTCGTGCTGGGCGTGGGCTGGAACTTCCTCTACACCGGCGGCAGCACGCTGCTGACCACCACCTACCGCCCGGAAGAGAAGAACAAGGCCCAGGGCGCGATGGACACCTGCGTGTTCGCCACCATGGCCGTGAGCTCGTTCTCCTCAGGCGCGCTGGTCACCACCCAGGGCTGGACCGTCCTGAACCTGGGCTCGCTGGTGCCCATCGCGCTGGTGGGCGGGGCCTTGCTGTGGCTGGCAAGGCAGCCGCAGGCCAGGGCTTGAGCGGACACCCGAACGGCAGGGCGAGAGCGCGCCGTGCAGCAGGTCAGGCTTCACACAGCCTGTACTCCAGAAGCCAGAAGTTCTGCAGCATGCGAAAGCCAAAGCCGCAGACAAGCGGCTTGAGGTGCGCGAACAGCTCCGATTCGCTGGGGAAGTTCTTCAGCACGCGGTGCGTGGTGCCGTCGCGCAACACACGCCTTTGGTAGGTGTTGCCTTCCGGGTCTGTCTCCGCCAGCGGATGATCGATCAGTTGCACGGTCGAGTTGTCCAGCAGGACCACCGTCGCCCCGGGCTGCAGCCTAGCGTGAAGGGCACGAAAGAACTCGCTTCTGCGGGCCCGTGGTACGTGCGAAAACCACAGCCCCGCGAACGCCGCGTCGAAGACCCCCAGGCTTGGGGGCAGCGTGTACGCATCAGCCACCTCAAACAGCACCTGCGCGTTGGCGGGGCGAATCCTGGCGAACGCCAACGGCTCGGCCAGACCATCGGTGGCCAGGACGCGATGCGCCGTGGCAGCGATGTGCTGCGTCCAGTAGCCCGTGCCACAGGCCACCTCCAGCACCTGGCGTCCCGCGAAGACTGACTTCAAATGGGCGGCCAGGAACGCGATGTCCTGCTGACGCTCAGGCTTCAGGTAGACGTCGTCGTAGTACGGGGCCCTGGCGGCGTAGTAGGTGTGCATTTCGGCGGCGGACTGCGACATGCCGACTCCTGAGAGCTTGTGAAAAATCCCCGCGCACCCGCTCGTCCGCCCCAAGCGGCCCCGCTCGTCGTTGCAAATGCTCGCCGTAGCCCGGGCTACGGCTGTGCTTTGCGCCTAGATCGGCACCATTTGGAACGCCCGCTC
>JBJTZN010000021.1:0-52618 GCA_046087245.1 Rubrivivax sp.
AGGGGCAAGCACGCCCGAATGCGCGACCTCACCCCCATGCAGCGCATCCATTGCCCCATTGACGGGCACGCGCCCCACAAAAGTCGGCCAAATCGCGCCTCCCAGTCATCCAGTGCTCCACTCGTGAAATATCCGGGCTAGGGCGCTCCGGGCCGCCAGGCTTGGGCCAGGCTGTCCTTGAGCAGCCGGGGCCACAGGCCCGGCTGCCTGAGCACCTGGCTCAAGGCATACGGCAGCCAGGCCTGGCCGAAGGGGACGTACAACCTCACGGGCAGCGCCTGTGATCGGGCCAGGGCGATCACGCTGTGTCGGGGCAGACCACACAGCAGCTCCAGCTCGCAGGCCGTTCCTCGGGCCGCCAACCGCTGCGCGGCCTCGCGGGCCAGGGCGGCGTCATGCGTGGCCACGGCCACTTCGGCCACCCGGCCGGCCAGGCGGTCGATCAGCGCCAGAAACCCCAGGCGCGGGTCCGCGTCCGGCTGCCGGGGGCAGGGCCACTGTCCCTTGACCACGCGCACGCGCAGCCCGCGCTGCACGGCCCAGTCGGCGTCTTCCAGGCTGCGCACCCACCGCCCCGGCAGCGTGAGGCCGAGGTCCGGGTGGTGCGGCCGCAGAGCGTCCAGGGCGGCCAGCGTGGGTTGCGCGGTCTGCGGGCCGTGGCTGTCGAAGTGCAGCCGCTGGCCGTGCGCGGCGGCCTGCCGGGCCAGGCGCTGCAGTGCCGCGGCGCTGTAACCCAGTGCCGGCACCTTCAGTGAGCAGTACCCCGTGGAGGGTGCTTCTGGCGGGCCGCAGGTGGCCAGGGCCTGCATGCTGCGGCTGCAGGCGTGTTCCACCTGTACGGGGTCGTCCAGCGCGTCGTTGAAGTAGCCGAAGGTGAAACTGCATCCTGCGGGGGCACGATGCCGGACCCACTGCAGCGCATCCTCCAGCCGCGGCCCCGGCACGTAGGCGCGGCTGGCCCGGCGCAGCACCGGCTCACCCAATGCGTAGGCCCAGCGCTTGAGGGTGGCATGCATCGGCAGGCTCACGCTTGTGTCGCCTGCGTCTTGCGCTGGCCGGACCAGGCCCGCCAGCGCGTCCAGGCTGCGCGCGAGGCATCCCCGCACAGGGTGCGCGCACCCAGCCAGGACGCGGGGTAGGCGCGCACCTGCACGAAGGGACGCAGGGTCCGTGTCCAGCCCGCCGTCCAGGCCGCCGCGTTGCCCAGCATTTCGTAGGAACTCAGGCCCTGTGCGGCCGCGTGGCCGATGGTGTGCAGCATCAGCAACTGGCCCGGACTGCAGCGCGCGTAGGCGGCGTCGTAGCCGATCTTCATCAGCCAGAGGCGGCCCTCGCCCTGCAGGGCCAGCTGCGTGGCTGCGGCCTGGCCGGCGATGCGCAGAAAGCACAGGCGCAGCAGTCCTGCCTGCGCGGCCGCCTGCGCCAGTCGGCGGTAGAAGGGACCGAGCAGGGGGTCCACGGCCAGCGCGGTGCCTTCTTCGCCCTTCCAACTGCGTGATTCCACGTCATAGGCTTCGTTCATCAGCCGGTCCAGTGCCAGCCCCGGGGCCGGCGCATGGACCTCGAAACTCAACTCGCCGGCCTGCTCGGCACGGCGCTGCGCGCGCCGGAAGTCCGACTGTCGCCCGCTGTTGAACTGGTGCAGCGGCTGCGTCCAGCGTGCATCCAGCTCGATGTACGGCGAGCCGTGGGCCTCGCGCACGCGCACCCAGCCCCGGCCCCTGAAGGCGCTGGTGAGCGCCTGCAAGCTGGGCGAGCCCAGCGGCAGCCGGGGCAGATCCAGCGGGCGGGGCTGCCGCGCCAGGGCGCGGGCCAAGGTTCCGGCCGAGCCCTCGTCGTGCCAGGCCAGGTCGGCCGGCTCGCCGGTCTCCAGGGCGCCCGGGATCGTCAGGGCACCGCTGGCTCCTCGCGCCACCAGCGGGGACCGCGCGACGCCATCTGCCGGGCCTGACGCATCCAAGCCGTCGACCGGCCGGCTACCGTCCGTGCGCACCACCAGAGCCACGGGACCCAGATGCGCGCAGGCGCTGTCCAGCCAGCAGGGCCACTGCGTGGGCAGGCGGGTGCCCGCCGGATACGGCACCAGAACCGTGGAACGCCGGGGGTCGGGGGTCGCGTCGGCAAGGTCGGTCTGGGGGGTGGTCACGAGGCTTGGCTGTGTCAGGAGCCAGCAGTGTTCCGCCCCCCCACCGACCGCGATTGCGCAGGCTCAGCGTCCGTAGCTGTCCTCGAAGCGCACGATGTCGTCCTCTCCCAGGTAACTGCCCGACTGCACCTCGATGATCTCCAGCGGCACCTTGCCCGGGTTGGCCAGGCGGTGCACCTCGCCCAGGGGAATGTAGGTGCTCTGGTTCTCGGCCAGCAGGATCTTGCGGTTGCCGCAGGTCACCTCGGCCGTGCCGCTGACCACGATCCAGTGCTCGGCGCGGTGGTGGTGCTTCTGCAGGCTCAAGGACGCGCCGGGCTTGACCAGGATGCGCTTGACCTGGAAGCGCTCGCCGGCGTCGATGCTGTCGTACCACCCCCAGGGTCTGTGCACCTTGCGATGCGCGTTGTGCTCGTCGCGCTGCCGACGGCCAAGCGTGTCCACCAGGGTCTTGACGTCCTGGCTGCGCGTGCGATCGCTGACCAGCACGGCGTCGGCCGTTTCCACCACCACCACGTCGCGCAGCCCGATCACGCCCACCAGCCGGTGGGTGGCGTGCACCAGGGTGCCCTGGCTTTCGTGCAGCAGCACGTCGCCCGTGGACGCGTTGCCCTGCCCGTCCTGCGGGGCCACCTGCCACACGGCGTCCCAGGCACCCAGGTCGTTCCAGCCGGCGTCCAGCGGCACCATGCGGATGGCGATGCCGCTGCCTGGGCACTTCTCCAGGACGGCGTAGTCCACCGATTCCGCCGGCACCTGCTCGAACGCCGCCTTGCCGGGCCGTATGAAGAGCGCATCCGTGCTGCGGGCGTCAAATGCCTTGCGCGTGGCGGCCAGGATGTCTGGCCGAAAGCGATCGAGTGCGGCCAGCCAGGTGCTGGCCCGCAGCACGAAGATGCCGCCGTTCCAGAAATACCCGCCCGAGGCCAGGTAGTCCGACGCGGTGGCGGCGTCGGGCTTCTCGACAAAGCGCTGGACGGGGCGGGCCTGCAGCCGCGCACCTGACGCAGCGCCTGTGCCGTCGGGGTCTTCTGCTGCGCCGGCTTGCTGACCGGCCCCGGCCTGGATGTACCCGTAACCCGTCTCGGGCCGGTCAGGCGTGACGCCCAGGATCACCACCGCGCCCTGCGCCGCCTCCTGCGCCGCACGCTCCAGGGCTGAAGTGAAGGCGGCCGGGTTCTTGACGGTCTGGTCGGCCGGCGTGATCACCAGCACCGGGTCCCCCCCGCCCTGCGCGGCCTGCAGCGCCGCCAGCGTGGCGGCCGGGGCGGTGTTGCGTCTGGCCGGCTCCAGCACAAGGGCCGAGGGCGTGCAGCCCGCCTCGCGCAGTTGGTCCAGCACGAGGAAGCGGTGCTCCTCGTTGCCCACCACGATCGGCGCGGACGCATCAGGCAGCGCCATCAAGCGCTGCGCGGCCTGCTGCAGCAGGCTGCTGTTGCCGTCCAGCACGAGGAACTGCTTGGGGTAGCCCGCGCGCGACAGCGGCCACAACCGCGTGCCCGAGCCGCCCGCCATGATGACGGGTTGGATGTGGAATCCTGTCATGGTCAAGACCGTGCCCTCGTGACTTTCCGCTCCATGCACCGTGATCGCCGGAATGGGTTTCTCGCCCCCCCCGCCTGCACAGGCGCGCCCTTGAAGTCGCCCGCGCCATCTTCGGCCAGTCGCATGGTCGCGGAACTGTCAAGCTTAGCGGCATCAGGGTGATCCATGAGACCACCCTTGACCAAGATGCTTCTTGATGTCGCCGAGTTGCCGGACTACCGGAAGCCTGAACCGCTGCGGGTTTCGAGCTTGGGGGACTGGTGCCTCGGCGGGTTTGTGGAGGAGCTCTGTACCTGCCACCTCCAACTGTCCTCACACATCTGCGCCAGGCCCCGCTGCGCCCGCCACCCCAGCACCTCGTCGGCGCGTGAGGCATCGGCCCAGCATGCGGCCACATCCCCCGGTCGACGGGGGGCGATGCGGTAGGGAATCTCTCGCCCGCTGGCCTGGGCGTAGGCCTGGATCACCTCCAGCACGCTGCTGCCGCGGCCGGTACCCAGGTTGACGGTGAGGGCGTCGCCGCCGCCCAGCAGCCACTGCAGCGCGGCCACATGGCCCCGGGCCAGATCCACCACGTGCAGGTAGTCGCGCACGCCGGTGCCGTCGGGCGTGGGGTAGTCGTTGCCGAAGACCTGCAGGTACGGCCGCTGCCCGGCAGCCACCTGGGCCACGTAGGGCATCAGGTTGTTGGGGGTGCCGCGGGGGTCCTCACCAATGAGACCGCTCTCGTGCGCGCCCACGGGGTTGAAGTAGCGCAGGCTCGCGTGGCGCCAGCGGGCATCGGCGCGGGCGAGGTCTTGCAGGATGGTCTCGCCCACCAGCTTGGTCTGGCCGTAGGGGTTGGTGGCCGACAGCGGCGCGTCCTCGGCAATGGGCAGGCGCTCAGGCGCGCCGTACACCGTGGCGCTGGAGCTGAAGACCAGGCGCCGGCAGCCGTGGGCCTGCATCACCAGGCAGGTCTTGAGCAGACCGCCCAGGTTGTTGTCGTAGTAGGCCAGGGGCTGGGCAGTGGATTCGCCCACCGCCTTCAGCGCGGCGAAGTGGACCACGGCGTCAATGCGGTGGCGGGTGAAGACGGCGTCCAGGGCGGTGGGGTTGCAGACGTCGGCAAGCTCGAAGAGCGGCACCTGTGCGCTCAGCTGCTGC
Organism: Rubrivivax sp.; assembly: GCA_046087245.1. Lineage (GTDB taxonomy): Bacteria > Pseudomonadota > Gammaproteobacteria > Burkholderiales > Burkholderiaceae_C > Rubrivivax. The sequence goes on from JBJTZN010000021.1 coordinate 4,838, forward strand.
AGGCGGGGCAGCACGCCGGGCGAGCTGTTGGAGAAGTTGTCCACCCCCACCACCTGAAAGCCAGCCTGCGCCAGCGCCACCCAGGTGTGCGAACCGATGTAGCCGCAGGCGCCAGTCAGCAGCACGGTAGCGCCCGCGCCGCTCACCATGCCAGGCGCCCGAAGCAGCTGACCAGGCGTACCGAGTACGGCGAGCTCAGCAGGCCGTCGGCGCTGCGGCGCTCGGCGCTGGCATCGCAGCCCAGCTGGGTGCCGCGGCGCGGTGCCCAGCGCACCCCCAGGCCGTACTGGGAGGTGGTGTCGCGCGCCGTCAGGGCGCCGGCGCTGGCGCCCTGCGGCAGCACACTGGTGAGGTTGCGTCGCGTCCATCCTGCGTAAACCGCGGCCTGCACCTTGGCGGTCACCGCCCGCTCCGCGCTCAGTGTCAGCCGGGTCAGCACCACGCCGTCATCCACATGGCCGCCAGGCAGGGCCTGCGCCGCGGCATCTTCCAGTCCGTAGCGCTCCAGGTAGGCGTCCTGTCCCAGGTCGCGCACGGCCCGGGCCGTCACCCGCCACAGGCTGCGAGGCTGCCACTGCCAGGCCATCGCGCCCGTGAGTCCTGAGAAGTCGCGCTCGCTGCGCAAGTCGTAGCGGGCCCGCAACGGGCTGGCACGCAGGTACAGGCGCTGCGCGGGTGCTGATGCCCAGGTCATCCACAGGTCCAGGGCGCGGGTGCGGTAGCGGTCATCGTCGGCGGCGCTGTTGAGGTACCGACCCCGCGTCTGCCGCCAGGCGGTGCCCAGCGTGGTGGCGCCGCCCGGACGCCAGCGCAAGCCCAGCGCGGCCGAGTTCGTCCGCAATTCAGCGCTGTCGAAGGCCGGGTCGGTGTAACGCACGCCGCGCCCGCCCAGCAGACCCTCCACGGCCAGGCGTCCCACGCCTCCCAACCGAACCACGGCCGCCGCCTCGTCGGTGGTCTCCAGGTTGCGCGTCTCGGTGCCGACGGCCGCGCGCGGGTCCAGCGGTCGCAGCGAGCGCGCCGAGGCGGCCCGCAACTGTCCGGACAGGCGGCCGGCCGTCTCCCAGTCCAGCCGCAGATCGGCGTGGTGCGCGTCGTGGTCGAGCTCATCGTGCACGCGGTAGCGCAGCGCCTCCAGTCCGGCATGGCCCAGCAGCCGCTGGCGGCCGAAAGGCAGGTCCAGCGACAGGTCCAGCGAAGTGGTGGACAAGGTGTCCGACCGCGATGTGCCGGAAGCCGGCAAGATGCCGTCCGGCAGCCTGTACAGGTTGGAGTCGTGGGTGAGCTGTTCGGCCACGCTCCAGGTCCACCCGGGACGCTGGGCCCAGGCGCTGGCTGACAAGGCCAGCGAGCAGACGTACAGGACACTGCGCAGCAAGCGCCGGTTCTTCAGGGCCATGGGCATCCTTTCAGGGTGGGGGTGAGATGCCACGCCGGCAGCCGCAGGCGTGTGGGTGAGGGTGCGGCGCCCGCGGGCGCGACCGGGCCTAGTACGCATGACGGTCTGCCAGCACCAGCCTCACCGTGCGGGCGATGATCTGCAGGTCCAGTCCCAGGGACCAGTGGTGCAGGTACTGCAGGTCGTAGGCCACGCGGGCGCGCATCTTGTCCAGGGTGTCGGTCTCACCACGGTGGCCGTTGACCTGGGCCCAGCCGGTGATGCCGGGCTTGACCTTGTGCCGCACCATGTAGGCGCGAATCAGCTCGCGGTACTCGTCGTTGTGCGCCACGGCGTGCGGCCGCGGGCCGACGATGCTCATATGACCTTGCAGCACGTTGAAGAACTGGGGCAGTTCGTCCAGCGAGGTGCGGCGGATGAAGGCGCCGAACGGGGTGATGCGCGGGTCGCCCCGCGTGGCCTGCCTGACCACCGGCCCGTTGTCCAGCGTACGCATGGAGCGGAACTTCCACACCGAGATCTCCCTGCCGTCCAGGCCGTTGCGCCGTTGGCGGAACAGCACCGGCCCGGGCGAGCTCAGCTTCACCCCCGCGGCCACGGCCAGCAACAGCGGCGCGATCAGCACCAGGATCAGGCTGGCCAGCACCAGGTCCTCCACCCGCTTGACGAGCTGGTTGATGCCGGTGAACGGCGTCTCGCACAGGCCCAGCACGGGCACGCCGTTGATGTCGCGCAGGCGACCCCGGATGACCTGGACGTCCAGCAGATCGGGTACGTAGTGCACCGAGACCGTCGTGTCCTGCAGCGCCCGCAACAGCCCCTGCAGGCGGCAGGCCTGGGGGCTGCCGTCCCAGCCCGGCGGCCCCACGGCGCCAGGGGCGCGCGAGCCCAACGGCAGCGTGATGTAGACGTCCTGCACGCCGCGCCGATGGATGAAATCGACCACTTCGGCCAGGTCGCCGCGGCGCATGCCGCGCGCGCCCGGGTCCAGGCGCGCATCGAGCCTGTCGTCAAAGCAGCCGATCAGGTCCACGCCCCGGCCCGACTGCTGGCCCAGGGCCTGCCCGACGCGCGTGGCCAGCGGCCCGGCGCCGATGACGATGGCGCGCCGGCGACGATGCGGCAGGGCCTGCCACCAGTCGGTCAGCCGCCCCACAGCCTGGGTGCACAGGCCCGTCAGCAGCACGGTGGCGGACCAGGCACCGGCCAGAACCCGGACGTCCACCTCGGCCAGGCTGCCCGTCACCCACAGCCCCAGACCGATCACGACCGCGCGGATCAGCCAGGCCGTGAACAGCTCGGACCAGACCGCAGCCACGGGCTTGCGCAGGCGATTGCGACCTGGAAAGCTCAGCGCCAGCACCACCAAGGCCAGCGCCAGATCGACCCGGCTGATGTGGCCGTGCAGCGCCCAGGCCCAACCCAGCAGACTGGCCACCGCGAGGGTGGGCTCGGCCACGGCAGCCACGAGGGCGGACACGGCAGGCGGCTCCGCAAAGAAACTGCGCTGCCGGGTTGTGGCCCCGTGCGGCGAGCCGCGCAGCCACCCAGCCGCCGACGGGTCCAGCCCGTCGCTGAAGGGTCGCCCCGGTACGCCCCGTGGACCGCTTTCGTCCTGCGCCGGCCCTCGCCGGGCCTGACGAATGCCGGGCACGGCACCTGGTGTGACCCCCGGCCTTGTTGCCCTGTGCCTCACCCCGCCCTGCGCTGCCACCCGCCCTCCTGCCCGACGTCCGTTCCGACCTGCTGCGCACCTGCCTCGCTGGGCGCGGTGCGTTTGCCCGCGCGCCCTGGCGACCTGGCCTGAGGCCACGGCCTACCTACAATCGACGCATGAAGCACGCCCTGAACGACATGCTCGCCCCAGCCGCCGTCGAGCGCTTGACCTTGCTCATCAACCATGTGCTGGGACGCGAACCCGCGGCCATGCAGCGGCTGCAGCCGCACGCTGGCAGCGTGGTGGCGCTGGACGTTCAGGACTGGCCTGCCGTCTTGCCGCCGTGGCCGGCGCTGGTTTTTCGCATCACCCCCGCGGGCCTGCTGGAGTGGTGCGGACAGGCGTCGCATGCAGCCCCTGACCTGCAGGTGCGGGTGCAGGCCTCCAACCCCGCCCTGCTGGTGCTGGGCGCCCTGTCCGGACAGGCGCCGGCCGTGCATGTGGAGGGCAATGCCCGCCTGGCGGCTGAAGCCAGCTGGCTGCTCGAGCACCTGCGATGGGATCCCGCCGACGATCTGCACCGCCTGCTGGGTCCGGGCCCGGCCCAGCTGCTGTCTCGTCTGGGGCCGGCCCTTGCCCAGGCGCTGGCGCGCCTTGCGCCGCAGGCTGGTGAGCTGCTCAGCCGCTGTGCGGCGGCGTTCGGCGCGGCGGCAGGTCCGGGCGATGGCCGTGGCGCCGCGCAGCCCCGTTCCTGAGCTCGGTGGCTGCATCGGCATGGTGGACGCCGGCTCCGCCCGTGCGCCCTCGCCACCTCGGCCAGCGGCCCATGAGGGCGGGGTGAGGCTCGCATGAGGGTCGCATGAGGGTCGCATGAGGCGCCTGGCCCGCTTGTGGTTCATTGCCTTCACCGTCCTGCGCTTCGGCCTGGACGAGGTGGCGCTGCAGAACTTCCGCCAGCCCTGGGTGCGGCTGCTGGTGCGCATCGTCACCCTGGGCCGCGACCTGGGCGCTCCACGTGGCGTGCGTCTGCGCCAGGCGCTGGAGCGCCTGGGCCCCATCTTCGTGAAGTTCGGCCAGGTGCTGTCCACCCGCCGGGATCTGCTGCCGCAGGACCTGGCCGACGAGCTGGCCCACCTGCAGGACCGTGTGCCGCCGTTTCCCGCCGCTCAGTCGGCAACGCTGGTGGAGCGGGCGCTGGGACGGCCGCTGGACGCGATCTTCGAGCGCTTCGATGTCGAGCCGGTGGCCAGCGCCTCCATCGCGCAGGTGCACTTCGCACGCCTGCGACGGGGTCTGCACGGGCGCGACGGCGGAACCCATGCCGGGCGCGAGGTGGCGGTGAAGGTGCTGCGCCCGGGCATGCGTCTGGCCATCGAGCGCGACCTGGATCTCCTGCACACCCTGGCGCGTTGGGTGGAACGCCTGAGCGCCGACGGCCGGCGCCTGAAGCCGCGTGAGGTGGTGGCCGAGTTCGACATGCACCTGCACGACGAGCTCGATCTCGTGCGCGAGGCGGCCAACGCCACGCAACTGCGGCGCAACATGCAGGACCTGGGCCTGGTGCTGGTGCCCGAGATGGTGTGGGACCTGTGCACGCCCACCGTCATCGTGATGGAGCGCATGAACGGTGTGCCCATCGGCCAGGTGCAGCGCCTGCGCGAGGCCGGGGTGGACTTCAAGAAGCTCGCGCGCGACGGCGTGACCATCTTCTTCACTCAGGTCTTCCGTGACGGCTTCTTCCATGCCGACATGCATCCGGGCAACATCCAGGTCAGTCTGGAGCCTGCCACCTTCGGCCGCTACATCGCGCTGGACTTCGGGATCATCGGCACGCTCACCGAGCAGGACAAGGACTACCTGGCGCAGAACTTCATCGCCTTCTTCCGGCGCGACTACAAGCGCGTGGCTGAACTGCACGTGGAGTCGGGCTGGGTGCCGGCCGACACCCGCATCGATGCGCTGGAGTCGGCCGTCCGCGCCGTGTGCGAGCCGCAGTTCGAGCGTCCGCTGAAGGACATCTCCCTGGGCCAGGTGCTGCTGCGGCTGTTCCAGACCTCGCGGCGCTTCAATGTGGAGATCCAGCCCCAGCTGGTGCTGCTGCAGAAGACGCTGCTCAACATCGAGGGGCTGGGCCGCCAGCTCGACCCGGACCTGGACCTGTGGACCACGGCCAAGCCCTTCCTGGAGCGCTGGATGAGCCAGCAGGTGGGCTGGCGCGCCTTTGCCGAGCGTTTCAAGGCCGAGGCCCCTCGTTACGCCCACCTGTTGCCGGAATTGCCCAGGCTGGTGCACGCCGCGCTGAAGCGCCCCCCCGAGCGCGACTCCCCCGTCCTGCTGGCCCTGCTGGCCGAGCAGCGGCGCACCCACCGCCTGGTGCAGGCGCTGGCGTGGAGTGCGCTCGGCTTTGTGCTCGGCATGGTGATTGCAAGGGCCTGGCTGACCCCGTGAACAGCAGGCGTTTGTCCCCATGGCGGTGCGGCCGCCGGACACGCCGATACACTGCCGCCGCCCGAGAAAGCCCGCCGGTTGCGGTGGTGCCTGTACAGACCAAGCATCAACCTGGAGCTCTCCCATGCTGATCACTTTCGTCGTCGCCTACATGGCCGTGACCATCGCCATCGGCCTGCTGGCCGCGCGCCGGGTCCACGGCGCCAAGGACTATCTGGTGGCCGGGCGCAGCCTGCCGCTGTACATGAACGTGGCCACCGTGTTCGCCACCTGGTTCGGCGCCGAGACGGTGCTGTCGGTGTCGGCCACCTTCTCGCAGGGCGGGTTGTCAGCCGTACCGGGAGACCCTTTCGGCGCCTCGCTGTGCCTGGTGCTGGCGGCGCTGCTGTTCGCCCGGCTGTTCTACCGCATGAACCTGCTGACCATCGGTGACTTCTACAAGCACCGCTATGGCAAGGGCGTGGAGGTGCTGACCAGCGTGGCCATCGTGCTGTCCTACCTGGGGTGGACTTCGGCGCAACTGACCGCCCTGGGCCTGGTGATCCACGTGCTCAGCGGCGGAGCGGTGGACCTGAACACCGCCATCCTGATGGGCGCCGGCATCGTGGTGATCTACACCATCTTCGGCGGCATGTGGTCGGTGGCCTTCACCGATCTGTTCCAGACGGTCATCATCCTCATCGGCCTGACCACCGTGGCCTGGCTGGTGGGCGACCTCGCCGGCGGCCCGGCCAAGGTGATCTCGCAGGCGGCGGCAGACGGCAAGTTGATCCTGTTCGACACCGGCATGGATGCCGCCGGGTGGTGGGCCATGGCAGGCGCCTTCTTCGCCTTCGCCTTCGGCTCGATCCCGCAGCAGGACGTGTTCCAGCGCATGACCAGCGCCAAGAACGAGGACACCGCCGTGCGCGGCACCGTCATCGGCGCCTTGATCTACTTCGTGTTCGCCTTCGTGCCGATGTTCATCGCCTACTCCGCACTTACCACCGATCCGGCCATCGCCAAGCTGTTCGAGAGCGAGGACGCGCGCGAGATCCAGCGCATCCTGCCGGACCTGGTGCTGGGCCAGATGCCCATCTGGGCGCAGATCATGTTCTTCGGCGCGCTGCTGTCGGCCATCCTGTCCACCGCCAGCGGAGCCTTGCTCGCCCCCACCGCCACCTTCACCGAGAACGTGCTGCGGCCCTTCGTGCCCCACATGAGCGACCGCCAGATGCTGCTGACGCTGCGCATCATCCTGGTGACCTTCACTGCGGGTGCCCTGTTGTTCGCCTTGAACAGCAAGAGCACCATGTACGAGATGGTGCAGAACGCCTACAACGTGACGCTGTGCGGCGCCTTCGTGCCGCTGGTGGCCGGGGCCTACTGGAAGCGTGCGAACACGCAGGGTGCACTGCTGTCGGTGGTGCTCGGCATAGGCACCTGGTTGGCGGCCACCCAGGTGGCGCCGGACTCCATGATCCCGGCCAACCTGCTGGGGCTGTTCGCCTCGATCATCGGGATGCTGATGGGTTCGCTGGCACCCTCCATCGTGGCCCACCGCGGGCACTCCATCCAGCACGTGCTGCAGCACCATGGCTACCAGGCTGGTGCTGAGGCCAAGCAGGGGCAATGAGCGCGCGGGGGCTCTGAACGGCCGAAAACCTATAATTCGCGGTTTTCGTCCATCTGTGCCCCCATGCCGATCTACGCCTACAAGTGCGAGTCCTGCGGACACCGGCAGGACGTGCTGCAGAAGATCTCCGACCCGCTGCTGACCGTGTGCCCCGCCTGCGGGGCCTCGGCTTTCGTCAAGCAGGTCACCGCCGCAGGCTTCCAGCTCAAGGGCTCGGGCTGGTACGTCACCGATTTCCGCGACAGCGGCGCCAAGAAGGCCGGTGCTGCCGCGGGCCAGGGCGAAGACAAGCCCGGCGACAAGCCGGCCGAATCGGGCGCCGACCAGGCCGCTGCGCCGGCGTCGGCGCCTGCTGATGCGTCCTCGGGAGCGGCTGCAGCGCCTGCCGCTGCCCCCGCTCCCGCCCCCGCGGCCGCGCCGCCTGCACCGGCGGCCTCATGAAGCGGTACCTGCTGGCGGGGTTGCTGGCCTGGGCGCCCATCGGCATCACGCTGTGGGTGCTGACCTGGCTGCTGGGCTCCATGGACGGCCTGTTCTCGCTGCTGCTGGCCGGCACCCAGGCGGTGCTGCCGCCCACCACGCATGCGGCCATCGAGCAACTGCGGCATGTGCCGGGTTTGAGCGTCATCGTCCTGGCCACGCTGCTGTTGCTGACGGGCATGTTCGTCACCAACGTGGTGGGGCAGTGGGTGGCGCGGCAGTGGAACCGGGTGCTGCAGAACATCCCCATCGTCAAGTCGATCTACAGCTCGGTCAAGCAGGTCTCGGACACGCTGTTTTCCAGCAACGGCAATGCCTTCCGCGAAGCGGTGCTGGTGCAGTACCCGCGCGCCGGCGCCTGGACGGTGGCCCTTGTGACCGGCAGGCCTGGCGGGGAGGTGGCCCGTCACCTGGGTAGCGAGCACCTGAGCATCTACGTGCCCACGACACCCAATCCCACCTCGGGATTCTTTCTGATGGTGCCGCGCGCCGATGTGGTGGCGCTGGACATGAGCGTGGACCAGGCCTTGAAGTACATCATCTCCATGGGGGTGGTGGTGCCCCCGCCCACTTCGCCCCCACCGGCCCGGCCGGGGGAGGCCGACCCCAATCCGCGGGGCTGAACGCGCCGGCCTGCGTTCAGTCCTGAGGGCTTCCCCGAGCCCCTGTCTGCCGAATCCGCCGCAGGCGCTGCGCGTCTGCCATGCCGCCCGGGCCGTGTTCAGCGCCAGCCGCGGGCTTCACGACACCTCCCGAGAGTTTTTTTGGAGATTCCCATGAGAACGACTTACTGCGGTCTGGTCAGCGAGACGCTGCTGGGCCAGACCGTGACCCTGATGGGTTGGGCCCACCGTCGTCGCGACCATGGCGGCGTCATCTTCATCGACCTGCGCGATCGCGAGGGCCTGGTGCAGATCGTGTGTGACCCGGACCGCCCCGAGATGTTCCGCAGTGCCGAGGGCGTGCGCAACGAGTACTGCCTGAAGATCGTCGGCCTGGTGCGTCCCCGCCCGGCAGGCACCGAGAACGCCAGTCTCACCAGCGGCAAGGTCGAGGTGCTGTGCCAGGAGCTGGAAGTGCTCAACGCCAGCGTCACCCCGCCGTTCCAGCTTGACGACGACAACCTGTCGGAGACCGTGCGCCTGACGCACCGCGTGCTGGACCTGCGCCGACCCGCCATGCAGAAGAACCTGATGCTGCGCTACCGTGTGGCCATCGAGGTGCGCAAGTTCCTGGACGAGCAGGGCTTCGTCGACATCGAGACCCCCATGCTCACCAAGAGCACGCCCGAGGGCGCGCGCGACTACCTGGTGCCCAGCCGCGTGCACGACGGCACCTTCTTCGCGCTGCCGCAGAGCCCCCAGCTTTTCAAGCAGTTGCTGATGGTGGCCGGCTTTGATCGCTATTACCAGATCACCAAGTGCTTCCGTGACGAGGACCTGCGCGCTGACCGCCAGCCCGAATTCACGCAGATCGACATCGAAACCTCCTTCCTGAAGGAGGACGAGATCCGCGCGATCACCGAGGCCATGATCCGCCACGTCTTCCGCCGTGCCATGGGCGTGGAGCTGCCCGTCTATCCGGTGATGACTTACGCCGACGCCATGGCCAGGTACGGCTCCGACAAGCCGGACCTGCGCGTGAAGCTGGAGTTCACCGAGCTCACCTCGGTGATGAAGGATGTGGACTTCAAGGTCTTCTCCGGCCCGGCCAACAGCGCGGGCGGCCGCGTGGTGGCGCTGCGCGTGCCGCAGGGTGGCGATGCCCAGGACGGATTGAGCCGCGGCGAGATCGACGCCTACACCGAGTTCGTCAAGATCTACGGCGCCAAGGGCCTGGCCTGGATCAAGGTCAACGACGCCGGCAAGGGCCGTGACGGCCTGCAAAGCCCCATCGTGAAAAACCTGCACGACGGCGCCATCGAGCAGATCATCGTCCGCACCGGCGCGCGCAACGGCGACCTGCTGTTCTTCGGCGCCGACAAGGCCAAGGTGGTGAACGACGCCATCGGAGCGCTGCGCGTGAAGATCGGCCACAGCGACTTCGGTCGCGCCAAGGGCCTGTTCGAGGACCGCTGGGCCCCGCTGTGGGTGGTGGATTTCCCGATGTTCGAGCATGACGAGGAGGCTGACCGCTGGGTGGCCGTGCACCACCCCTTCACGGCGCCCAAGGACGGCCACGAGAACCTGATGGACACCGACCCCGGGGCCTGCATCTCCAAGGCCTACGACATGGTGCTCAACGGCTGGGAGATAGGCGGCGGCTCGGTGCGCATCCACCGCGCCGAGGTGCAGCGCAAGGTGTTCGATGCCTTGAAGATCACGCCCGAGGACGCCAGGGTCAAGTTCGGCTTCCTGCTGGACGCGCTGCAGTACGGGGCGCCTCCGCACGGCGGTCTGGCCTTCGGACTGGACCGTATCGCCACGCTGATGGCCGGTGCCGACTCCATCCGTGACGTGATCGCCTTCCCGAAGACGCAGCGCGCCCAGTGCCTGCTCACGGGCGCGCCCAGCCACGTGGACGAGGCCCAGTTGCGCGAGCTGCACATCCGTCTGCGCAACCCGCAACCGGCCTGAGCCCGTACCCGCAACGAAGAGGTGGGGGCGTCGGCCTTGAAGTGTCCATGAGCACGCCCCGCCCCCCCAAGATCCCCGAGTCGGTGCTGGTGGTGATCCACACCGCCGGCCTGGACGTGCTGCTGATCGAGCGGGCCGACAGACCGGGCTTCTGGCAGAGCGTCACGGGCTCGAAGGACCGTCCCGACGAGCCCCTGCTCGAGACGGCCGTGCGGGAGGTGGCGGAAGAAACGGGCATTGCGGTGGGCGGCCCCGACGTGCCGCTGACCCAGCTGCGCGACTGGGGCTTGCGCAATGTCTACGAGATCTACCCGGTGTGGCGGCATCGTTATGCGCCTAGCGTCACGCACAACACCGAGCATGTGTTCGGCCTGCAGGTGCCTGCCGGCATTCACGTGACCCTGAGCCCCCGCGAACACCTGCGCTTTGAGTGGCTGCCCTGGCAGAAGGCGGCCGATCGCTGCTTTTCCCCCAGCAATGCCGAGGCGATCCTGCAGTTGCCCCGCTTCGTGTAGCCTCGCGGGCCATGCCTGCTGTCCGAGATCGCACCGCCTTGCACGTGGGTCAACACCCCGAGCCCGACACCTTGCGCGTGGCCACCTACAACATCCACAAGGGTGTGCGGGGTCTGGGTCCGCGCAAGCGCCTGGAGATCCACAACCTGGGCCTGGCGGTGGAGAGCTTCGATGCCGATGTGGTGTGCCTGCAGGAGGTGCGGCTGTTCCATCACCGGGATGCCCGCCGCTTCCAGCACGGTCGCCAAGGCTGGCCCCTGGGCGGTCAGGCCGACTTCCTGGCCCCCGAGGGCTATGAGGTCGCGTATCGCACGAATGCAGTGACGCGCCACGGTGAGCATGGCAACGCGCTGCTGAGCCGCTGGCCCATCGGCGAGGTGGTCCACCACGATGTGAGCGACCACCGCTTCGAGCAGCGCGGCCTGCTGCATGTGCCGGTGCGGTGGAACGGCCTGTGCGTGCACGTGGTGGTGGCGCACTTCGCCCTGCTGCATGCCGGACGGGTGCGGCAGGTCCAGCGTCTGTCGCAGTACCTGGCGGCCGAGGTGCCCTCAGGCGAACCCCTGGTGGTGGCCGGGGACTTCAACGACTGGAGCGAGAAGCTCGATGCTTCCATGCGCGATATCGGTCTGACCCGTGCCGCCGATCCTGCGCCTGCAGGCTGGCCGCGGGTACACAAGCCCACCTTCCCGGCGCTGGCGCCGGTCTTCGCGCTGGACCGCGTCTACCTGCGTGGTCTGCGCTGCCGTTCGACCCTGGTGCCGCGGGGTGCCGGCTGGCGCAGGTGGTCCGACCACCTGCCGCTGCTGGTGGAGCTTCAAGCGTTGTGAGGGGGCACGGTGCGCGGCGCGGAGAACCTGCTCGCACCCTTCGAGGGTGGCCACCGCGTGGCCCTGATGCGGGGGGGAGACGAACTCTTTCCTGCCATGGTGCGTGCCATCGATGAAGCACGAGCCGAGGTCTGGCTGGCCACCTACATCTTCAACGACGACCCCTCGGGCCGCCGCATCGTGCAGGCCCTGCGAGCGGCGGCGGCGCGTGGCGTTCAGGTGCGGGTGGTGGTGGACGGCTTTGGCAGCAACGGGCGCATCGCCGCGCTGCGCAGGCAGTTGCAGGGCTCTGCCGTGGGGTTGGAGGTCTTCCGATCCCTGGAGCGGTGGTGGGCCTGGAGCCACCCGAACCAGCTTCGCCGCATGCACCACAAGTTGTGCGCGGTGGATGGCAGTCAGGCGTTTGTGGGCGGCATCAATGTAGTGGACGACCGTTTCGACATTCAGCACGGCTGGACCGCCGAGCCTCGCCTGGACTTCGCCATCCTGGTGAGCGGCTCGGTGGCAGCGGAGGTGCAGCGGCTCGTCCATGCCCTGTGGACTCGGGCCCGCATGGGTCGGGGCTGGCGCGAGGAGGTGGCGCTTCTCGCCCAGAGCCCCGAGCCTGTGCAACGGGCCGTGCAGCTGGTGCGCGACATGCGTGCGCGCGCCCCGCAGATGCCGCGCCGGGCGGGTGAACACCGTTGGCGGCTTCCCCTGTGGCTTGGCGGAGAACGGTCCGAGGGCGCCTTGCCCGCGGCCGGGTTCGGCCTGCTGGCCGGCGATCCGGTTCACGTGGCCCTGGTGGTGCGGGACAACCTGAGCCACCGCCGCGCCATCGAGCGCGCCTACGTGGAGGCCATCGGCCAGGCGCGTGAGCGCATCGACATCGCCTGCTCCTACTTCTACCCGGGCCGGGCCTTCAGGCGTGCGCTGCGCCGAGCGGCGGCGCGCGGGGTCCGCATCCGCCTGCTGATGCAGGGCAAGATCGACTACCGCCTGGCCGGCCTGGCCGCGCGTGTCCTGTACGACGAGATGCTGTCGCGCGGCATCCGCATCTACGAATACACCCCGGCCTTCCTGCACGCCAAGGTGGCCGTGGTGGACGGCCGGTGGGCCACGGTGGGCAGCTCCAACATCGACCCGCTGTCGCTGCTGCTGAACCTGGAAGCCAACGCGGTGGTGCTGGACGAGCGCTTCGCTGCCGAGATGTCGGCCCAGCTGGACGCGGCCTTCGCGGTGTCCCAGGAGATCACGGCGGCGCCTGTGCGTCCGGGCCTGCGCGGCTGGCTGATGCGCGGCTTCGTGGCCTGGGTCGCCAACGTGTACCTGCGCGCAGCCGGCATCACGGGGCGGTATTGAGCGCCCGCTGCGGTGCGGCTCGCCTCAGGCGGGCGGCGGGTTGCCGAAGCGGTTGGCCCCGGGTGTGCCCTTGACGAAGCCGTTGTCGATCAAAGCCCACAGCCAGCCCACCACCGGAACCAGGGTGATCAGCACCCACCAGGGAGCTCGGTCCCGGTCTTGCCAGCGCTTGGCCGAGACGGCGACGGCGGGCCACACCAGCAACAGGTTCACGATGACCTCGATGCGGCCCTGCTCCACCCCGGCAATGCCCAGAAGCGCATGGCCCAGCAGGCCCAGGCCCAGCAGGGCCAGCACACCGTAGAGCCAGAAGGTGCGTCGCGACACCCGCCCCCTCACGGACAGGAAGATGTGCAGCGGGGAGGTGGGGTCCCGTGGAATCGAGATCGAGAGGGGCATCGGTATGCTGCGCAGCGGTGACACAAGTTTCAGAATCGCACATCGTGACTGAAGACGCTGACAGGGACCTGATCGTCCTTCGGCCTGAAGGGCTGTACTGCCCTGCGGGTGACTTCCACATCGACCCCTGGCGGCCGGTGGCGCGCGCCGTCATCACGCATGCCCATGCCGACCATGCCCGGCGCGGCCACGCCGCTTACCTGTGCAGCGCACCGGGCGAGGGGGTGCTGCGCGCCCGGCTGGGGGGCATCCACCTGCAGACCCTGGCGTACGGCCAGCCCTTGAGCATCGGTGCGGCCACTGTCAGCCTGCACCCGGCCGGGCATGTGCTGGGCTCGGCGCAGGTGCGTGTGGCGCACCGCGGCCGGGTCTGGGTGGCCTCGGGCGACTACCTGCTGACAGGGGAACCGGACGGCCTGGGCGTGGGGGAGGGCGCCGTGGCGCCCGCGCGTGCGCATCCTCCTGCCAACGCCACCTGCGACGCCTTCGAACCGGTGCGCTGCAATTGCTTCATCACCGAGAGCACCTTCGGCCTGCCCATCTACCGCTGGCGACCGCCTGGCGAGGTGTTCGCCGACATCAACCGCTGGTGGGCGGGCAACGCACAGGCCGGCCGCGCGAGCCTGCTGCTGGCCTACAGCTTCGGCAAGGCACAACGGCTGCTGGCGGGCGTGGACGCGTCCATCGGGCCCATCGTGGTGCATGGCGCCGTGGAAGACCTCAACCTCGCCTACCGCGCCGCCGGCGTGCGCCTGCCCGACACCCTGAAGTTGGAAGACGTGAGCGATCGCAGCCTGCTGCGGCGCGCCCTGGTGGTGGCGCCGCCCTCGGTGCAGGGCAGTGCCTGGGCGGCGCGCCTGGGCGACTGCAGCACCGCCTTTGCCAGCGGCTGGATGCAGTTGCGCGGCGCGCGGCGCCGCCAGGGCCTGGACCGCGGCTTCGTGCTGAGCGACCACGCCGATTGGACCGGCCTGCAGCGCGCCATTGCCGCCACGGGCGCGCAACGCGTCATCGTCACCCATGGCTACGAGGCGGTGATGGTGCGCTGGCTGCAGCAGCAGGGGCTGGAGGCGGGCAGTTTCCGCACCGCCTTCGGCCAGGAAACCGCCCCCGCCCCCTGAAAGCGCCGACACTGCGGCCCATGCACGCCCTGGCGCCGTTTCGCACGCGCAGCTTCCGGTTCCTGTGGCCGGCCGATCTCTGCACGGCCTGGGCCATGGAGATGGAGACCCTGATCCTGGGCTGGTACGTGCTGGTGGAAACGGGGTCGGTGGTGCTGCTGACGCTGTTCGGCTCGCTGATGTACGTGGGCACGCTGGTGTCGCCCGTGGTGGGGATGCTGGGCGACCGGCTGGGCCTGGGCAGGGTGCTCGGGGTTCTGAGATTGAGCTACACGGTGTTCGCCTGCGTCATCCTGGTGGCGGCCTTCACGGGGCAACTCCATCCGACGCTGGTGCTCCTGATGGCCGGCCTGGCCGGGCTGGTGCGGCCCTCGGACATCGGCATGCGCAGCGCCCTGATCAGCGCCACCCTGCCGCCGCAGCACCTGGTGGCGGCGCTGGGTATCTCGCGCACCACGCAGGACTCGGCCCGGATCTGCGGCGCCTTGGCGGGTGCGGGCTTCATGGCGGCGTTCGGCATGACCTGGGCCTACACGGTCATCGTGGCGCTGTACCTGGTCAGCGCCTGGATGACCTTGCGGGTGGCCGCCGCGGAGGGTCCGCCCTCGAAGCCCGCCGAGCCCGCTGAGGCGCCATCTGCCTCGGCAGACCCTGCGGCCTCAGACCCGGTCGTCGATGCCGCCGCGCGCCCCTCCCCCTGGCGCGATGTGGGCGAAGGCCTGGTGCACGTGTGGCGCACCCCGCGGCTGCGTGCGGCCATGAGCCTGGCTGCCCTGGTGAACCTGACCGCCTTTCCGCTGACCATGGGACTGATGCCCTACATCGCGCGCGAGGTCTTCCAGCTGGACCAGCGGGGGCTGGGCTGGCTGGTGGCGAGCTTTGCCTGCGGTGCCCTGAACGGCTCGCTGGCCCTGAGCACCTGGGGCCGGCGCCTGCCGGCGGCGCGGATGATGCTGGCCGCCTCGATGGCCTGGTACGCGTGCCTGGGCGGCTTCGTGCTGGCTACGGACCTGTGGGTGGCCATGGCCACGCTGGTGCTGGCCGGCGTCTCGCAGAGCCTGAGCATGGTGACGCTGTCCATCATCCTGTTGCGCACCACCGAGGAACGCTTTCGAGGCCGCATCATGGGCGTGCGCATGCTGGCCATCTACACGCTGCCGCTGGGCCTGATGGCCGCCGGTGCGCTCATCCCGCTGATCGGCTACCGACCCACGGGGGGGCTGTTCGTGCTGGCGGGTCTGGTGCTGACGCTTGCGATCGCGGCGGTGTGGCGCACCGAACTCGTGGCGCGCGGGGCGCTGGCCAACGTGCACTGAGAGCCTGTGAAGCATCCCCGCACACCCGCTCGTCCGCCCCAAACGGCGCGGCTCGTCGTTGCAAATGCTCGCCGTAGCCCGAGCTACGGCTGTGCTTTGCGCCTGGATCGGCACCCTTTGGAACGCCCGCTCGGGCGCGCCGGAACACTTCACAAGTTCTGACCCCGTGCCCAGCATTCTTCGGTCTCTTGTTCCAGCGCAAGGCGCTCTGGCGGGGCTTGACCAGAATCAGCGGATGCCCTGACTTCCCGGGTCCTGCCGTCCAGGGCCCCCTGCCGTGCCGGCAAACCCCATCTTTGTCGCCCGAGCCCTGCGCAAGGCCTACGGCGGCGGTGCGACCGAGGTGGTGGCGCTGCGCGACGTGTCGCTGGAGATCGCTGCGGGCGAATTCGTCGTGCTGCTCGGCCCGTCGGGCAGCGGCAAGAGCACGCTGCTGAACATCCTGGGCGGGCTGGATGTGCCCACTTCAGGTGAGGTCTGGTTTGCCGACCACCGGCTGGACGGCGCCGACGAGGCGGCGCTGACGCGCTACCGGCGCGAGCACGTGGGCTTCGTCTTCCAGTTCTACAACCTGATCCCCAGCCTGACGGTGCGCGAGAACGTGGCCCTGGTCACCGACATCGCCGACCACCCCATGGACATCGACGAGGCGCTGGGGCTGGTGGACCTGCTACCGCGCCGCGACCACTTTCCGGCGCAGCTCTCGGGCGGTGAGCAGCAGCGCGTGGCGATTGCACGGGCCATCGTCAAGCGCCCGGACGTCCTGCTGTGCGACGAGCCCACGGGCGCCCTGGACTTCGCCACCGGCAAGCGGGTGCTGGAGGCCATTGCCGACATCAACCAGCGCCTGGGCACCACGGCCGTGGTCATCACGCACAACGCGGCCATTGCGCGCATGGCCGACCGGGTGCTGTACCTGGGCGACGGCTGCATCCAGCGCGAGGAGCGCCATGCGCAGCGCGCCACGGCGGCGGAGGTGGCGTGGTGAGGCAACGCCTGACACGCCCCTTGGAGTGCAGGGTCGCCTGGTCGGCGTGCAGGTGGTCAGGGCTTCGAGCGGTATCTCCATGAAGGCCCTGAACCGCAAGCTGCTGCGCGACCTCACGCGCATGTGGAGTCAGGCGCTGACCATCGCGCTGGTGGTGGCCAGTGCCGTGGCGGGTTTTCTCACCACGCTGTCGGCCGTGGCCTCGCTGTCGGATGCGCGCGACCGCTTCTACGAGCAGGGCCGCTTCGCCGACGTCTTCGCCTCGGTGCGTCGTGCGCCGCTGTCGCTGTTGCCGGTGCTGCAGGCCGTGCCTGGCGTGGCCCTGGTGCAGGCCACGGTGGAGCGGCCGGTGCGGTTGCGCATCGAGGGTCTGTCGGACCCGTTGATGGGGCACTTGGTGGGGATGGATCCGCGCCGGCCGCGCGAACTCAACCGCATCGTGCTGCGCAGCGGCCTGGCCGACGACACCTCCCTGTCACCTGGCCGCACGCAGCCCGACGGCGCCATTCCCGCCTGGGTCTCGGAGGCCTTTGCCGACGCCCATGCGCTCAAGCCCGGCGCGCGCCTGCAGGCCGTGATCAACGGGCGCCAGCGCGACCTGGTGGTGCGCGGTGTGGCGCTGTCGCCGGAGTACGTGTTCGCGGGCATGTTCGGCATGCCCGACCCGCGCGGCTTCGGCGTGTTCTGGGTGGATGCCGAGGTGCTGGCCGCGGTGTGGGACATGGAGGGGGCCTTCAACCGCCTGTCCTTTCGGCTGGCCCCCGGGGCCGACGAGCGCCGTGTGATCGCGGCGCTCAAGCCCCTGCTGCAGCGCTACGGCGGGCGCGACCCGCACGGCCGCGAGCACCAGGGCTCGCACGCCATGCTGGACAACGAGATCGCCGAGCAGCGCGTCATCGGAACCGTGCTGCCGGCCATCTTCCTGGGCGTGGCCGCCTTCCTGCTGAACGTGGTGGTGTCCAGGATGGTGGCCACGCAGCGCGAGCAGATCGCGGCACTCAAGGCGCTGGGCTACGCCAACCGGACCCTGGCGGCGCATTACCTGGGCTTCGTGCTGGGGGTGGTGGCGGCGGGCTCGGCGCTGGGCGTGGCGCTGGGCAAGGGCCTGGGGGTGATGTTCACGGGCCTGTACGCCGAGTTCTTCCGCTTCCCGAGCTTCGAGCACCGCTTGCCGCCGGACCTGGTGCTGCTGGCCATCGGCATCACGGTGGCCACGGCGGTGCTGGGCACGCTGCACGCCATCCGCGCCACGGCGCGTCTGGCCCCGGCCGAGGCCATGCGACCGCCCGCACCGGCGCACTACCGGCGCACGCTGCTGGAGCGCGCGGGTCTGACGGGTCTGCCCACCTCGCTGCGCATGATCCTGCGCCAACTCGAGCGCCGGCCCTGGCGCAGCGCCTTCGCCGTGGCCGGCGTGGCGGCGGCCGTGGCCATCGTCGTGCTGGGCAACTTCTTCCGCGATGCCATCGGCCACATCGTCGAGCGGCAGTTCAGCGTGGCCATGCGTGCGGACGTGCAGGTGTGGATGCTGGAGACCACCAACGACGCTGCGGCGCGCTCCCTGGCCCGGGCGCCGGGGGTGTTTCGCGTGGAGGCCACGCGGCAGGTGGCGGTGGACCTGGTGCACGGCGCGCGCCGCCAGCGCGTGCAGATCCGCGGGCTGGACGCCGATGCGCAGCTCAACCAGGTGGTCGACACGCAAGGCCGCGTGGTGCGCCTGGACGGCCATGGGGGCCAGGGCCTGGTGCTGACCGACCGCCTGGCCGACAAGCTGGGCCTGCGGGTGGGCGACACCGTGCAGGCCGAGGTGCTGGAGGGCCGGCCGCGCACCTTGACGCTGACGGTGGATGCCACGGTGCAGGAGACCATGGGCCTGAACGCGACGATGGAGCGCTCGGCGCTGAACCGGGCGCTGGGCGAGGGCGATGTGGCGGGCGGCTTCTCGCTGGGTGTGGAGCGCGGCCGGGAGGCGGAGTTGCTCGAGGCCACGCGCGAGATGCCGCGTGTGGGCGGGGCGTTCAGCAAGGCCACGTTGCTGCGCAACATGGAACAGATCACGGCGCGCAACATCCGCATCATGAGCACGGTGATGACGGTGTTTGCCGCCATCATCGCCGTGGGTGTGGTCTACAACAACGCGCGCATCGCGCTGTCGGAGCGGGCCTGGGAACTGGCCTCGCTGCGCGTGCTGGGCTTCACGCGCGGGGAAGTGTCGGCGCTGTTGCTGGGCGAACTGGCGCTGCTCATCGCGGTGGCGCTGCCACTGGGGATGCTGGCCGGCTGGGGGCTGGTGCATCTGCTGTCGGTGGCGCTGAAGACCGACCAGTTCCACTTTCCAGTGGTGATCCTGCCGCGCACCTACGCCTGGGCTGCGGTGTGCGTGGTGCTGGCCGGCGTGGGCAGCGCGCTGGTGGTGCGCCGGCGCATCGACCAGCTGGACATGGTGGCAGCGCTCAAGACGCGCGAGTGAGGACGAAGGCATGAGCACTGGAGATCCGTCATGAAACGCAACACCTGGATCACACTGGTGGCCGCCAGTGTGCTCGGCGTGGGCCTCCTGGCCTGGGCCTTCGCGCCGCGTCCGGTGGAGGTGGAAGCCGTGGCCGCCACGCAGGGGCCGTTCGAGACCGCGGTGGAGGAGGACGGCCGCACCCGCGTCAGCGAGCGCTACGCCGTGGTGGCACCGATCGCCGGGCGGCTGCGCCGCATCGCGCTGCGCGAGGGGGACGCAGTCCAGGCCGGGCAGGCCCTGGCGCTGATCGAGCCGCTGCTGGCGCCGCTGCTGGACGAACGCACCCGCCGTGAGCAACAAGCGCATGTGGCCGCGGTGCAGGCCGCGCTGGAGCGGTCAGCTACCCGGGTGCGTGCAGCGCAGGTGGGCGTGGAGCAGGCGCTCAACGAGCAGCGGCGCACGGCCCAGCTTGTGGCCCAGGGTTTTGTCTCGCCGGCCAAGGCCGATGCCGACCGCCTGGCGCTGGAGGCCGCCACCCGCGAGCGCGAGTCGGCGGTGGAGAGCGAACGCGTGGCGCGCTACGAGCTTCAGCAGGCCCGGGTGGCGCTGGAGGTGGCCGCGGGGGCTGGGCGTGCCGGGACGGCTGTCGGGGCTGCGGCTGGGTTGCCTTCCGCGCCGGCCGCAGGCCTGTTCACGGTGCGTGCGCCCGCCGGCGGCACGGTGCTGCGCGTGCACCAGGTCAGCGAAGGCGTGGTGGCCCTGGGGACCCCGCTGCTGGAACTGGCCGACACCGCGCGCCTGGAGATCATCGCCGAGCTGCTGACCAGCGACGCCGTCCTGGCCCGTCCTGGCAGTCCCGTGCGCATCGAGCGCTGGGGCGGTCCCGGAGCCCTTCAAGGCCGCGTGCGCCGGGTGGAGCCGGGGGCCTTCACCAAGGTCTCGGCGCTGGGCGTGGAGGAGCAGCGGGTGAACGTGCTGGTCGATCTGCTGAGGCCAGCCGCCCGGCCCGGGTCAGCGGCTTCGGCCGCAGTGCCGCCGGTGTCCCCGGGGTCTTCGCCTGCCGCCTCCGGCCTGGCCCCGCCTGTGGCCTTGGGCGACGGCTGGCGCGTGGTGGTGCGCATCATCACGCGGCAGGAGGCCGAGGTGCTGCGGGTGCCGGTGAGTGCGGTGTTTCCCTGGCCTGGGGGGACACTGGCGCCGGCCTGCGAGCTCCAGGGCTCCGGGCACGACACCGCGCAGGAGCCCGTCGAGCGCATGGGCGTGTTCGTCGTGGAGGGTGGCCGGGCCCGGCTGCGATGTGTGCAGGTGGGTGCCCGCAATGGCAGCCTGGCCTGGGTGCGCGCCGGCCTGGTGCCGGGCCAGAGCGTCATCGCCTACCCGCCGCCCGCGGTGGCCGAGGGGGTGCGGGTCAGGCCGCGGCCCCGCTGAGACGGCGGCGCGGCGCGCGGCTGCCACCCCGACGCGGTGGCCTTGCTGCGTGGTGAATCGCAGGGATCACCACATCAACAGGCATCGCGCTGGTGTCTCCATGGCGGACAGCGATCGTCGATGGGGCTCCGATGGACTCGACCCCGCGACAAGGCGGCCAGTCGTCGACCTCGAGGCCCTGCCCGACGGTGGCCATCCCATCGACGGTCTCTCCACCGGGCTCGCGCTGGCGACATCCGTGGATGTCGCGCCGCCTGAGACGATCGCCGCCAGACGCGCGGCCGCCGGGCCGGTGTTGGAGGGGATGGGCGCCATGGAGTTCATGGTGCCGAGTCCTGGGACCGTTGGGGTTCAGCGTTCGTGACTGATACAGCGTTGGCGCATGCGGCGTGGGTCACTGCTGCGGCGCCACAGGCGCATCAGGAACCGCGCGGCACGCGCCAGCGCGTCGTCCAGCGCCGTGCGCCAGTCGCTGGCCACGGAGGCGACGACCACCGACCCGGCGCCATCGGTGTGCAGTTCCACCTGGCAACGCTTGTCGATGCCACCGCGCGGTCCGTTCACGTCCGACATCCGCACCTCGGCGCGTGGCACCAGCCAGCCCAGGCGCCGCAGCACGAAGCGCACTCGGCGTTCAGTCAGGTCGCGCAAGTCGGTGGCCCGCGGATGACGGGACTTGAAGAGCACTTGCATCACGGATCTCCATCGGTTGAAGGGCAGTCGGAATGTGGGGTACCTGGCGGTTCTGGAAAAGCAGTCATCAAGGAACAAAAACATCGGAGAAAACTGAACAGGAGGCAGAGCGTGGGCCGTAGACTGCCGGGTGGGCGGCGCTGGCCTGCACGCACTGAAGCACGCGAGCCTGCGGGTCCGTCACCCCCTGGAGAGTCACCCGATGCCCAACGCGCGAACCGCCAATGCCGTCCGTCTGGAGTTCGCTCCGGACTCCCTGGTTCGATCCAATCTCTCTGGCGCGGCCTTCACGGGTGACTGGCTGTGGGTGGCAGGCGACGAGGCCTGCGGTCTGGACCGCCTCCGCCGGCTCGACCCCGTGGGGCGCGAAGCCCTGCGCTACGGAGAGGTGCGCGACTTCCCGCTCGCCGATCTGCTGGACCTGCCCGGTGCCGCCGGGGAAGAGGCCGACCTGGAAGGCATGGCCGTGGCCGACGGTTTCCTCTGGGTGGTCGGCTCGCATGGCCTGAAGCGAAAGAACGCCAAGCTGGAGCGAAGCCACGCCGACAACGCCAGGCGGCTGGCGAAGGTGGCGCTGGACGGCAATCGGCGGCTGCTGGCCTGCCTGCCGATCGAGTCCGACGCTCAGGGCGAGCCCTGTCTGGTGCGGCACTCGCAGGACGGCCGACGGGCGTTGCGCCTGAAGGGCGATGCGCAAACGAACCTGCTCACCCGCGCCCTCGCGGATGACCCCCACTTCGGCCCGTACATGGCCATCCCGGGCAAGGACAACGGCTTCGACATCGAAGGCCTGGCCGTGGACGGCCATCGGCTGCTGCTGGGCTTGCGCGGCCCGGTGTTGCGCGGCTGGTCGGCGCTGCTGGAGATCGCGGTCGAGGCGCGCGCTGACCAGCTGCGCCTGGTTCCCCTGGACGACAGCGGTACGGTCGTCCGCAAGCACTTCCTCCAGCTCGACGGTCTGGGCGTGCGGGACCTGCACTTCTGCGGCGACGACCTCTACATCCTGGCTGGCCCGACGATGGTGTTGAACGGAGACATCCGCGTCTTCAAGTGGTCCGGCGCCCGACCCTTGCTGGCCGCCAACCGCGATCCGGTGCGGTTCGAGTCGGCGCTGTCGGAGTCGGTGGCGCTTCCCCATGGCCGAGGCACCAACCGTGCCGAAGCCCTCTGTGACCTGCCGGCTGCGCTGTCAGGCGGCAAGGCGCGCTGGCTCGTGCTGTACGACGCGCCTGGTGCCGATCGCAAGGAAGGCGAGCACACCGTCTTCGGCGACTTGCTGCGCCACGATTGAGATCTTCCGCCCCGGATCGTCCCGGCCATCAGGACGATCCGGACCGCGTGGCGCTTGAAGCTGCGATCAGGTCGCCGCTTGACGTCACTGTCTGCTCTGTTTCACGGTCATCAAGAATGGAAAAGCTACTGTCAGGGGTCGGATCGCTGCTCTACGGCATGAGATTCACCATGCTGTTCTTCTATGTGGGTCTGGTGGCGATCATCTTCGGCATCCTGGGCAAGTTCCTGCTGGAGACCTACAAGCTGATGAGCACCTTGCTGTTTGGCGATCTTGAAAAGATCGAGCTGATCATCAAGGTGCTTGAGCTGGTGGACATGACGATGGTGGCGCAGCTGGTCTGGGTGGTGGCGCTCGCCGGGGTGTCGCTGTTCGTGACCACGGGGCACTTCGACAAGAAGGACATGAAGAAGCCCGACTGGCTGGACCATGTCAACACCTACAACCTCAAGTTGAAGCTCGCCTTCGCCATCATCTCGATCTCAGGCGTGCATGCCTTGAAGACCTACCTGAGCGGAGACTTGAACTTGGAGAACATCCAGATCGTGACGATGGTGGCTGTCATCCACTTCACCTTCGTGCTCTCTGCCATCGGCATTTCGTTTGCAGAACGTTTGACCCGGGAAAAGACCTGAAGGCGACGGGTGCCATGACCGCTCTTCCCGCGATGGACGTCGCGTCACCGCTCCAGTTCGTCATCAATGCGGCAGCGGGCAGCAACGACGCGCGGGTCAAGCGCGAAGTCATCGAAACCGCGCTGCGCGATGGCGGACGGCAAGGGGACTTGCTGTTCTGCAGCCCTGCCGAGTTGAGCGGCTTGGCGCACCGTGCTGCCACAAGGGCCGTCGCCACCCGCACGGCCGTGGTCGCCGTTGGTGGCGACGGCACGCTCAATACCGTCGCGCAGGCCGCACACGCCGCAGGCTGCGTCATGGGCGTGGTGCCCCAGGGCACGTTCAACTACTTTGCTCGTACCCATGGCATTCCCGTCGACCCGACCGAGGCGGTTCGCCTGCTGCTGCGTTCGGCGCCCGCGCCGGTTCAGGTGGCCGGCATCAACGACCGCGTGTTTCTGGTCAACGCCAGCCTCGGGCTCTATCCCGATCTGCTGGAGGATCGCGAAGCCTACAAGGCCCGCTTCGGTCGCAGCCGCTGGGTGGCGTTCGTGGCCGCCTGCGCGACCTTGCTGCGTGCGCAGCGCCGTCTGCGATTGCACATCGAGATGGGTGGCGAGGCACGGGACCTGCAGGCCTTGACGCTGTTCGTGGGCAACAACCGCCTGCAGATCCAGCAGTTCGGTGCGGAACCCGACGACACCCTGGCGGGCACGCCTGGCGACGGCACCATGGCCGCGGTCGTGCTGCGGCCAGTCGGAACCCTGTCGATGCTCGGCTTGATGCTGCACGGCGCCATGGGCAGGCTGGATGAAGCCGCCGGGGTGGAGCGCTTCGAGTTCGAGCACCTGGTGGTGCGGCCAGCGCTGCTGCAGGGCCGCGGCCGGGTGAAGGTGGCCTTTGATGGCGAAGTGATGATGATGCGCGCGCCACTGGACTTCCACGTGCACGCCAAACCCCTTTACCTGCTCAAGCCCGCTCGCGACGCTGCGGGCACCGATGCCCGGGCCGGTGTCGAAGGGGCAGCGTCTTGAGCGTCCTGCTGCAGATCTCCGACACCCACTTTGGCACCGACCAGGGGGCGGTCGTGGAGGCCCTGAGCACACTGGCCCACCAGCAGCGTCCTGACGTGGTCGTGCTGTCGGGCGATATCACGCAGCGCGCCCGTCGGGCCCAGTTCGACGCGGCCCGTTCGTTCGTGGACCGCCTGGGTGCACCGGTGCTCGCCGTCCCCGGCAACCACGACATCCCGCTCTTCGATCTGTGGACTCGCCTGCGCCGTCCGTATGGGCGGTACAGCGTTGCGTTCGGCATCGATCTGGAGCCGGTGCATCGCACTGCGGACCTTCTGGTGGTGTGCGTCAACACCACGCGACCCTGGCGACACAAGCATGGCGAGGTCTCCGCGCTGCAGATCGAACGTGTGGCCCGAATCATCGAGCTTGCCCAACCAGCGCAGCTGCGCGTGGTCGTGGTGCACCAGCCCATGGCCGTCATGCGGGTCGAAGACCGGCCCCACCGTCTGCGCGGGCATGCGGCCGCATTGAGGCGTTGGGCAGAAGCGGGTGTCGATCTCGTCATCGGCGGTCACATCCACCTTCCGTACGTCATGCCGCTGCCGGGCCTGGCGCGCCCGATGTGGGTTGTTCAGGCAGGCACGGCTGTCTCGTCCCGCGTGCGCGACGCCGTGCCCAACTCGGTGAACCTGCTGCGCTGGGGCGCGGATGCGGCGCCCGGATGTTGCCGCGTCGAGCAATGGGATTGCCAGGACGGCGACCGGGCCTTCAGGCTCGTCAAGGTCAGCGACATCTGGCCGGACCGGAAGTGAGCGGGTTCACAACCGACGCAGCATCTTCCAGAAAGTTCGTATTTCCCTGAGTTGGATGTCATGAACAATCGCTTCTTTCGAATCAGCAAAGGGGGCATATTCCAGTGTCTCGTCACTTTCGAGCTCAACCGCCATGAAGCCTTCCTCGCGCCTTGCGTACCTCTTCATCGCCCGGATGAAGTGGAGCCTGCACTTGCTCAAAGAGCTCCTCAGGCCATGGGCGCCCAAGCGAGTACCGGCCCTCGTGCCCATCCCGATCCGGTCAGAGAACCATGCACGCCGGCCGGGCCACTGGCATGCCTCCCGGGGCGACTGAGCCCGGATGCCGGCTTGCGACCTCAGACTGACTTCTCTCAACGCAGATCCACCGTGCGCAGCTACCCCCACAACAGCCCGGAGGCCGCCGGACGTATCGTCGCGTTGGTGCTCATCTCCGACGGCCAGGTGTGCAGGTCCGAGTCCGATATCCTGAAGCAGATGGGCGCGGAGCGCGAACTCGGTTTGGATCCTCAGCTCTTGCCGCACATCGTGCACACCTTGCGCGAAGAACTTCTGGTAGGGGGGCGGTACGAGACCGGTTCGCTCATGGGCAAGGTCGATGACAGCGTCTTGGCGTCGTTGATGGGCGAAATCTCGGACCCTGCGCTGCAGAGGAAGGTGCTGCGTCTGTCCCTTGCCGCGGCGCGGGCCGACGGTCACCTGGCCGACGGCGAAGCGCTCGTGGTGGAGGCAGCCCGGCGTCACTGGAAGCTTTTCGACGCAGAGGAGCCGATCGCCAGGAAGGTGGCCCACCGCCTGGTGGCCTGACCGAAGGCGATCAGGAGCCGATCAAGGCCGTGCAGCATCCATCACCTGCGTCACCAGAGGGTGGTGCTGTCCACGTCGTGATCGGATGGCGTGGATCTCTTCCTTCACCGCATCGCTGCTGCCCAGGAGACGGAGTCCGCGCATCAGGCCAACGTCGTCTGCGCCGAGCCGGCTGACCGGGAACACGCCAAGCCCGCGCGCCGCAAACACCGCCAGGAGGGCGCTGTCCTCGAACTCGCCGACGATGCGGGGTCGCAGGCCTTGCATCTCGAACCAGTGGTCCAGCGCCGGTCGCAAGGCGGAATGTCCCGTGGGCAGCAGCACCGGCAGGTCGTTCAGGCTTTGTGGAAAGCGGTCGCGCTCGGTCTTGCCCACAAGCCGCGCCGGGCCATACCACTCGACCGGCGAATCGACGAGACGTTCGCTGGTCAGGCGCAGGTTCGGGTTGCGCGGAGCGGCCTGACCGGCCAACACCAGATCCAGGTGATGCAGCGCCAGCTCGCTGAGCAGTTGCTCGAACTCGCCTTCGTGGCAAACGAGCCGAAGGTGAGGCGTGCTCAGCACAGGCTCCAACAGCGCATGGGCGGCCAGCTTGGAGATGCCATCCGAGAGCCCGACCGCCAGGCGGGCCACCTTGCCGCTGGCCGCTTCGCGTACCTCGTCGGGGATGCCCTGGCCGAGCTGAAAGATCTCCTCGGCGCGGGCGAAGGCGGCCTGGCCCGCCTCGGTGAGGGCCACGCCACGGCCCGCCGGCTTCAGGAGCTGGTGGCCCAGCGCCTTCTCCAGCTCGCGCACCTGGGCGCTGATGGTCTGCACCGCCATGTCCAGCCGTTCGGCGGCGCGGGCGAAGCCGCCCTCTTTGGTGACGACCCAGAAGTAGTGAAGATGGCGGTAGTTCAGCATGGCTTCTGCACATCGGAAAAAACGAAGTATAGAGATGGAATACGTTGGTTCATACGAATCAAGACTAGAGCGAAACTGGCCCTCGATGACGTTCATCAACAAGGAATCGACCATGTTCTACGCACTCAGTTGGTTCGCCGTGTTCGGCCTGCTGGCGCTCTGGTCTCTGGCAGCCTGGGCATTTCATTCAGTTGCCGTCTGGGCGGTGTCGAATGCCGGCATGTTGAAGGGCGCCACATCGGGCGTTGAGGGTTTTCACCTGCCGGGTTGGCTGTCGCCCTGGGTGCCGCCGGAGATGGCGCAGGCGATGACCTCGCTGCTCTCTGGACTGGCGCCTGCGGTAGAAGGCCTGCTTCAGGCAGCACCTGCGCTGGCGGGTGGCCTGAGCGTGGCGACCTGGGTGGTCTGGGGCCTGGGCAGTGCGCTCCTTGTCCTGCTGGGAGTGGGGTTGCACCTGCTCATTGCGATGTGGCGCCGCCGTGGGGGCGGCCCCCTGCTTCCGCCGCGCCCGCCCGTGACGGTTTGACGGGCTCACCTCTCTCGTTGTCCTGAGACCTTTGGTCATCGGTGCGAGCGCGCTCGTCCGCGATGCCTGTGAGTCCCTTGCTTGACGGCAAGACCGACAGCGCCGTCGGCGATGTGGTGGGCAGCAACCTCTTCAATAGGCTGTTCATCCCGGGCGTCAGTGCGCTGATCGCTGCGCCAGTGGTCAACATCCAGCGTGTCCGCCAGGAAGCGACGATCATGATCGGTTCAAGTCTGCTGCTGCAGTCCAGCTACAACCAGCGTGTCACAAGTGAGCTGATGGGCATACTGGACAAAGCGGTCCGTCGCCGGTGTGCCTTGCGCAACAGCGGCGAGGCCCCATGACGGCAGGCGTCGTGCGCCGGCTGTGTGAAGCAGCCGCAACCTTGCCAGCCCACAGGGTGTCGCTGCAAAGGCATTCGGTGCCAGCAGACCACGCTGCGGCGGGGCCGCAACCTTGCCAGCCCACAGGGTGTGGCTGCAAACCCTCATCTGAATGGAGGCTCCCCATGATCTACGCCGCCCTCAAGACCGTTCATGTCCTGGCCATCATCGTGTGGATCGGTGGCATGGTGTTTGTGCACTTCTTCCTGCGCCCGGCCGTCGCCCAGCTCGAGGCCCCCGTGCGCTTGCGGCTGATGCACGAGGTGCTCGGCCGCTTCTTCCAGGCTGTACTTGTGGCCGCGTTGCTGACGCTGGCCAGCGGCGTGTGGATGCTGGGCCGGGTGGCCAGGCAGGTGGTGCAGTCGGGGGGCAGCTTCGAGATGCCGCTGGCCTGGACCGTCATGGCGGTGCTGGGCGTCGCGATGGTGGCGATCTTCATGCACATCCGCTTCGCGCTCTACAAGAAGTTCAGCCGGACCGTCGCAGCGTCTGAGTGGCGTGTCGCTGGCGCGGCTCTGGCACAGATTCGCACATGGGTCTCGATCAACCTCGCCCTGGGTGTCTTGGTGCTGCTCGTGACGCTGATGCGTTGGACGAACTGAGTCTGGAGCGAGCAGGCCATGTCCCGGCGTCCTGGTTGACACCGATGCGGTCAGCCGATCAGGCTGCTCGACCTGAAGCAAGCGCGGGGAAGGCTCCCAAGGTGACGCCTGTGCAGACGGCGGCCCGCAGGCGCCAAGTCTGCGCCACTTCAAGCCCGACCAACGAGAGGCTGCGCTGCCGACCGAATTCGCATCAGCGAGCACGCCTTCGCTTCGAGGCCACCGCCTGGTTGGCGTTGTTCACCCCTGTCAGGAACGCGACCGCTGTATGTTTGCGGGTGCATCTCGGCCAGGGCGGTGCCTGAGGCACCGCCCTGGCTACTCGATGTCCAGTGGCGGGCGCCACTGCGACGCCGGCACCTTGCGCCAGCGGCCCACCAGCGCCCCCAAGGCAATCCCGGCCACCGCTGTGGCGGCGACCACGGCGTAAGCGGGCCAGAACTGGCCCTCGTAGGCGTCGAACAGGCTGACCCGGAAGAGCTGTACCACCCAGGTCAGCGGTAGGTAAGGGTGCAGGGCCTGGAAGCTCTCGTCGCTCAGTTCGATGGGCAGCAGTGCGCCCGCGGCGGAGACCTGCACGATCAACAGCAGCACGGCCACCACCTTGCCCAGGTCGCCCAGCAGGCGCACCAAGGCCCAGACGATGGCCAGGAAGGCCACCGAGGTGGTGGCCAGGGTCAGGGCCAGCCGTCCCGGCTGTGGCATCGGCACCTTCAACACCCAGGCCAGCAGAGCCAGCATGGCCAGCGCCTGCAGCACAGACACCGCCAGCGGCAGCGCGAGCTTGCCTGCCGCCAGCGCCAGCCGTGGATGGCCGCCCAGGCTTTCCGGCACGCGGCGCAGGTGGACGAGGAAGGCCACCATCACGGCTCCCACCCACAAGGCCAGCGGCACGAAGTTGGGCACCAGCGCGCTGCCCTGGTTGGGCACGGGCGCCACCACCTCGACCAGGGGTTGCACCGGCAGTGCCAGGCCCTGGGCATTGCCTTCGGGGCGGTCGACATCGGTGGGCAGCGACTGGCGCAGCAGTTCAAGCCCGGTGGACAGCCGCCCGGCGCCGTCCGCCAGCCCGGCCAGGCCGGTTTGCAGGGCCTGCGTGCCGGCCCCCATCTGGCGCAGCCCGCCTACCAGGGCGTCGTGGCCGTTGGCCAGATCGCGAGAGCCCTCGGCCAGGCGGTCCAGCCGCGCGTCCTCGGGCAACCGTGCGCTCAAGCCGCTCATGGCAGAGCGGGCGCGGGCCGTGCCGTCGGCCAGCGCGCCCACGCCCTCCTGCAGCCGTTGCGTGCCTGCCAGCAGCCTGGCTTGCGCGTCCCGGGCGCGGTCCAGGCCGGCCCCCAGTTCCCGCGAGCCGGCCGCGATGGGTGTGACGCCTTCCACGATGGCCCCGCCGAACAGGGGAATGTCGTCAGCAGCGGTGCGCAGCTGGATCAGCGCAACTTCAAGCTGCTGCGCGCCCGTGCCCAGCGCATCCAGACCGCGCAGCAGGTCCTGCTGACCGTCGGCGAGCGCACGCGCGCCCTGGCGCAGTGCGCCCAGGTCCGACTCGGGTGGCAGCCTGGCCTCCATCGCCCGCAGGGATGTCGCCAGCTGGCGCATGCCGGTGCCGAGCTGCTGCGAACCGTCGGCCACCTGGCCGGCCGCGGTGCGCAGGCGCTGGCCCGATTCCAGGGCTGCTTCGCTGGCCAGGGCGGCCTGGCGTCCGCCCTCACGTGTCCTGCCGAGCCCGGACTGCAGTTCAGCTGCGCCGCGGTGCAGGTCTGCCAGGGCGGCGCGCAGGCTGTCCAGGTTGCGCTGGGACCCCGCCGCAGAGGACAGCACCAGATCCCAGCGCGCCTCGGCCAGCATGGTGTTGACCCGCTGTGCCACCTCCGGCGCGAAGCGCCGGGCGAAGCCGGCGCTGGTGTAGTTGTTGCCCTCGCTGGTGTAGATGGTGAGCTTGGCGGCACCGGGCTGCTCGCCCGGCAGGGCCCGTTGGCTGAAGTCTGGCGGCACTTCCAGCATGAAGGCCAGATGGCCGCGCCGCACGTCCTGACGGGCCCGCTCGGGGTCGTCGTAGCGGCGGTAGGCGAACTGACCCTGCGTCTGGATCGACGCCAGCACTTCGTTGCCGAGGTTGAGGCTCTGCATGCGGTACTGGGCGCCTCGGTCCAGGTTCACCAGCCCCGCTGGCAGGTCGCGGGTGTGCGACGCAGGATCCCACATCGCGTACAGGTAGATCCAGGCATACAGGGCCGGCACGAAGAGCACCCCGGCCAACGCAATGGCGAGCTTGCGGTGGCTGCGCAGCAGTTGCCACTCGCATGCCAGGACCTCCCGTGTCGCGTTGAACCGGCTCATGGATGTGCTTTGTTGTGGCTCTTCATGCTTTCCCGACCGATTGTGCTTTGGCAGGGCCCCGGCCAGGCTCGCGTTGCACAGCATGGGCATTCGCGACAATGGACGCTGCCATCCCGTGTTCAAGACTTGAGGATCCGCAGCGCCATGGCCACTCCCGTCCTCCAAAGCCTGATTGCCGACCGTTGGATCGGCACCCAACCCGCCAGCTTGCTGCGCAGCGCCATCGACGGCAGCGCAGTGGCTCACGCCCATGCCGAAGCGATCGACTTCGAGCTGGCCGTCCACCATGCCCGCACCGTGGGCGTGCCCGCCTTGCTCAAGCTGGATTTCCAGCAGCGCGCCGGCCTGCTCAAGGCCCTGGCAGGCTACCTGCTGGAGCGCAAGGAGGTGCTCTACACCCTCTCGCGCCACACCGGCGCCACGCGCGCCGACAGCTGGATCGACATCGAAGGGGGCGCCGGCACGCTCTTCGCCTACGCCAGCGTGGGCGCTGGTGACCTGCCCTCGGGCAACGTGCTGCACGAAGGTCCGGCGATGCCGCTGGGCAAGACGGGGGTGTTTGCAGGCACGCACATCCTGGTGCCGCGGCGCGGGGTGGCGGTGCACATCAACGCCTTCAACTTCCCCATCTGGGGCTTGCTGGAGAAGTTGGCGCCCAGCTTCCTGGCGGGCATGCCCTGCATCGGCAAGCCGGCCACCGCCACCAGCTACCTCACCGAGGCCGTGGTGCGCATGATCCACGACTCTGGCCTGCTGCCCCCGGGCAGCCTGCAACTCGTCATCGGCGGCACGGGCGACCTCCTGGACCGGCTGACCGAGCCTGACGTGGTCACCTTCACCGGCTCGGCCGACACCGCCGCGCGCCTGCGCGTGCACCCCCACCTGGTGGCGCGCTCCATCCCCTTCAACGCCGAGGCCGATTCGCTCAACTGCGCGGTGCTGGCCCCCGAGGTGGGGCCGGATGACGAGGCCTTCGAGTTGTTCGTGAAGGAGGTGGCGCGCGAGATGACGGCCAAGGCCGGGCAGAAGTGCACGGCCATCCGCCGCGCCATCGTGCCGCGCCGGCACCTGGACGCCGTGGCGGAAAGACTCGCCGCACGCCTGGTCAAGACCGTGGTGGGCGACCCGGCCGTGGAAGGCGTGAAGATGGGCGCGCTGGCCTCCCGGACGCAACAGGCCGACGTGGCCGAGCGCGTGGCGCTGCTCTCGCGCGGCAACGAGGTGGTGTTCGGTGCTGAGGCCGGCCGGGCCCCAGGCACCGCCTTCTCACCGCTGGGCGCGGACGTGGCCGAGGGCGCGTTCTTCAGCCCCACGCTGCTGCTGTGCCGGGATGCGTGGGCGAACCCTGCCGCGCACGACGTGGAGGCCTTCGGCCCCGTGAGCACGCTCATGCCCTACGACGAACTGGACGAGGCCGTGGCCCTGGCCGCACGCGGGCGCGGCAGCCTGGTGTCCACGCTGGTGACCACCCGCCCCCAGGTGGCGGCCTACGTGGTGCCGCAGATGGCGGCGATGCATGGCCGCGTCCACATCCTGGACCCGCAGGCTGCGCCGGAGTCCACCGGCCATGGATCCCCGCTGCCCCAGCTCAAGCACGGCGGCCCGGGCCGCGCGGGCGGCGGCGAGGAACTCGGCGGCGTACGCGCCGTCAAGCACTACCTGCAGCGGTGTGCGGTGCAGGGCTCGCCCACCATGCTCGCGGCAGTGACGGGCGAGTACGTGCGCGGCGCGGCGGTGCAGGAGTCTGAACTGCACCCCTTCCGTAAGTGGTTTGACGATCTCGCTATCGGCGACAGCCTGCTCACGCACCGGCGTACGGTGAGTGAGGCCGACATCGTGGCCTTCGGCGGCATCTCGGGCGACTACTTCTACATGCACTTCGATGAGATCGCGGCCAAGGAAAGCCCCTTCGGAAAGCGCATCGCCCACGGCTACTTCGTGCTCTCGGCCGCGGCGGGCCTGTTCGTCTCGCCCTCGCCGGGCCCGGTGCTGGCCAACTACGGCCTGGACACGCTGCGCTTCGTCAAGCCCGTGGGCATTGGCGACACCATCCGGGCGCGCCTGACCTGCAAGCGCAAGACCGACAAGCCCGCGCGCAAGGGCCAGCCCCCGCAAGGCGTGGTGGCCTGGGACGTGCAGGTGACCAACCAGGACGGTGAGTTGGTGGCCAGCTACGACATCCTGATGCTGGTGTTGAAGCGGCCGGGGGAGGGGTGTTCGGGGGCTTGACGGAGATGTCTTGTCCCACGCGCACCGGCCGTTACGCAGTGGGCACTGTCTAAAGATCCGCATCAGAATCACACATCAGAAATCGCGATCAAGCGAGGTGCGTAATGGCAACCAATATCGAGGATTTTCGCAGTTCCGATTGGTACTACGACGATATGAAGCATGTCGGCGTTGACTTTTCTGATCCTGTTCAGGTCGCTACGTATGACGCTCGCCAACGATCGACTGATATGGCCGCTGCGGCGCTGCTCGATGAGATTGGTCTTCTGTCCGGTCAGGTCTTCGCTGACTTCGGTTGCGGCACGGGTGTTCTGGCTTGCCAAGCAGCACTGAAGGAGTGTGAAGTTCACGCCATCGACATCTCCGCGCACATGTTGGAGGCGACGCGCAGGCGGGGCGATGTGCTTGGAGCGTCCGGAATTGCACTGCAGCAAGCCGGATTCCTGAGTTTCACCTTACCTGCGTGCTCTCTGGATTGCGCGACAACGCAGTACGCGCTGCACCACCTCAACGACTTCTGGAAGTTGGCCGCTCTTCAACGCATACATGCGGCCTTGAAGCCCGGCGCGACGTTCATGCTCCGTGACGTCGTCTACTCCTGTCACCCGTCAGAGACCAAGGAAACCATCGACGCTTGGCTGAAGTGGATGCGGCAGGAGCGGGGCTACAGCCGAGAAGAGAACGCCACGCACGTGCGAGAGGAGCACAGCACTTTTGCTTGGGTCATGGAGGGCCTGCTCGAGCGCGCCGGCTTTCGCCTTCAACAAGCCCGGTATGCCAGGGGCGTGTACGCCACCTACATCTGCCAGCGACCGAATTGATGCCGGAATCCCCATAGACCTTCGTGCCGTTCTGCGTGAGAGCCTTGGACGTGGCCCAGAGCGCGCAGGTTCAGATGGGTTCGGTGTTTTATTGTGCGTACAATCTGAGCCGTGCGGATCACCTTTGACCCGGTCAAAAACGAGCGTAATCTCAAGCTTCGCGGCTTGAGCTTCGCGTCTGCCTCAGAGTTCAACTTTGGTTCTGCCGTCTTCGCCATTGACGATCGAAAGGAGTACCCAGAGACGAGGTATGTTGCACTGGGCCAGCTTGGAGACCGTGTCCATGTTCTTTGCTTTGCGGAGGCACTCGACGGCATCCGGGTCATCAGCTTCCGCAAAGCCAACCCAAGAGAGGTGAAGCGTTATGCCAAAGCGCATTCCACTGATTCGCCCTGACGGCGAAGTGCGCGAGCTCACGACTGAAGACATCAAGTCCTTCGGCACAGCCAGTTCATTGCCCGAGTCGCTGCAACGAAAGCTGGGCGTTCGTGGCCCTCAGAAGGCGCCCACCAAGGAGCGAATCACGATTCGGTTGTCGCGGGACGTCGTCGAAAGGTTCCGCGCGACGGGTGAGGGATGGCAGTCGCGTGTGGACGCAGCGCTGCAGGATTGGCTCAGGACGCAGAAACGCAGTTCGGTCCAGTGAGCTTGCCAACTACGGCCTGGACACGCTGCGCTTCGTCAAGCCCGTGGGCATCGGCGACAGCATCCGGGCGCGCCTGACCTGCAAGCGCAAGACCGACAAGCCCGCCCGCAAGGGCCAGCCCCCGCAGGGCGTGGTGGCCTGGGACGTGCAGGCGACCAACCAGGACGGCGAGCTGGTGGCCAGCTACGACATCCTGACGCTGGTGTTGAAGCGGCCGGGGGAGGGGGCGGAGGGGGCGTGAAGGCGGCGCCGCAGGTGCGGCCCTGCCTTCTGAGGCAGCGCCTCAGCCCGTGCGGGCGCGACCAGTTGCTGGCTGCACAGCCTGAACATGTCATATCGAGGGCCATGTTCAGGCCGACGAGCCCCTGCGCGAAGGCGCTGCTCGTCTGCGTGTGGTCTGTACCCAAGGCCGCCATCAGACGGCTGCGGCGGCTGATCACGGGGAGCATCCCAAGTCGCGCGAGCCCTGTGCCCGTATCGCTCGCTCCCGTGGGCTTGGTTCATCAGGCACGTTCGCGTATCTCGCTGACGAGCTCGTCAACGATCGACAGGAACCCGACGATCAACGGCACCGCTTTGCGATCTGTGAGGCAGATGACATGCACATGCGTGTAAGCCTCGAGGTCGACAACATCGAGGCGCGTGAGACGCGTGTCGGGCACGTAGGCGGGCTCGGCCACCACGCCCAGACCCAGCCCCTCTGCGACCGCTTCACGCAAGGCTTCCCGGCTGCCGATCTCCACGGCACAGCGTACCCGGACACCTGCGCTGGCCAATCGCTGCTCGAAGACCCTGCGTGTGGTCGACCCGATCTCGCGCAACACGAACTCCTGGCTGGCCAGGTCATTGATCCGCAGGCCCTTTCGTTCGGCTAGTGGGTGATCGTGCCTCGCGAACACCACCAGCGGCTGTCGGCGGAACGGTACGCAGTGGATGCGCGGGTCGTCCACCGCGTGGACGAGCACGCCGAGATCGCCCTGGTAGTCCAGGACCTGATCGACGATTTGTCGAGAGTCCCCCAGGCTCACTGCCAGGTCGACCAAGGGCCAGCGCGCCCGAAAGCGCTTGAGCATCGGCGTCACGTTGTACGGGCCTACGGCACACACGCTGAGCCGACCACGGTAGTGGTTGCGGGCACTTGCCAGCAGCGCCCAGGCGTCTTCTTCGGCTCGGAAGATCCGCTTCGTGGTGTCGTGCAGCACGCGGCCGAAGTCGGTGAGTTCGACACGCTGCCCACGTCTGAAGAACAGTTCCAGTCCGTGGTGTCCCTCAAGTCGCGCGATGTGGGCTGACACCGTGGGCTGTGTCAGGCCGAGCGCGCGAGCCGCGGCCGACATACTGCCTAGACGTGCCGTGGCGTCGAACGCTTTCAGTTGGGCCAGAGACAGCTCGGGTATCGACATGGTCTATAGCTTGTACGAAAACCGTGACGGTTTTTTTAATTGCGTCGACATCTGTGGGCCCTAACCTGCAAGCATTCCAGAGTCAGGAGTCACCGATGAACACCCGTCGCCGAATCGTCCTTGCTACCGCCGCCGTGGCATCCAGTGCGCTGGCCGCACCGGCGGTCGTTCGTGCCCAGGCCAAGCGGCCGCTGCTCAAGGTAGGGCTCGGACCGCAGCAGCCGACCCAGGCTGACACCAAACGGGTTTGGGAGCCGGTCTACAAGTTGGTGGGTGACCAAATCGGTGCCGACATCGAGCTGACGGTGGCAAACGACTGGGCCGGCATATCGGTGGCACTGGCCAGCCAGCAGATCGATGTGGCGCAAATGGGCCCCTGGGGCTACGTGCTGGCCAAGCAGAAGGGTGACGCCCAGGCGATCGCCATGCTGCTCATTCAAGGCCGCAACTACTACAAGGCCATCGTGGTGGCACGGCCCGACGTGGAGGTCAGGCGCTTTCCCGAAGACGCCAAGGGTCTGTCGATGCAGATGCTTGACGTCGGGTCTACCTCGGGATGGCTGGTGCCGACGCACTTCATGCGTTCTCGCGGTATCGACCCCAAGACACACTTCGGCAGGTACGCCGAAGGTGCGAGCGCTGCGGCCGCGCAGATGGCCACCGTCGGGGGGCAGGTGGATCTGGCTACCGGGTGGGACACCCATCGCAACACCATGATCCGCAACGGCCAGCTCAAGCCCGACGCGAACCGCATCGTCTGGGAGTCCGAGCCGCTGCCCAATGAGCCGGTTGTCGTACGCCGCGGATTCGATCCGCAACTGGCCTCACGCCTGCAGGCGGCCCTGGCCTCCACTCCTGAATCCAGGGCGCAGGAGATGCTGCCCTGGCCGTACACCGGCTTCGTGCCAACCACGCACGAACCCTACGCCAAGCTCGAAAAGATGGGGCGTGAGGTGGGCGTGCTCAAGGGCTGATCATGCCCACCGCAGTTACTCCCACCCGTCTGCCTGCGGGTGGCTACCTTGAGCCTGCCATCGACTGGCGGCGCCGGGGCCCCTGGCAGCAGCTTGCGGCTGCAGTCACCGGGCTGGCATTCGTGATGACTTGCTTGGTGGTTGCGCAGGTCGATGTCGCGGCACTGGTCCGCGGCATGCCTCGGCTCTTCGAATGGGCCTCGACCGCGTGGCCGCCGTACACGCAAGAGTTGGACGTCATCGCCTACCGGGCTTTCGAGACGGTGGCCATTGCTACCGCCGGCACACTGTTTGCCGCCCTTCTGGCGGCGCCGTTGGCCATGCTCGTGGCCCACAACACCGCGCCGGCGCGGTGGCTGGCCATTCCGCTGCGCTGGTTCGCCAACGCCTGTCGTGGCATCGACACGGTCGTGTTCGCGATCCTGTTCGTGGCGGCAGTGGGGCTGGGGCCCTTTGCCGGCGTGTTGGGCATGGTCGTGCACTCGCTGGGCGTGCTCATCAAGCTCAACAGCGAGGCTATCGAGACGCTGCCGCGCGCACCGCTGGATGCCGCGGCCATGAGCGGCGCTTCGCCCGCCAAGGTGATGTCGCACGCCGTGCTGCCGGCGGCATTGCCGAATTTGGCATCGGTGTCGCTGTATGTCTGGGAGGCCAATGTACGCACCTCCACCGTGCTGGGGATCGTGGGCGCCGGTGGTATCGGCATCGAAATCAAGGCAGCCATCGACCTGCTGGACTTCCAGCGCTTGTTCACCCTGACGGCTGCCGTCCTGCTGATGGTCACGCTGATCGACCAGCTCAGCGCCTGGTTACGGCGGCGACTCGTATGAACGCACCGCTGGTACTGCGCCACGTGAGCAAGGCCTACGCGTCTGTACGCGCGCTGAACGACGTCAGCTTCTCGGTCGGCCCAGGTGAGTTTGCCGTCTTGCTAGGCCCGAGTGGCGCTGGCAAGTCCACCGTCTTTCGTTGCCTCACCAGGCTGGCGCACGTTGATGAAGGCGACATCGAGGTTCATGGGCAGGCCTTGCAGAACCTGTCCGGCGCGGCGTTACGCCACGCCCGGCGATCGATCGGCCTGATCTTCCAGCAGCACAACCTGATCGGTCGCTTGTCGGTCATGAACAATGTGCTGACCGGGCGGCTGGCCGGTATGCCCACGTGGCGGGTACTCGGACGCCGCTTCGCTGCGGCAGATCGGCAGGCCGCACTGACCTGCCTGGACCGCGTGGGTCTGCTCGACAAGGCCTATCTGCGAGCCGACGCACTGTCAGGGGGCCAGCAACAGCGTGTGGCTATCGCGCGTGTGTTGGCGCAGGAGGGCAGCGTTGTCCTTGCCGACGAGCCTGTGGCGAGCCTGGATCCCGAGTCTGCGCGCCACGTGCTGGCCACGCTGCGAAGTGTGGCGCGCGACCAGGGCATTGCCGTGCTGTGCAGCTTGCATCAGGTTGGGCTGGCGCGCGAGTTCGCTGATCGGCTCATCGGCATCAAGGCCGGGAGCATCGTCTTCGACGGCGCGCCAAGCTCGATCGACCTCGCAGCCGAGCAGGCACTGTATGGTCAAGGCAGTCAAGGCGACGCAAGCGTCCCGGAAACGCCGCCTGATCGTCGAAAGCCGTCGCCCGACGTACTTGCCAACGCCGCCGCCTGAAGCCATGGCTGCCTTGCGCCTGCACCAGATCAGTCGAAGCTTCGGTTCGACGCGCGTTCTCGACGGCGTCGATCTCGACATCCGCGACGGCGAGTTCCTCACCTTGGTGGGACCGTCCGGGTGCGGAAAGACGACCCTGCTTCGAATCATCGCCGGACTAGATCATGCGGAAGAAGGTCAGGTCGAGATCGATGGTGCTTTGGTCGACGACCTGCCACCCAAACAGCGCGACGTGGCCATGGTGTTTCAAAGCTACGCGCTGTACCCGTACATGACGGTGGCCCAGAACTTGGCGTTGCCGCTCGTGATGCGGAAACTCAGCCGCCTTCAGCGGCTGCCGCTCATCGGCCCTTGGTGGCCAGGCGCGCGCGCGCGGCGTCGGGAGATCGATATCGCTGCCGAGCAAGTCGCAGAGTCTGTCGGGCTTGGCCAGATGCTGCATCGGCGGCCTGCCCAGCTTTCGGGCGGGCAGCGCCAGCGAGTAGCCCTGGGTCGTGCCATGGTGCGTCGACCCAAGGTGTTTCTCATGGACGAACCGCTGTCCAACCTCGACGCCAAGTTGCGCGTGGACACGCGCGCTGAGATTGCCGACCTCCACCGCAGGCTGGGCGCCACATTCGTCTACGTCACGCACGACCAGGTTGAGGCGATGACCATGTCGGACCGCGTGGCACTGATGATGGGTGGCCGCATCCTTCAACTCGGCACGCCGCAAGAGATCTACGACGATCCGCTCGACCTGCGGGTTGCCGAGTTCATCGGAACGCCCAAGATCAACGTGCTGGCCGCCGAGGTGCGCGAGCAACGCGTGCACGTCGGCGGGGCCGCCTGGCCTCTGCGCGTTGCGGCAGAGGTTGGCAGCAAGATTGATATCGCTGTACGCCCAGAAGCATGGCGCCTGCACGCTGGCACGGCGGCCCTTTCGGCGACTTACGGGCGCCATGACGGCTTGGTGAGTGCTTCGGTTCGCCACTTGGAGTCCCTGGGCTCCGAGACGCTGGTGCATGTGACGGTGCCGCACCAGGCGGAGCCGATGATCGCCCGCGTCGAGCCCAGCCGGGCACGTGCTTTGCGGCTGACAGAGCCGGTGACCTTGGCAGTCGATGCCGCGCTGGTGCTGGCCTTCGATGCCGCAGGCCGACGGATCGGGTTGGAACCCGATATCCCCAGTGAAGTCAAGAAGCGCGCTGGCGACGGTCTGGCAGGCCATGTCTGAGGCCGCCGCACTACCTACCCTGGCGCGTTCGTCGGGACGGCGCGCCCGTGCCGGCGCCCAGGCCGAGGCTGTGGCCGCGTGGGTGCTGGCCTGGCCGGCCGTGGCGCTCATGTGGCTGATGCTGCTGGGTCCAGCCGTTGTCGTGATCCTGCTGTCGCTCACCGACTGGACTTTTGGCGCTCCGGCGATGGCCTGGGTCGGCTGGGCCAACTACATTGAGTTGTGGGGTGACCGCGTCTTCTGGACCAGCCTGCGCAACACGCTGGTCTATGTGGGCTTCAGTGTGCCTTCCGCCGTTTTCCTGGGCCTTGGCGTAGCCCTGTTGATCGAGGCCGGAAACGCGCTCAAAGGCTTCTACCGCACGCTGTTTTTTCTTCCGGTGACGGCGACCCTGCTGGCCATGGCCCTGGTCTTCCAGTTTGCCTTCCATCCGACCGCGGGTCTGGTGAACCAGGCATTCGCTGCGGTCGGACTGCCCACCACGGACTGGTTGAAGAACCCCGACACCGCGCTGTACGCCCTGGGCGTGATCGGGATCTGGCAAGCAGTCGGCTTGAACATGGTGTTGTTCCTGGCCGGCCTGAAGGCGATCCCCCAAGACCTGTACGAGGCCGCCGCCGTTGACGGAGCAGACAGCGCCTGGGAGCGGTTTCGTCGAGTCACCTGGCCGATGCTCGGCCCCGCCATGGTGTTTGTGGTCACGATCACTGCCATCCGTTCGTTCCAGGTCTTCGACACCGTAGCCGTGCTGACGGACGGTGGCCCCAACAAGGCAACCTCCGTGCTGCTGTACCAGATGTACCAGGAAGGGTTCTCCTTCCTGCGCTCGGCCTACGCTGCGGCGTTGACATGCATCTTCCTGGCATTTGTGCTGCTGTTGACCTGGTTGCAGACGCAACTCCTCGACAAGCGCGCGCACTACGCGTGAGGTCGACGATGCGACGGCCAAGGTCACCCTGGTTTCGCTTGTTCCGACACCTTGTCCTGGGTGCGGGCGCGTTGATGATGGTGCTGCCCTTTGTGCTGATGATCTCCATCAGCCTCAAGCCCCCTGGTGAGATCTTCGCACCCGAGTTTCGCTTGCTGCCAGACCAGTGGCATGTGATCCAGAACTACCGTGAAGCATTTGCCAAGCAACCTCTGGGGCGCTATCTGGTCAACGGGCTGATCGTCACAGCCTGCATCTTTGCCGCACAGGCCTTGGTGGCACTGCCCTGCGCCTATGCACTGGCAAAGCTGCGCTGGCGCGGGCGTGAAACAACCTTTCTGTTTGTGCTGCTGGCATTGCTCGTGCCGCCGCAGGTACCCGCCATCCCGCTGTACATCGGGCTGTGGAAACTGGGGCTGCTGGATAGCTAT
The DNA here is from genome assembly GCA_046087245.1 of Rubrivivax sp. Lineage (GTDB taxonomy): Bacteria > Pseudomonadota > Gammaproteobacteria > Burkholderiales > Burkholderiaceae_C > Rubrivivax. The sequence continues at coordinate 45,686 of JBJTZN010000021.1, forward strand.
GCCGCGCTCATCCTGCCTTCGACGATCTCGGTTTTCGGCATCTTCCTGATGCGTCAATTCTTCCGCACAGTGCCAGATGATCTGATCAGCGCCGCCCGATTGGACGGATTGGGTGAGTTCGCGATCGTCTGGCGAATCATGCTGCCGACGGCACTGCCAGCGCTGGTCGCTTTCGGGCTGTTGTCGCTGGTGTGGAACTGGAACGAGTTCTTCTGGCCGCTGTTGGTGGTGCAGACGCAAACTCTCGCGACGCCGCCCCTGGGCGTTGTGTATTTTGCCAATGCAGAGGCCGGTACCAACTATGGTCCGCTGATGGCCGCAGCCACCGTGATCACCCTTCCCCTGGCGCTCGCCTTTCTGCTGGCGCAGCGCTGGTTCATCGACGGCGTGACGATGACTTCCGTCAAGTAACGCCTTCTTAGCTTCACTTGATGCCCGCCCTCTTACTGACCCAGGAGCCCACCATGACTTTGATTCCAATTCGCCCGACCCGCCGCCAGTTCGCGGCTGCTGCCAGCCTGCTGGCCATGCCTGCCATCGTACGCAGCCAGAGTGCTCCCATCGAACTCAGCGTGGCCTATTCGATTCCTGTCCTCTTCAAGGAACTGATGGAGTCGCTGGCCAAGGAGTTCATGGCCCGCAACCCGGCGATCCGCATCGTGCTGCGCGCACCGGAGAACGGCTATGAAGAGATCATGCAACGCAACCTTCGCGACGCCGTCACGAACACACTGCCCGACATCGCCTTTCACGGCCTGAACCGTCAGCGCACCCTGGCGGAACGCAGGATCCCCGTCGATCTCAAGCCCTTCATGGCCGCGGACGACAAGACCAGAGAACTCGGCTTTTCGCAGTCGCTACTGTCCCTTGGACAGGTCGGCGCCTCCCAAACCGGCATCGGCTTTGCCCTGTCCACGCCCATCCTTTACTTCAACGCAAACTTTGTGAAGGAGGCCGGTGGCAACCCCGACAAACTGCCGACCAGCTGGGACGAAGTGATCAAGCTTGCTGCGGCCATGCACGACCCGGGAAAGACCCGCACCGGTATGTTCTTCGACTGGACAATCACCGGCAACTGGTCATGGCAAGGGCTCGTCTTCAGTCACGGCGGCTCGATGTTGAATGCGGATGAAGGCAACGTGGCCTTTGGTGAAGTCCCCGGCCAGAGGTCCATGGCAGTGTTGCGCCGATTCGTTGACGATGGACGCATGCCCGATATCCGACCCGACACCGCGTTCCAGGACTTCTTCGCAGGCCGTCTGGGCATCTCGATGCAATCCACTGCGCAGCTCGGCCGCTACAACCGCGAGATTGGCGGTCGCTTTCCGCTCGTGTGCGCGCGCTATCCATTGTCATCGCCCACTGCTCGGCTGCCGGCAGGCGGCAACGTGGCCATGATGTTCGCCAAGGATCCGGTACGCCAGAAGGCGGCTTGGGAGTTCATCAAGTTCGCCTGCGGGCCGGTGGGGGCCACCATGATGGTGCGCGCCACGGGCTACATGCCAGCCACCACCCTGCCGGCACAGAACAAGGACATGCTCGCGGATTTCTACGCGCAGAACCCGAACCATCTGGTGTCCATCCGTCAACAGGACGTGATCACCGGCTGGTTTGCTTTCCCCGGTCAGAACGCGCTGCGCATCACCGACGTGATCAACGACCACCTGCAAACGGTCGTGGCCAAGCGGGGAGCACCGGGCGAGGTCCTCACGAAGATGGTCGCTGATGTCCAGGGCCTGATTCCCCGCAAGGGCTGATGCCATGCTCAAGTTCATCCACCTCACGGACACGCACCTCGTCACGCCTGGACAGGCCCTGTATGGAACCGATCCCAAGTGGCGCCTGCAGCGCGCTCTCGCAGCGATCAACGAACGCCATGGCGACTCCCGTTTCATGGTTGTTACGGGTGACCTTGCACATTGGGGGGAGCCCGCGGCCTACGCCGCGCTGTCCGAGTGTCTGGGGCAGCTTCGAATGCCGGTGCATCTGCTGATCGGCAACCACGATGACCGCAACGCCTTCCGTACCGCCTTTGCTTCCACGCCGGTCGACTCGGGTGGGTTCGTGCAGTATGCGTTCGATGCCGACGGCATTCGGCACATCATGCTTGACAGCAACGAACCCGGGGTGTCCTGGGGTGTCTTTTGTGAGCGTCGTGCCACCTGGCTGGCGGACGAGCTCGCGCGCAGCGCGCCAAGCCCTGTGCACCTGTTCATCCACCATCCACCATGCAGCGTCGGTATCCCGTCCATGGACCGAATTGCGTTGCTTGAACCCGGCGCTCTGCGTGAAGCCGTGAGGCCGCATCGTGAGCGTATCCGCCACTTGTTCTTCGGGCACTTGCATCGGCATCTGGCAGGTAGCTGGATGGGCATTCCGCTCTCGACCCTGCGGGCCACCAATCACCAGGTGGCGCTGACGCTTGACGACTCGCCGCGCATCCTGGGCAGCCATGAGCCAGCGCAGTTCTGTGTCGTGCTCGCCAACCACGAGAGCACCATCGTCCACCTGTACGACTTCGAAGACGCTTCGCCGCGTTTTGAGATGTGAACCAGAAGGACGCTGCCCTTGCGCTGTTCTGGCGCTGCGATGCGGTCGTCTTCGACCTCGACGGCACCTTGGTTCAGACATTGGACGGTTTGCATCAAGCCTTGAATGAGGCTCTTGGCGCCCACGGCTTCGCACCGGTCTCGGCAAACCTCGTGCGTGCCTCCATGCACGGTGGGTTTCTTGGCAGTGTGTTGGCTGCTCTGGAAGGCTGCACAGTGGTCGAACGACACCAGGTCTTGGTACTTGAGACCTATCGGGCGCGTTATCGCGAACTCATGCTGTCGCGGTCGCTTGTCTACGCGCAGGTGAGTGAGGTTCTCCAGGCCCAGCAGGCTCGTGGATGTCGGCTTGCCGTCTGCTCGAACCGCGATGAGTCATTGGCTATTGAGCTGCTGCAGGGCGTCGGCCTTCGCGGGGCGTTCGACGCCATCGTCGGGCTGCGCGAAGGCAGCGAGCCCAAACCCAAGCCGGATCTGCTCTTGCGCAGTCTGCGAGAGCTTGGTGTCGTTGCTTCACGATCCTTGATGGTGGGCGACAGTGCTGCTGATGTGGGCTGCGCTGCCGCTGTGGGTGTCCCCTGTCTGGTGTTCGAGGGCGGTTACGGCGCCGACAGCCTCGGTCCAAGCGTGACCAGCACCCGGTTCTCCAGTTATCAGGAGCTCTTGCTGGCCCGGCCTCAGTCAGCGTGATACTGGCCCATGCCGCCCGCCGTGTACCGTTGGGCGTAGGTGTTGCATGCGTAGGGGTGGAACCAGCGAGTCGTCGTTCTTCGGCTCACCCCCGTTGGGCATGGACGAAAGGTCTGCGGATCAACGCGTCCATGGCACCGCTGCCAAGCGTCAATGGGCCGTCATGGCAGATGGTTTCGGGCGAACCATCGTTCGCCTGCGCCATGTCTGCATGCTGCAAGTGCTGCGCGATGCTCACGGCAAGCCGGGATCCTGAGCTTCACTCTACCTGGGGGCTCCCTCTATTGCGCGACGACTCAGTACGCGTTGCCCCACCTCAACGACTTCCGTAAGTTGGCCGCTCTTCAACCCAGATGCCCCGCACACAAAGAAGCTGCAAGCGCAAGACCGACAAGCCCGCCCGCAAAGGCCAGCCCCGCAAGGCGGGGTGGGCTGGGACGTGCAGGTGACCAACCAGGACGACGAGCTGGTGGCCAGCTACGACATCCTGATGCTGGTGTTGAAGCGGCCGGGGCAGGGCAAGCTCGACGTCTGACAGTGGGTGCGTGCGGCTGCTCGGATTGCGCTGCGCCCTGTTCGGGTCCGTTGGTTCGAGCGTCACCGCATCACGCGGCCGCCAGCGCCTCGCGCACGAAGTCCAGCCGGTCTTGCCCGAAGAACATCTGCGGGCCCACAAAGAAGGTTGGGGCACCGAAGGCACCGCGGGCCACCGAGGCTTCGGTGCGCGCGATCAGGTCGGCCTTGACTTCGGGGTCCGCCACCAGGGCCATGAAGGCTGCGGCATCGAAGCCGGCCTCGGCCAGCACCGCTGCGACTTCGCCAGGGTCGTTCAGGTTGCGCGGTGCCACCCACATCGCGTGGAACATGGCGTCCACATAGCGCTGGAAGTCGTCGGGCTGGCGCATCAGCATGCCGCAGGCGCCGCGCATCAGCGTCAAGGTGTTGACCGGAAAGTGCGGGTTCATCACCAAGGGCACGCCCCAGCGCCGGGCCCAGCGCGCCATGTCGTCGTTCATCCAGCGGCCCTTGGCGGGCACCGTGACGGGGCTGGCGTTGCCCGCGGCCTTGAACACGCCGCCCAACAGCATGGGGTGCCATGCCAGCGCAGCCCCCGTTTCCTGCGCGATGCGCGGCACCTGGGTGTAGGCCAGATAGGTGGTGGGGCTGCCGAAGTCGAAGTGGAATTCCAGCGTCTTGGGGCTCATGGGGGTCCTGGGTGTCCTGGGGGTCCTGGGAAGGGATTGGTTCGCGGTCGCGGTGCCGTTGGCAGTGAACGGGTCAGGGCTTGTGTGGAGCAGCGCTCATTTGAGATCCGGGCTGCTGGCATGGTTCCACCAGGCCAGGTCGGAATGGGCGCGCAGGTCCAGCTCGAAGGTCCAGGCCGAGCGGTGCTGGTGCGCCAGGTGATAGTAGGTGTGGGCGACCTCGGCCGGCACCAGCAGGCCATCGTGCTCCAGGCCCTTTTTCTCACGCAGCGCCTGGAAGCGCTCGGGTCCCAGCATCTTGCCCAGGGTGTCGGGCGCGTCCACGGCGCCGTCGATCACGATGTGCGCCACGTGGATGCCCTTGCTGGCGAATTGCGCGTTCAGTGACTGGCACAGCATGCGCCGCCCGCCCATGGCTGCGGCGTGCGAGTGCTGACCGGCGTTGCCGCGCATCGCGGCGGTGGCGGAAGTGACCAACAGCGCCCCCTTGCCGCGTTGCTCCATGTACGGGAAGAGCACCTGCGCCAGGCGGAACAGGCCGAACGTGGCCAGGCGCCATCCCATCTCGAACTGCTTGAGCGACGTGCTGGCCAGGCCCCGGTCGCCGATCTGTGCGCCGAGGTTGAACACCGCCACGCCAATCGGGCCGACCTGGGCCTCGATGTGGGTCACCAACTGCTCGATGCTGCCTTCTTCCACCGCGTTGAGCAGGTGGCCGCTGGCCGAGCCGCCCTCGACCTCGATCTCGGCCACCAGCTTGTCCAGCCCGGCTTGGTCAGTGCGGCGCGCCAGGCAGGCGTGGTAACCCTCTCGTGCAAAGCGCTTGGCGACGTGGCCGCCGATGCCGGCACCGGCACCGAGGATCAGGCAGACGAGTTTGTTCACGGCGTGTCTTTTGCGAGGCTGATTTGCTATTGTGAACCTTGCGGTCCAGAATGCAAGCATGGCCCGCCCCATTGAATTCGACCGACCCCAGGCCGTGAACCGGGCGCTGTCGCTGTTCTGGCGTCAGGGCTACCAGGCCACCACGCTGGCCGAGCTGCTGCAGACCATGGGCATCGGGCGCAGCAGCTTCTACGCCGCGTTCACCGACAAACGGACGTTCTTCATCGAGTGCCTGGACCTGTGGGCCGCGCGCACGCTGGACCTGCTTCAACATGCCCGTACGGAGAGGCCACCGCTGGACGCCGTGCAAGACTTCTTCGAGCGCAGCTTTGTCGGTGGGCGTGGTGCGAAGGCCCACTGGGGCTGCATGCTGGTGAACACGGTGCTCGAGCTGGCCGGTGTGGACGACGAGCTGGCTGCCCGGGCCAGCCACCACATGGGCGAAATGCAGCAGGTTTTCCAGGCCTGCCTGCTGGATGCGGGCGCGACGCCGGCACGCGCCGAGGAACTGGCCGCCATGCTGATGCTGTTCAACGAGGGCATCCGCGTGTCCAGCCGCCGCCGCCTGCCCGAGGCCCAGCACCTTCAATCGATTGCCGTGACCTTTCGTTTGATCAGGAGTGCGATCGCATGAGCGCAACCGATGCCGATGTCTTCGGCCGCACTCATGCGAAGCGAGTTCCTGGCTTGTGCAGGAGTGGCGAATGACTGAAGAAAAGCGAACTGCCAAGAACACTGCCGAACGCACTGCCGAACGCACCGCCTTGTGGCTGGTGTTGCTGGCCGCGGCGGGGACCTTCGCGCTGACCATGGGCACGCGCCAGACCATGGGGCTGTTCCTGTCGCCGCTGAACACCGCCACCGGCCTGGGCCTGGGCAGCATCAGCCTGGCCTTCGCGTTCGGGCAGTTGTGGTGGGGGCTCACGCAGCCGTTTGCCGGCGCCATGGCCGACAAGATTGGTGCCGGACGTGTGCTCTTCTTCGGCGCGCTGCTGGTGGCTGTGGGCACCTTCATCACGCCCTACATGACCAGCACCGGGGGGCTGATCCTGGCCATCGGTGTGCTGTCGGCGGGCGGTGCGGGCATGGCCGAGCCGGCCGTGCTGATGGCCGCCACCACGCGGCTGATACCACCCGAACGCCGGGGGCTAGCCGCGGGCATCGTCAACGCTGGCGGCTCCTTCGGTCAGTTCGCCCTGGCGCCCATCGCGGCCACGCTGATCGTGGGTCTGGGCTGGGCCGATGCGATGCAGGTGATGGGCCTGCTGGTGTTGCTGTGCTTGCCGGCAGCATTTCTGCTGCGCGGCAACTCGCTGCAGGCCGCACCCGCTGGCCAGAAGGTCTTGAGCACGCGCGAAGCCCTGCGCGACGCGTTTCGCAACCGCAGCTACCTGCTGCTGGGAGCCGGCTTCTTCGTCTGCGGCTTTCATGTGGCGTTTCTCGCCAGGCGATGTCCCAGGCGCAGTTGGAACTTCAGGCGGCGGTTTCCGCCGGTGAGTTCGAGAGAATCGAGCTTGCCAACTTGAAACCCTGAACCTGAAGGATGGAAACCGCCATGAAGGAATGTAAGGCCAAGCGTGCCGGCAAGAAGCCGGCCTTGAGGG
>JBJTZN010000022.1:0-4761 GCA_046087245.1 Rubrivivax sp.
TGCAGATGCCGCCTCAGCGGGGCCACCACCGCCAGACTGTCCAGCAGATGCTGCACCAGCATGTCGGCCGGGTGGCGGACGGCCGTCAGGTTGTACACCCGGTTCCAGCGGTCGATCAGCGCGAGATACTCGACCAACTGCCGGCGAGCCGGCAGCGCAAGCTCCAGGCCCAGACGCTCCAGGCCTTGGCCCAGAGGGAGGGACAACGATTCCATCAGGTCGGTCATGCGGTACGGGTGGGGCTGTCAAGAGAGTATCAAGAAGGGTCAGTCTCTATCAGAACACGAAGAGAACACGAAGGGCCTGGTGTGGGTAGGGGCAGGCTCGGCGCACCAGGGCCGGGGTGCGGCAGAGCCTCTCGTCTCAGAGCTTGTGAAGTGTTCCGGCGCGCCCGAGCGGGCGTTCCAAAGGGTGCCGATCAAGGCTCCAAGCACAGCCGTAGCTCGCGCCACGGCGAGCGGTTGCAGCGCCTGGCGGCGCCTGTTGGGGCGAAGGAGCGGGTGTGCAGGGATACTCCATAAGCTCTCAGGTCGACCCCGCAGCACTGACACGGCCGGCCCACCCTCCAGGTCTGGTCAGTCGAGAATGGATAGAACGATGTGCTTGCTCTGATGGGCGCCCTCTTGACGGTCGCGTTGGGCTTGCTGGGGCTCTTGGCGCCCTTGCATGCCGGACGCATGGTGGGCTTGAAACCAGAAGGCCCCAGGGGCTTGTCCGAGCTTCGGGCCACCTAGGGCGGCCTGTTCGCCGGGTTGGGCTTGGCCTGCCTGGTGCTCCAAGCCCCTGCGGCCTACGCCGTTGCAGCCTGCGCATGGCTGGGTGCAGCGCTGGCGCGCCTGGCTTCGATGGCGGTGGACCGCAATCCTTCCTGGCTCAATGCGGGCGGGCTGGCGCTGGAGTTGCTGATCGGCGTGCTGTTGTGGACCGGCGCGGCCGCGTAGGGTACTGGTGGTGGCGCCGCACCTTCATCAACAGGAAGTCGAGAGGACTCAAGAGCAGGCCTGGAGGTTGGTGGTCTTGCAGGTGTCGCCAGCTGCGTATCTGGAACTCACGCCGCTTCATCCGCGGCCACCCGGGACATTGCAGAACCGTCGTCGCGTCCTGCCCTGTCCTGCTTCAAGCGCCCCTTCTTCAGGTGCACGAGCAGCAACGAGATGGCCGCGGGCGTGACCCCAGGCACCCGTGAAGCGTGGCCCAGCGTTTCGGGGCGGTGCGCGCTGAGCTTCTGCCGTACCTCAAAGGACAGCGCCTTCACCGCCTGGTAGTCCAGGTCCGCCGGAAGCGGCAAGTGCTCATAGGCGGCGGCACGGGCGACTTCGTCCTGCTGCTTGTCGATGTAGCCGGCGTAGCGCGTGGCAATCTCCACCTGCTCGATCACCGCATCCGCCAGCTCTGCGCCCAGTTCGGTACGCAGTGTTTCACGTGAAACGGCGGCCTCGGGGCGGGCGATCGCCGCCACCTCGGCCACGGCGTCAAAGCCGATGCCAGGACGGCGCAGCAGGTCCAGCAGGCTGTGCTCGTGCTCCAGTGCCTTGCCCAGCAAGCGCTCGGCGTCTGGTGTGGGCAGCACGGCAGGATGGACCCAGGCCGACTTCAAGCGCTGTGTTTCACGTGAAACAGCATCCCGCTTGCGGTTGAAGGCCTCCCAGCGGACATCGTCCACCAGGCCCAACTGGCGCCCGATGTCGGTCAGGCGCAGATCGGCGTTGTCCTCGCGCAATTGCAGCCGGTACTCGGCGCGGCTGGTGAACATGCGGTACGGCTCGGTCACGCCGCGCGTGATCAGGTCGTCCACCAGCACGCCCAGGTAGGCCTCGTCGCGGCGCGGCAGCCAGGGCTCACGGCCCCGCACCTGCAATGCAGCGTTCAGGCCGGCGAACAGGCCCTGCGCAGCGGCCTCCTCGTAGCCCGTGGTGCCGTTGATCTGGCCGGCGAAGAACAGCCCGCCGATGGCCCGCGTCTCGAAGCTCGAACGCAGCTCCCGCGGGTCGAAGTAGTCGTACTCGATAGCGTAGCCTGGCCGCAGGATGTGGGCCTCTTCCAACCCGACGATGGAGTGCACCGCCTCGATCTGCACGTCAAACGGCAGCGAGGTCGAGATGCCGTTGGGGTAGAACTCGTGCGTGGTCAGGCCTTCGGGCTCAAGGAAGATCTGGTGGCTGCCTTTGTCGGCGAACCGGTTCACCTTGTCCTCGATGCTCGGGCAGTAGCGTGGCCCCACCCCTTCGATCACGCCCGTGAACATGGGGCTGCGATCAAAGCCGCTGCGGATAATGGCGTGGGTGCGCTCGTTGGTGTGGGTGATCCAGCAAGGCACCTGGCGCGGGTGCTGCGCCGCGCTGCCCAGGAAGCTGAACACCGGCAGCGGTGTGGAAGGCGGGGCGCCGTCCGGCCCGGGCATGCCGTCGCCCGGTTGCTCCTGCAGCCGGGAGAAATCGATGCTGCGGCCGTCGATGCGCGGCGGCGTGCCCGTCTTCAAGCGGCCCTGCGGCAGCTTCAACTCCTTCAGACGTGCTGACAGCGTGACGGCCGGCGGGTCCCCCGCCCGGCCGGCGCTGTGGTGCTGCAGGCCGATGTGCACCCGCCCGTCCAGGAAGGTGCCCGCGGTCAGCACCACCGCCGGCGCAGCGAATCGCACGCCCGACTGCGTGACCGCGCCGGTCACCCGGCCGCCTTCCACCGTCAGGTCGTCCACTGCGGCCTGGAACAGCCAGAGATTCGGCTGGTTCTCCAGGCGATGGCGGATGGCCGCCTTGTAGAGCACGCGGTCGGCCTGCGCCCGCGTCGCGCGCACAGCCGGGCCCTTGGACCCGTTGAGGATGCGGAACTGGATGCCAGCTTCGTCGGTGGCCGCGGCCATCGCACCGCCCAACGCGTCCACCTCCTTGACCAGGTGCCCCTTGCCGATCCCGCCGATCGACGGGTTGCAGCTCATCTGGCCCAGCGTCTCGATGTTGTGCGTGAGCAGCAGCGTGGCACACCCCATGCGCGCAGCGGCCAGCGCAGCCTCCGTCCCGGCGTGGCCGCCGCCCACGACGATCACGTCAAAGCGCTTGGGGAATTGCAAAGGGAAACTCCTGGAGAGGCGAACACCGCCCGGGTGCCCAAAAAATGGGCAGATTCTAGGGTCGTGGGCCAGAACCCGGCGCGCATCCCCGCCGCGCACCTGTGGCGGATCCTTCGTTCTGAAGGGGGAGACCGGCAGCTTCCCGCCCGCAGCGCATCCCTTATTATTACAGGCGTCATTACGAAAGAGACCCATGACCACCTTGAAACTCACGCAGATCGGCAACTCGCTCGGGGTGGTGCTGCCCAAGGAACTGCTCGCCAAGCTGAAGGTCGGCAAGGGCGACACTCTTTTCGTGACCGACGCGGCACAGGGCGTGACCCTGACCCCTTATGACCCGGAGTTCGAGCGGCAGATGGCGCTGGCACGGCAGATCGCCAAGGAGCGACGAGACGTCCTGCGGGTGCTGGCGACATGACCCGCAGCGGGACATGGATCCAGCCAGCGGTGCTTCTCGCGGTCCATGACGAGCAACTCGCTGAGCACGGCGGCCCCTCCGGCTTGCGGGACGCGGCCTTGCTGGAGTCCGCCCTCGCCCGCGCTCAGCAACTGGCCGCCTACGGGCAGCCTGACGTGGCCGCACTCGCGGCCGCCCATGGTTTCGGCCTGGCGCGCAACCACCCCTTCGTCGACGGCAACAAGCGCACCGCCTTCATCGCCATCGAGCTCTTCCTGGCACTCAACGGTCATGCCTTGCGCGCGACCGACCAAGACTGCGTCATGACCATGCTGGCGCTGGCGGCAGGCGACTTGAGCGAAGACGCCCTGGCGGACTGGATCCGCGCATGGACCGTGGCGACCTGAATCGGCGAGTGCCCCGCACGGAGAGTTATGCTGCTCGCATGCCCATGTCCAAAATCGAAGTCCGGCGCCCTCGCCCGCCACAGCAGGTGCAGGCGATGATCGAAGCGGTGTACCTGGCGCAGCGTGAAGCGCTCAAGGTGCCCGAAGGTGACCGGCAGATCCGCTACATCGAGCACCGGCCGGAGCACTTCGCCGTGCCGCCTGACAAGAACCTGGACTACACCTATGTGGAGATCCTGTTGTTCCCGGGCCAGTCACTGCAGGCCAAGAAAGCGCTGTATCGCTCGATCGTCGAGCGCTTCGGCGCCCTGGGCATCGCGCCCTCCGACATCTTCATCGTCCTGCAGGAGCCGCCCCTGGACAACTGGGGCATCCGAGGGGGCCAGCCGGCCTCCGAGGTGGATCTCGGGTTCTCGCTCAACGTTTGATCCCGGCTGCAGGGCCGGTCTTCTGCCCGCCTGATCTGCTGCGCCCGGTCTACCGATGCTCTGCCGCCCCCACTGCGCCGCCTGCTGCATCGCCCCGTCCATCAGATCGCAGACCACCGACGCAGCCGATAACAGACCGGCTGACCGTTGACGACACGGCAAGTCACCAGGTCACGGGCTTCCAGATGGTCTGTCCGCCCGCGCCCATGACGGGGTCTGGGAACACCGCCGCCTGCAAGTGCGACCGGCGTATATGCCGCTGATGTGTGGCAACCTGGACGAGTGGCTTCGCCGCTCCGAACTTGGCGATGTCCCAGGCGTAGTTGGAACTTCAGGCGGCGGTTTCCGCCGGTGAGTTCGAGAGAATCGAGCTTGCCAACTTGAAACCCTGAACCTGAAGGATGGAAACCGCCATGAAGGAATGTAAGGCCAAGCGTGCCGGCAAGAAGCCGGCCTTGAGGG
>JBJTZN010000023.1:0-7838 GCA_046087245.1 Rubrivivax sp.
CCTTGGGCGACAAAGGTGCGCCCAGCAGCGCAGCCACCTCGGCGCGCGACAGCACCTCGGGCAGCCGCTGCGGGTTGCGCCCCATGGGGATCTGCGCTCGACGCTGATCCTGGCCCAGCACATCGCAAACCAGGAAGCGCAAGGCGCAGGAGGTGATGTTGACGGTGGAGCGCGATCGTTGTCGCTCCTGCAGCAGGTACAGCAAGTACGCCTGAACCTGCTCGTCGCTGAGCAGCGCAGGGCTGCAGTGGTGGTACTTGGCCACCTGCCCGACGGCGGACAGGTAGGTCTCCTGGGTGCGCGCAGCAAAGCCGCGCAACACCATCGCATCGATCATGCGTTGGCGCAGCGGTGTCATCACAGTCTCCGAGGTCCGGGGAAGAGTCCCCGAGAACGAAGGTACGACTTACTGCAGCTCGGAGTTCGCGGCCCGCTACCACCGCGTCAGCGGTTTAGTTCAACGGAAATGGGCCGCCTAAATTCTTGCGGATGCGCCCGCCCCGCGGACCCGCATCACACGCTCCGCGTCAGACCGCGTTTGTGCCCGCAGTGCCCGCGGTTGTCAATCCACCCGACGTTCCATCAACGGTGGATTCCAGACAGGCCTCGGCAGGAGATCAAACGGCCCCGCCCACGCATTGCGTGCTGGGCGTGCAGCGCATTTGACGCATCACGACCCTCAATCCACTCGGCGCACCCAGTAGTCCGGTCGGCGCCGCCCGTCAGCGATGGCGACGATCAGGATGCCTTGCCCTCTCGTCGCGTAGATGACACCAAACGGAAACCCCTTGACCAAGCGTCGACGGGTGTTTTGGGTGCGTGGTGCGCCGTGATCAGGGTTGACAGCTGCCTCTGTGATCGCCTGCGCCACAGCTTCTTGGAATCGCAGACCCAGTTCCCGTCGAATGCCGGCGTAGTACTGAATCTGCTCGATGAATTCGGCCTCGGCTTCCGGAAGGAACTCAAAGTTGGCCTTGGGCGAGACGTCGCGTCTTGGCCAGAACAGCCTCGCCGTCCAGAGATGAGACCACTCCCCTGTCGAAGGCCGCCAGCCGTCGCTCTACTTCAGCGTCCCACGCAGCTTCGACCTCGACAAGTTCGCCCTCATGGAGCGACTCCAGGAGCTCGGCCACCAGACGTGAGCGTTCTTCTGGTGCGAGCTGCTTCCCGAGCTGGACGAGATGGGCGACCTGGTCTGCCATGGGAACATCCTCAATGGACTTTGTTCGAACAAGTCTATCTTGCGGAGGGCCGCCGGGCTTGCCGGTCCACCCTCACACCGCCGCCCGGTACCCCCGCGGAATGGCGGCCAGAAGCTTCTGCGTGTATTCCTGCTTCGGGTGCGCCAGGATCTCCTGGGCGCTGGCCTGCTCCACCACCACGCCGTCCTTCATCACCAGCACCTCGTCGCTGATGAAGCGCACCACGGCCAGGTCGTGGCTGATGAAGACGTAGGACAGGCCGAACTCGTCCTGCAGATCCTTCAGCAGGTTCAGCACCTGGGCCTGGACGGAGACGTCCAGCGCCGAGACGGCTTCGTCCAGCACCAGCACTTCGGGGTTGAGGGTGAGGCAGCGCGCAATGGCGATGCGCTGGCGCTGGCCGCCGGAGAACTCGTGCGGGTACTTGCCGAAGGCGCGGTCGTCCAGGCCCACCTTGGCCAGCAGCTCGCGCGCGCGCTGCTCGCGCTCGGCGGTGCTGGCGCCGATGTGGTGGATCTCCATGGGCTCGATCAGGGTCTGGCCGATGGTGAAGCGCGGGTTGAGGCTGGCGTAGGGGTTCTGGAAGACGATCTGGATGCGCCGGCGCATGGCCTGGCGCTCGCGGTCGGACAGCTTGAGCAGGTTCTTGCCGTCGAAGAGGACCTCGCCGCCCGTGGGTTCGTGCAGGCGCAGCAGGGTCAGGCCCATGGTGGTCTTGCCCGAGCCGGATTCGCCCACCACGCCCAGCGTGTGGCCGCGCTTGAGCTGGAAGTTGACGTTCTGCACCGCCTTGAACTCGCGCTTGCCGAAGAGGCCCTTCACAAGAAAACGCAGGGCCGCCCCAAGTTTTCTTGCGCCCCCTTGGGGGGCCGGTCCGGGCAGGGCCCGGACCTCGGGGGCACCCGTTATCCAGAAGCTCTTCGCGAGTGAGCGCACCTCCAGCACCACGGGGGCATTCGGGTCCTTGGGCTGGGCCTGCGCCACGGGGGCGGCGGCGCCGGCCTTCTGGACCGACTGCTGCGCGGCTTGTTGCGCGATATGGTCGTCGATCACCATCAGCCGCGCCGGGTTGCCTTCCAGGCTGGGGCGGCAGGCCAGCAGGGCGCGGGTGTAGTCGTCCTGCGGGCTGGCGAAGATCTGCGCCACCGGCCCTTGTTCGCGGATGATGCCGTGGCGCATCACCACCACATGGTCGGCCACCTCGCCCACCACGCCCAGGTCGTGGCTGATGAACAGCACGCTCATGCGGCGCGTGGTCTTGAGATGGCCGATGAGTTCCAGGATCTGGCGCTGGATGGTGACGTCCAGCGCCGTGGTGGGCTCGTCGGCGATCAGCAGCTTGGGCTCGCAGGTCAGCGCCATGGCGATCATCACGCGCTGCTGCTGGCCGCCCGACATCTCGTGCGGGTAGGAGCTCATGCGCCGCGCCGGCTCGGGGATGCCCACCTCGGCCAGCAGGGCCTCGGCGCGCTTCCAGGCCTGAGACCTGGACATCCCCATGTGCTTGATCAGCGGCTCAGCCAGTTGTGCGCCCACGGTGAACACCGGGTTCAGCGAGGACATCGGGTCCTGGAAGACGCAGGCGATCTCGCGCCCGCGCAGCGTCTGCAGATCGGCCAGCGAGGCCTTGAGCAGGTCGCGCCCCTGCCACAGCACCTGGCCCGAGCGCTCGGCGTTGTCGGGCAGCAGGTTCAGGATGGACATGGCGGTGACGCTCTTGCCCGAGCCGGATTCGCCCACCAGGGCGACGATGGTGTGCTCGGGGATGTCGAAGCTCACGCCCTGGTTTCCCCGGCCCACCGCCTCGGCGCGTTGCGCCACACCGTCCACGCGCCCCATGCGGAAGGCCACTTTCAGGTCACGGATGCTCAGCAGCATGTTGGTGTCTCCGGCCGTGCTCATTCCAGCCCCCGCAGCTTCGGGTCCAGCGCGTCGCGTACGGCGTCGGCCATCAGCGAGAACGCGGTGACGAACACGGCCATGAACAGCGTGGCCGCGGCCAGTTGCCACCAGTGGCCCAGGATCAACTCGCTCTGCGCCTCGGCCAGCATGGTGCCCCAGGAGACATCTTCCACGCCCACGCCCAGGCCCAGGTAGGACAGGATGACCTCGCTCTTGATGAAGCCCACCACCAGCAGGCTCATGCGCACCAGGATGACGTGGCTGATGTTGGGCAGGATGTGCTTGAACATGCGGCTGAAGGCCGAGGCGCCCATGGCTTCGGCCGCGCGCACGTACTCGCGCGAGCCGTGCTTCATGAACTCGGCGCGCACCTGCCGGTACAGCCCCGTCCACCCCGCCAGCCCCAGGATCAGCACCACGGTGCCGATGCCGCGGCCGAACACCGCGGCAAACGCGAAGATCAGCAGGATGCCCGGGATGGCCTCGAAGACGTTGTAGAGCCACTCCAGGAAGTCGCCCACCTTGCCGCCGAAGAAGCCGGCCAGCGCGCCCAGCACGGTGCCGATCAGCGTGGCCAGCACGGCGGCCAGCACGCCCACGAACACCGAGATCTGCGTGCCCTTGACGGCCTTGTCCAGCACGTCGCGGCCCAGGCGGTCGCCGCCCAGGGGCAGGGTCTCGGCCTTGGGCGTCTCGGTGGTGCGGTACTTCTTGGCCGCTTCCTCGATCTCGGCATAGCGCGGGGCCAGTGGGTCCACGGCCGAGAGGTCCACGTTCGGGCCCTGGGGCACCTCGATGGCGCCCAGGGCCTCGGGCGGCTTCGGGCCGATGAAGGTGGGTGGTGCGTTGGCCACGCCCACCTCGGCCTGCCAGTTCTTGGCCACCAGGCCGAGCGCGGCCAGCAACACCAGCAGCAGGAAGGCCAGCACGATCACGGCCGAGACCATGCCCACCCGGTCGGCCTTGAAGCGGCGCCAGGCGGCGTGCCAGACGCCTTCGGATCTCTCGATGGGGGCCGCCGTGGCGACGGCAGGGTTCAGGCGGGCTGCGCTCATTTCAGCACCACCCGGGGGTCGACGAGCTTGAACATCACGTCCACGACGAGGTTGATGATCATGGTCAGCACGGCCAGGTACACGGCGATGGCCTGGATGACGGGGTAGTCGCTGCGGTTCACCGCCAGCAGGATCTCCCGGCCCAGGCCGGGGATGGAGAAGAACACCTCGATCAGGAACGAGCCGACGAACACGCCCGGCAGCGACAGCCCGATGTTGGTGAGGATGGGGATCATCGCGTTGCGCAGCACGTGCTTGAACATCACCGTGTTCTCGGTCAGGCCCTTGGCGCGGGCCGTGCGCACGTAGTCGTGGCCCAGTTCATCCAGGAAGAAGCTGCGGTACAGCCGGGTCTGTGGCGCCAGGCCCACCATCACGGCCAGCATCACGGGCAGCGGCACGTAGGTGATGAGGTTGGTCCAGAAGTTGTCGCTCCAGCCCTGCACCGGGAACCAGCCGAGCTGGAAGCCGAACAGGTACTGCCCCACGATGATGTAGACCAGGAAGCTGATGGACAGCGCCACGGTGGTGATGACCATCAGCGTGCGGTCCGCCAGCGAGCCGCGGCGGTAGGCCACCCACATGGCAATGGGCAGCGCCAGCAGCACGTCCAGGATCAGGATGGGCAGCATCACCGTCAGCGTGGCGGGCAGGCGCGAGGCGAAGAGGTTGCTCACGGCCTCGTTCGTGGCCCAGCTCTTGCCCCAGTCGAAGGTGACGATGCTCTTGAGGTAGATGCCCAGCTGCACCCACACCGGCTGGTCCAGGCCCAGCTGCTGGCGGATGGCGGCAATCTGCTCTGGCGTGGCGTTCAGGCCACCCAGGATTTCGGCAGGGTCGCCGCCGAAGTACTTGAAGAGGAAGAACACCAGCAGCACGACGCCGAGGATCGTCGGCACCATCTGCCACAGGCGCCGCAGGATGTAGGCGGCCATCGTTGAAACTCTCCCGGGGTTGGGTAGGGCGCGAGTGTAGAGGCGCCCGTCGCCCGCGCATCTCCGCGTTTGCCCGCGTCCGGTCACCGCTAGACTGCGGGCTTTTCCGTTGAGCCGCCCGTCTGCCCGGGCGGCAGTGCAGATCATCATGAAGCGTCGTCTGCTGTGGGCCTTGTCTGTCGGGATGTGTCTGGGCGGTGCTGCGGCATGGGCCCAGACGAGCGCCGCGCCCAGCCCCCCGGCCGCGCCCAAGACGCTGCGCTACGCGTTCCAGATTGCCGAGACGGGTTTTGATCCGGCGCAGATCTCGGACTTGTACTCCCGCACGGTGGCCGCCAACATCTTCGAGGCGCCACTGACTTACGACTTCCTCGCGCGGCCAGCCCGGCTGGCCTTGCAGACCGCCAGCAGCATGCCGGAAGTGCTCGAAGAAGGTCGGCGCTTTGTCTTTCGCATCCGTCCGGGCATCTACTTTGCCGATGACCCCGCCTTCAAGGGCGTGAAGCGCGAACTGGTGGCCGCCGACTACGTGTACGCACTTAAGCGCCACTACGACCCCGCCAACAAGAGCCCGAGCCTGTTCCAGCTCGAGAATGCCAAGGTCCTGGGGTTGTCGGAATTGCGCAAGAAGGCCGTGGAGGCCAAGCAGCCGTTCAGCTACGACGCGGAAGTGCCCGGGGCGCGGGTGATCGACCGCTACACCTTCGAGATCCGGCTGGCCGAACCAGCACCCCGGTTTCTCTATGTCATGGCCGATGGTGCGGTGATGGGCGCTGTGGCGCGGGAAGTCATCGAGGCCTACCCCGGCAAGGCGATGGAGCACCCCGTGGGCACCGGCCCCTATCGCCTGGTGCAGTGGAAGCGCAGTTCGCGCATGGTGCTGGAGCGCAACCCCAACTTCCGCGAGTTGACCTATGACGCCGAGCCCGCGCCGAACGACACGCAGGGTCAGGCCATCCTGCAGCGCATGAAGGGCAAACGCCTGCCGCTGATCGACCGCATCGAGATCAGCGTCATCGAGGAGAACCAGCCACGCTGGCTGTCGTTCCTGAACGGCCAGCTCGACATGCTTGAGCGCCTGCCCAACGAGTTCGCCGGCACCGCCATCCCCAACAACCAGCTCGCGCCGAACCTGCGCAAGCAGGGCTTGCAGATGGAGCGCGCGCCCGCGGTGGATGTGACCCTGAGCTATTTCGGCATGGAGCATCCGGTGGTGGGCGGGTACACGCCGGACAAGGTGGCCCTGCGCCGCGCCATCGGCCTGGCCTACGACAGCAATCTGGAGATTGCGCTGGTGCGGCGCAACCAGGCCATTCCGGCCCAGGCTGTCCTGCCGCCCCTGGTGTCCGGCCATGACCCCAAGCTCAAGACCGAAATGAGCGAGTACAGCGTGGCACGCGCGCGGGCTTTGCTGGACTTGTACGGCTACGTCGACCAGGATGGCGACGGCTTTCGCGACCTGCCTGACGGCCAGCCCTTGGTGCTGGAGTACAGCAGCCAGCCCGACCAGTTGAGCAAGCAACTGCAGGAGTTGTGGCGCAAGGCCATGGCCTCGATCAACGTGAAGATCGAATTCAAGCTCGCCAAGTGGCCCGAGCAACTCAAGGCCAGCCGCGCCGGCAAGCTGATGATGTGGGGGGTGGCCTGGAGTGCCGCCAATCCGGACGGTGCCTATTTTCTGGATCTGATGTACGGCCCGAACAAGGGACAAGCCAACCATGCGCGCTTCGACCTGCCTGCCTTCAACGCCCTGTACAAGCGCCTGGCAGTCATGCCTGACGGCCCCGAGCGTGAAGCCCTGATGCGCGAAGCCGCGCTGCTGGGGGTGGCCTACATGCCCTACAAGGTCAACAGCCACCGCATCATCACCGACCTGCTGCACCCCCAGGTCGTCGGCTACCGGCGCCACCCCTTCATGCGCGACTTCTGGCGCTACATCGACATCGACCCCGCCAAGCGCAGGCCCACGCCATGAGCTTGCGAGCGTTGGCCCTTCAAGGTCGGCGCGGGACGTCCGCCGGGCGCCGCGCGGCCCGGTGGTCGCTGCCGCTGCACGTCTTGGCGGCTGTTCTGCTGGTCATCGGGCTCAGCCTGTCTCTTGCCGCCTCTGTCGCCCACGCCCAACCCCAGGCCCAGTCCCAGGCCGCGCCTGCGGCCTCGCGGCCCGATCCGGCGCTCCTTCCCGCCGCCCCAGGCCAGAAAGTGTTGCGCTACGCCTTCAACGCGGGCGAGACCGGCTTCGACCCTGCGCGCATCGTCGACCTGTATTCGCGCATCGTCACCACGCACATCTTCGAGGCGCTCTACACCTACGACCACTTGGCTCGGCCCGCCAGGATCAAGCCGCTGATCGCCGACGGCATGCCCGAGCATTCGGCGGATTTCCGCACCTGGACGGTGAAGCTGAAGAAGGGCATCTACTTCGCCGACGACCCCGCCTTTGGCGGCAAGCAGCGCGAGGTCACGGCGCAGGACTTCGTCTACGCCTTCAAGCGCTTTGCCGACCCCGCCAACAAGAGCCCGGTGGTGGCCGGCGTGCTGGACCAGAAGTACATCGGCCTGGCGGCGCTGCGCGACAAGGCGCTCAAGGAGAAGAAGCCTTTCGACTACGACACCGAGATCGAGGGCCTGCGCGCCCTGGACCGCTACACGATCCAGTACAAGCTGGAAGAGCCGCGCCCGCGCTTCCTCGACACCCTGGCCGCGAGTGACCTGTTCGGTGCCGTGGCGCGCGAGGTGGTGGA
>JBJTZN010000024.1:0-9823 GCA_046087245.1 Rubrivivax sp.
CCAACAACATTCGTCCAGCCTGCACCCGCTTGCGAACCGCCTCGTCCAACCGCTTTGCTGCCATCTGCTGCACCCGATACCCAACAAGTATCCATACAACGCATCAGCAGCCAATCAGTTGTCATGATTTTAGGAAATATCGATAGACTGCGCAGCGTCACTGCCGACTCGGGATTCACACCATGGCACAGCACAGACGCGATCTTCTGAAGGCCCTGGCCGCCGCCACGGCCGCAAGCTCCTGGCCGGCGCTGGCGCAGGCGCCCTGGCCCAGCCGGCCCATCCGCTACATCGTGCCCTTCGCCCCGGGCGGCACCACCGACATCCTCGCCCGCGTGGTGGGCGAGAAGCTGGCCGTGGCCCTGGGCCAGCCGGTGGTCATCGAGAACAAGCCGGGCCAGGGCGGCTCGGCCGGTGCGGCCGAGCTGGCGCGTGCGGCGCCCGACGGCTACACCATCGGCGGGGGCACCATCAGCTCGCACGCGATCAACGCCACGCTGTACGACAAGCTGCCGTACGACCCGGGCACCAGCTTCGCGCCCATCACCCTGTACGCCACCCAACCCAACGTGCTGCTGGTGCATCCCAGCGTGCCCGCGGCCAGCGTCCGGGAGTTCGTGGCGCTGCTCAAGGCCAACCCCGACAAGTACGCCTTCGGCTCTGCCGGCAACGGCACCTCGCAGCACATCTCGGGCGAGCTCTTCAAGACCCTGGCTGGCGTGAAGATGCAGCACATCCCCTACCGAGGCAGCGGACAGATGATGCCGGAACTGCTGGGCGGCACCTTGCCGGTGGCCTTCGACAACATCGCCACCGCCATCCCCCACATGAAGACCGGCAAGCTGCGCGCACTGGCGGTGACCACCACCCAGCGCTCGGGCGTGGCACCAGACGTGCCCACCATGGTGGAGGCCGGCCTGCCGGGCTACGAGCTCAGTTCCTGGCAGGCGGTGTTCGCGCCCGCGGGCACGCCCAAGCCTGCCGTGGACCGCCTCTACGCGGAGATCGGCCGCATCCTGAAGATGCCCGACGTGGCCAAGCGCCTGGGAGACCTGGGGCTGGACCTGTCGGGCATGTCACCGGCAGAACTGGCCGCGGTGATCAAGGCCGACGTGCCACGCCTGGGCAAGGTGGTCAGGGACAGCGGCGCCAAGGCGGATTGAAGCGCCGCCTGCCGCTCAAGCCCCGTCGGGGTCGGGCTCGAATCGTTCCGGTGGCAGCCTGGCTCGCCGCCGTACGATCAGCAGCAGCACCACCACGGCTAGCAGCAGCAGCGCGGCCGGCCCGTACCAGAGCACGGCCGTGCTGGCCTTGACGGGCGGGCGGTACAGCACGAAGTCGCCGTAGCGGGCGGTCATGTAGTCGGTGATCTGCTGGGGCGTGTCACCGCGCTTGAGCATGTCCCGCACCTGGTTGCGCAGGTCCACCGCCAGGCCTGCGTTGGAGTCGGCGATGGTCTGGTTCTGACACACCAGGCAGCGCAGTTCGGCCGAGATCTTCATCACCCTCGCTTCCAGCGCCGGATCGGCGCTGGCGGGCAGGGCTTGGCCGGGAGCCGACGCCGCAGCGGCGGGGGGAGCGGTCTGCGCCCATGCCGCCGACGCCGCGGCCCAGGCGATCAGCCCGCCCAGCAGCAGCGATACGCCGCGGCGCGCGCGTGCGGGCGCGCCGGCTGTTGGCGGCATGGGGCGGCGTGCGGTGATCGGCGACACCTCAAACCCCCAGGCTCTTGAGCAGGGGCTCGATCTTCTGGCTGATGACCTGCGGGGTCAGCGGCCCCACGTGCTTGAGGCGCACGGTGCCCTGCGCATCGATGACAAAGGTCTCGGGCACGCCGTAGACGCCGAAATCGATGCCCACCTTGCCGTCGAAGTCGATCAGCGTGGCCGCGTAGGGGTTGCCCAGACGCTCCAGCCAGACGCGGGCATCGCCCGGACGGTCCTTGTAGTTCAGGCCGATCACCGGCACCTTGCGGTCCCGGGCCAATGCGATCACCAGAGGGTGTTCCTCGCGGCAAGGCGCGCACCAGGAGGCCCACACGTTCATCACCCAGACCTGGCCCAGCAGGTCTTCACGCTTGACGGTCTGCGTGGGGTCGTCCAGGCGAGGCAGGACGAAGGCCGGCGCGGGCTTGCCGATCAGCGGTGACGGGACTTCCCGCGGGTTCAGGCTCAGGCCGGCATAGAGAAACCAGGCCAGGGCGCCGAACAGGGCCAGGGGGATGAGGAATCGCAGGCTCTTCATGTGAAGCTCAGGCAGCGGCCGCGGCGGACGTGGTGGCCGGCTCCTGCGCTGTCTTCTTCTGCCGGTAGCGTCGGTCGGTGGCGGCCAGCAGACCGCCCAGCGCCATCAGCACGCAGCCGCCCCAGATCCAGTCGACAAAGGGCTTGACGTACAGGCGCACGATCCAGGCGCCGCCTTCGACCGGTTCGCCCAGCGAGACGTACAGGTCCCGCAACAGGCCCGTGCGGATGGCGGCCTCGGTCATGGGCATGGTCTGCACCCGGTAGACGCGCTTTTCGGGTTCCATGCGAGCCACCAGACGATCGCCGCGCGACATGTCGGTCACGTCTACCAACCCACGCACGGCCTGGTAGTTGGGGCCCTCAATGTCCCGGAACTCGCGCAAGGTGAAGCGATAGCTTCCGATGGTGGTGTGGTCGCCCGGCTTCATCTTCACATCGCGCTCGACCTCGTGGGTCTTCACGATCGTGACGCCGAAGATGAAGACCGCCACCCCCAGGTGCGCCACCATCATGCCCATCGTCGCGCGCGTCAACTGAGAGGTGCGCCGCAGCATCAGGCCCAGGCCCTGGCCCTTGGGTGATACGCGCTCCCACAGGTCGGTCAACACGCTGGCCACGATCCACCAGCCCAGCAACATGCCCAGCACCGACATGAAGCTGATGCGCTCGGCAATCCATGCGCTCAGGCCCGTGGCCAGCACCGTGACCACGGCCGCCCAGCGCAGGCGCACGGCCAGATCCGGCAATTCAGCCTGCTTCCAGCGCGCCATGGGGCCCACGCCCATGAGGAAGACCACAGGCGCCATCAAGGGCGCGAAGACGGCGTCAAAGTAGGGCGGACCGACCGAGATCTTGCCCTTGCCCAGTGCATCCAGCACCAGCGGGTACAAGGTGCCCAGGAGCACGGCAGCGCAGGCCACCAGCAGCAGCACGTTGTTGCCCAGCAGCAGCGTCTCGCGCGACAGCATCGAAAAGCGCGCGCCCAGGCCCACCGTCGGCGCCCTCCAGGCGTACAGCGCCAGCGATATGCCCACCACCACCACCAGGAAGGCGAGGATGAACAGCCCGCGCGTGGGGTCGGTGGCAAAGGCATGCACCGAGGACAGCACGCCCGAGCGCACGAGGAAGGTGCCCAGCAGCGACAGCGAGAAGGCCATGATGGCCAGCAGCACCGTCCAGCTCTTGAAGCTGCCCCGCTTCTCGGTCACGGCCAGGGAGTGGATCAGTGCCGTGCCCACCAGCCAGGGCATGAAGGAGGCGTTCTCCACCGGGTCCCAGAACCACCAGCCGCCCCATCCCAGTTCGTAATAGGCCCACCAGCTGCCCAGGGCGATGCCTATCGTGAGAAACAACCAGGCCACCGTGGTCCACGGGCGCGTCCAGCGGGCCCACTGCGCATCCAGGTTGCCGCCGATCAGTGCCGCCACGGCGAAGGCGAAGGCCACCGAGAAGCCCACGTACCCCATGTAGAGCAGGGGCGGGTGGAAGATCATCCCGGGGTCCTGCAGCAGCGGGTTCAGGTCGCGGCCATCGGGTGCCGCCGGGAACAGGCGGTCGAACGGGTTGGACGTCAGCAGGGTGAAGAGCATGAAGCCCACGGTCACCAGGGCCATCACCGACACGATGCGTGCCAGGACCGGCAACGGCAAGTGGCGGCTGAATCCCGCCACCGCCGCCATCCACCCCACCTGCATCAGGATCCACAGCAGGAGCGAGCCCTCATGGCCACCCCAGACGGCCGCGATCTTGTAGGCCATGGGCAGGGCCGTGTTGGAGTTCTGGGCGACGTACAGCACGGAGAAGTCGTCGCGCATGAAAGCCGCCGTCAGCGCCATGTAGGACACGGCGACCAGCAGCAGCACCCACATGGCCCCGGGTCGCGCCAGGGCCATCCAGCCCGGGCGTTGAAGCTGGGCGCCTGCCAGGGGCACCACGCCCAGCATCAAGGACAGGCCCAGCGCAAGCCAAAGAAGAAAGTGTCCGAACTCCGGAATCATGGCTTGGCTCCCTGCACCGTCTTGCCGTAGGCTTGATCGCCCCCTTGCGCCTTCCTCATGGCTTCTGCGGCCTCGGGCGGCATGTAGTTCTCGTCGTGCTTGGCGAGCACCTCGCGGGCCACGAAGACATCGCCTTGCAGTTGCCCTTGCGCCACCACGCCTTTGCCCTCCTTGAACAGGTCAGGCAGGATGCCCTGGTAGCGCACCGGCACCGCCTTGGCGGTGTCGGTGATGACGAAGTTCACCTGCACCCCGTCACGCTTGACGCTGCCTTCCTCGACCAGGCCGCCGATGCGGAAGGTCCGCTGCTTGGGGGCCTCCTGCGCGACCACCTGCGAAGGCGAGTAGAAGAAGACGAGGTTGCTCTCGAAGGCATTGAGCACCAGGGCGGTGATGGCTCCGGTGGCGGCCAAACCGCCGAGAACCAGTGCCACGCGCTTGTGACGGGTTTTCATTCGTCCTCCTCGTCCTTGAGTGACAAGTTGCCTTGTACCGCGGCAGCCTGGGCCAGGGCTTGACGCCGCCGTCGTGCAGCCAGCAGGGGTTCCAGTGTCATCACCAGCAGGCACACGCCATACGAGCCCCAGACGAACAGTCCGTGGCCGCCCATGTCGAAAAATTCTGCCGGGCTGTTCCAGTTCATGGTTGAGTTCCCGTGTGTTGCCGGCTGGCAAGTTCCCGCACCCAGATGGCGCCTTGTTCGCGCTCCAGCACCAGGGCCCGGGTGCGTGTGAAGACCACGGCAAAGGCATAGGCCCAGAACGCCAGGGACATGATGAGCATGGCCGTCAGCATGGTGGTGGCCATCTTGGGCGCCGCGTTGAGGCTGACCGAGGCCCCCTGGTGCAGGGTGTTCCACCACTTCACCGAGAAGTAGATGATGGGCACGTTGACAGCACCCACCACGGCCACCAGCGCACCGGCCTGGTCAGCGCGCCGAGGGTCGTCGATGGCCTCGGTCAGGGCGATGTACCCGAGGTACAGGAACAGCAGGATCAACTCGGACGTCAACCGTGCATCCCACACCCACCAGGTGCCCCAGGTGGGCTTGCCCCAGAGCGCGCCTGTCCACAGCGCGAGAAAGGTGAACAGGGCGCCCGTGGGGGCGATGGCGCGGGCCACCATGGACGCCAGGCGTGCGTTGAAGGCCCAGCCGATGGCCGCCCAGAAAGCCATCACCAGGTACAGCAGCATCGACATCCAGGCCGCAGGCACGTGGATGAAGATGATGCGATAGACCTCGCCCTGCGTGGCATCGGTGGGCGCCACGAAGAAGCCCATCCACAGTCCGGCGACGGTCAGCAGCACGGCCAGGGCCCAGAACACCGGCACCAGCACACCCGTGAGCGCATAAAAGCGCGGGGGCGAGGAGAAGGTGTAGAAGGTCAGGGGCATGCGGGGGCGCGGTTCAGGTTCACGGGTGCCGGCCAGGGGCGCCGTTGACTCGATGGCATTACTCGGTGGAGATTCTCAGGGCTGCGGCGGTGGCCGCAGGCGCGCCGGCCAGAGTGGCGATCAGCAAGGCGCCCAAGAGCGAATGATGCCCTGCCGCGGACAACCCTGACTCCACCGCGTCTACGGCACCTGCGCCGAAGATCAGCGCGGGCGTGGCCAGCGGCAGCACGATCAGGATTAGCAGCATGCCCCCGCTGCGCAGGCCCAGCGTCAGCGCGGCGCCCAGCCCTCCCAGCAGGCTCAGGATGGGGGTGCCCAGCAGCAACCCCATCACCAGCGTGGCCACCGCCGGCCCGGACATGTCGAACAGCACGCCGATGACCGGCGCAGCCACGATCAGCGGCAGCCCGGCCACCAGCCAGTGGGCGGTCGCCTTGGCCAGTGCCACGCCCACGGCCGATGCCGGGGCGCGCAGCATCTGTTCCAGCGAACCGTCGGCCAGGTCGCCGGCGTACAGGGTGTGGACCGAGAGCATGG
This sequence comes from Rubrivivax sp., assembly GCA_046087245.1. Lineage (GTDB taxonomy): Bacteria > Pseudomonadota > Gammaproteobacteria > Burkholderiales > Burkholderiaceae_C > Rubrivivax. The sequence goes on from JBJTZN010000024.1 coordinate 6,176, forward strand.
CCGCCAGCAGGGCGCAGACCCAGACGATGCCTGGAGCGATCTGACGCAGCGTCTGCGGCTCCGGGCCCACGCCCAGGGGGAACAGGCTCACCGCGACCAGGAAGAACACCACCGGCAGCAGCGACTCGGTGCGCCGCCGCAGGGCCAGCCGCAGGTCGCGCGCCAGCACGGCCAGGAACAGGTGGGTCACGGAAACGGCCTCACGCCAGCGCCGAGTGCGCGTCCAGGTTGAGCTCCTGCGGCTGCGGGTTGCGCAGGCTCAGCGCCTGGTGGCTGGTCAGCAGCGCTGCGCCGCCCGCGGCGGCATGTTCGGCCAGCAGGCTGTTGAGCACCTCCACCGCCCGGTCGTCCAGGGCGTCGAAGGGTTCGTCCAGCAGCCACACCCGCGGCGCGCACGGCAACGCCAGCCGGGCCAGCGCGACCCGGCGCCGCTGGCCCTGGCTGAGCGTCCTGACAGGGGCGCCCGCCCGGGAGGACAGACCCAGCCGCCGCAGCGCCTCCAGCACCTGCGCGGGGTGGGGGGTGAGCCCGGTCAGTGCCCCCGCAAACCGCACGGCCTCGGCGGCCGTGAGGTCGTCCTTCAAGGCATTGGCATGGGCGAGGTAGCCCACCTCGGCGCGCCACGACGCGGGCGCGGTCCTCAAGGCCTGACCCCGCACCCGGATCTCGCCCTCGGCCGGCGTCGACAGGCCGGCCAGCAGGCGCAGCAGGGTGGTCTTGCCCCGGCCGTTGCGGCCCCGCAGCCAGACGATGTGGCCGGCGTGAAGGGCCAGATCGAGACCCTGGAAGAGGCGCCGCTCGCCCCGGCTGGCAGCCAGGCGCTGCACTTCCAGCAGCGGCGTGTCGGGGCCTTGCGTTCCGGTCTGGACGGTCATCGCGGCAGCCGCACCGAGCCGCTGGACTCGAAGGTGGCCTCGGTGCCCAGCAGGCGCGCCAGAGTGCCCCCCGTGAAGCGCCCCTTGAGCGTGTAGGGCAGGTCGCCGCGCGGCAGCTTGTCGGTCAGACCCAGCATCTGCAGGGTCTCGGGTGCGGCTGAAACCGTGACCGCCAGGTTCAGCAGCCTATCCCCCAGGGCAGGCACGGCGCCTCCGGTGTCCGTGACACCGGTGCCCACCAGACGGTTGTTCAAGTCCAGCGTCAGCGCCAGGCCCTTGAAATCGATGGGCTTGGGATTGGGGTTCTGGATGCGCAGCCGCAGCTCGAACCTGCGCTCCAGGGGTTCGCCCTCCACCCGTTGCAGCGACAGCAGGTGCACCGTGGGGGCCGACGCCGACCACGGCAGCAGGGCGCAGCCCGCGCTGAGGCTGCTGCCGGCCACGGCAACTGCGCAGGTGGCCAGACGCTGCAGGGCCCGGCGCCGGCCGGGCAGGGCAGTGGGATCGCGATCGGGCATGGTCAGGTTCTGATTCATGGCGTTCCTTGTGCGGGTTGGGGCGGGGCAGCCGGCCCGTTCGCTGCAGCGCGGTCCGCCGGATGCGGCGGATTCAATAGGCCAGCCCCATGGCCTGGCGCACATCGTGCATGGTCCGCCGGGCCACGGCGCGGGCGCGCTCGGTGCCTTCGTCCACGATCGCGCGCACGCGCTGGGGTTGGGCCACCAGGGCGGCCGCGCGCTCCCGCCAGGGCTGCTGCTCTTTCAGGATGGCGTCGATCACCGGTTGCTTGCACTCCAGGCAGCCGATGCCGGCCGTGGTGCAACCGCGCACCACCTGCTCCTGCGTGGTGGCGTCGCTGTACACCTGGTGGAACTGCCACACCGGGCAACGCTTGGGGTCGCCCGGGTCGGTGCGCCGCACGCGCTGCGGATCGGTGGGCATGCGGCGGATCTTCACTTCCACCTGCGCGGGCTCCTCGCGCATGGCGATGGTGTTGCCGTAGCTCTTGCTCATCTTGCCGCCGTCCAGCCCCGGCAGCTTGGTCACCTCGGTGTGCAGCGCCTGGGGCTCCACCAGGATGGTCTTGCCGCTGCCGCGCAGGTGGCCGCTGAGCAACTCGGTGTCGTCCGGCGTCCATCCAGCCACCGAGACCGCGGCCTTGCGCAGGATGGACTCGCCCTTGGCCAGGGCGTCTGCGGAGCCCGTCTCGCCAAACACCTTGCGCTGCTTGTCGAAGTAACGCGCGTCGTCCTTGCCCAGCTTGGTCAGGGCCGCCAGGGCCAGGGCCTCGAAGTCCGGGTGGCGTCCGTACAGGTGGTTGAAGCGGCGGGCCACCTCGCGCGTGAGCTCCACGTGCGAGGCCTGATCCTCGCCCACCGGCACATAGGTGGCCTTGTAGATGAGGATGTCGGCGGCCTGCAGCAGGGGATAGCCCAGGAAGCCGTAGGTGGCGAGGTCCTTGTCCTTGAGCTTGTCGATCTGGTCCTTGTAGGTGGGCACGCGCTCCAGCCAGCCCAGCGGGGTGCCCATGGCCAGCAGCGTGAACAGCTCGGCATGTTCGGGCAGGCGGCTCTGGATGAAGAGGGTGGACTTGGCCGGGTCCAGGCCGGCGGCGACCCAGTCGATGACCATGTCGAACACGGTCTTCTCGATCACCTCGCGGCTCTCGTAGTGCGTGGTCAATGCATGCCAGTCGGCCACGAAGTAGAAGCAGTCGTGCTCGTCCTGCAGCCGCACCCAGTTCTTGAGGGCACCGTGGTAGTGGCCCAGGTGCAGGGCGCCTGTGGGGCGCATGCCGGAAAGGACGCGGGATCGCATGGGGTCGGCCAGGGAAGGAAGATGGCCGGATTCTGGCAGACCGCCATGCGCCGGCCCGTGCCGTTGCAGGGTGGGCAGGCCGCCCGAGCGCCCCGCGGCCCCTACACTGCGCGGCCTCATGAAGCGCATCGTCATCCTGATCTCCGGGCGGGGTTCCAACATGGAGGTCCTGCTGCGCGCCTGCGCGCACGAGAACTGGCCCGCGCGCATCGAGGCGGTGATCAGCAACCGGCCGCAGGCCGCCGGGCTGGTGTTTGCGCGATCCCAGGGCGTGCCTTGCGAGGTGGTGGACCATCAGGCTCACCCCGACAGGGCGTCGTTCGACCAGGCTCTGGCCGACGCCATCGACCGTCACCGGCCGGACCTGGTGGTGCTGGCCGGCTTCATGCGGGTATTGGGCGAGGCCTTCGTCGGTCGTTACGCCGGGCGCCTGCTCAACATCCACCCCTCGCTGCTGCCGGCCTTCCCGGGGCTGCACACGCACCACCGGGCGCTGCAGGCCGGCTGCAAGGTGGCCGGCGCCACGGTGCACTTCGTCACGCCCGCGCTGGACCATGGCCCCGTGGTGATGCAGGCCGCTGTACCCGTGCGGCCGGGCGACGACGCGGCCACACTGGCTGCGCGGGTGCTGCTGGCCGAGCACCTGATCTACCCGCGCTCGGTTCGCTGGTTCGTGCAGGGATCCCTGGAGCTGCGCGAAGGGATCGTTCACCAGCGTCACGGCGAGCCCCAATACCTCCTGCTGGACCCAGCGCCAGGCTGACGCCAGGGTGCGCGCAGGCCGCGCGGTGCAGCCCGGCGGCGCTCAGCCGGGCTTGCGGTCCTGGGGTGTGCGGGCGGTCCGTCGGCGTCAGCGTGCCCGACCGCAGCACCGTCCGGCGCAACGCCGGCGGCTTCGAAGATGCGCTTGAGCCGCTGCGCGGCCGCCAGCAGCCGGGCGCAGTGGTCTTCCACC
>JBJTZN010000025.1:0-24305 GCA_046087245.1 Rubrivivax sp.
CGCTTGCAGGCCGCATTGGCATCGATCCCCGAAGCCAAGGCCAAGGAGATGCTGCCCCAATGCACCAAACTTAAGCTTGACCGTTCCATAAGTCGTTGATATTATTATGTTTTCTGAGTTCATTTCACGATATGAACTCAAATACATTCCACCATCCGGAATCTTCTTCTGGACTTGTCCGACACCCTTTCGTCGGACGCTTTCACGCAGCGCGCCCGTCACCCCGACTGCCCCGGCGCCTTCACCCGCACACGCTGCTTGCCGCTGCCCGCGTTGGTGGCGTCGCTGCTGTACATGCGATCGTCTTCCCAGCAGGCCCTGCTCGATTCCTTCTTCGGCCGCCTTTGCGGCGATGGCCCGCTGGTGCGGGTCGTCTCTGACCGGGCCTTTGCGCAGGCTCGTGCGCGGCTGCATGCCCCGGCGCTGTCCTGGCTCAATGATCATCTGCTGGCCGCAGTCGACACAGCCGGCCTGGTGCCGCGATGGCAGGGCCTGCGCCTGGTGGCCGCCGATGCCTCGGTGCTGATGCCCGCCGTGCGCCGCTGTCATCTCTCGCGCAGCGCTGCTGCGCCCGATCAGCGCCTGTTTGCGATGTACCTGCCGGCGGCCGAACTCACACTGCACGCCGCGGTGCACAGCGCCAGTACCTCCGAGCGCGCGATGCTGGTCGAGGCGCTGGACAAGCTCGGCCCCGACGATGTGCTGTTGCTCGACCGCGGCTACCCTGCCGCATGGTTGATCAATCTGCTCAACGACCGCGGCATCCGCTTCATCATGCGTTGCGACACCACCGGCAGCGGCAGTTGGACGGCACTGCGCACGTTCATGCACGGCGATCAGGCCGAGGCGGTGGTGCAGTTGTCGGCCCCGAAGCTGCAGGACGCCACTGACTGGGGATGCTCGGCGCTCGCGCCCACGGTACGGCTGGTGCGCAACACCTCCACGGGCGCGCGGCTGCGCGTGTTGATGACCAACCTGCCGGCCAATCAGGTGCCGGCCGCCGCCTTCGGCGACCTCTACCACCAGCGCTGGCGCATCGAGGAGGCGTTCAAGCGTTTGAAGCATCGGCTGCACCTGGAGGCTGTCTCAGGCTTGAGCCAGCATGCGTTGCTGGTGGACGTGGCTGCCAAGGTGCTGGCCGACAACATTACCGCCTTGATGTGCCAGGCCGCCCAGACCGCCGCCGATCTCCCACCGGACCGGCGCTGCCAGCGCACGCATGCCGACGGCGCCGTGCGCGCGATCCTGCCGCGCGTTCTGTTGGCCGTCGGCGATGTGCTGGACCTCATCGCCAACACCTTGAACAATCTCGCCCGCACGGTTCATCGCATCACCCCCGGACGCAGCGCGCCTCGCGACCCTGACCGAGCGAAGCCTCATGCACGCCTTGCGTACAGGGCGGGTACGGCTTAAGTTCGGTGCATTGCCCTGCGGGGGGGTGGCCACGCTCGGTGACCTGGGCGACGCTGCGCCCGCTGGTGGTGCCGCCGCAACCGCCCGCACAGGCACAAGCGACCACCGACGCAGCGGGCGCCGCCGATCGCGATATTGAGACCGTCCAGGCCCAGCCCCAACCGCATCATCTGGGCGCGGCTGTTGAAGCGCGCTTTAGCTGCGACATGACTTGAGTACAAGTTAGTCTTCGCTGAAGCTTCGCTTTGACATCGACATGCAGCACTGCCCGAAATGCGGCGGCGGAGAGCTGAAGATCATCGCGGTCATCCTCGAGAGGCCGCTGATCGAGAAGATCCTGAACCACCTCGGCTTGGATTCACAGCCGCCGCCCCGGGGCCGGGCGCGTGAGACGGGTGAGGCCGGGGTTCACTGAGCCCGGACCCAGTGGAGCGGGGCTTCAGGCGACTGCCCCAAGCGCACCGCGCCCACCGAAGGCACATCGAGGCTGTGACATGTGAGCCGGCCGGGATGGCGCTGCCCGCATCAAGTGTCACCACGCTGGCGGGTGGCCTCAGGACCCGTGTGAACCCGGGCGGGCGAGCGGGCGAGCGGTGCGCGACGTGTCGGGCTGAGCCTCGAGGCGTCTTGTCCGGCTCTTGTCTGGACGTGGATGGATGGGGGAGGCCCGCGAGACCTCGGATCAAGCGGCGCTGCCGGGTTCACCTAGGACCTGTCGGCTTGAAGAGGGCGTTTGAGTCTCCTATGCTCTGGTGATCGCGCGCGCGGCCAAGGAGCCGGGCGTACTCACCGTTGGCGTGGTCACCAGGCCCTTCGACTTTGAAGGCAAGCGTCGCTGCAAGCAGGCCGACGACGGCGTGGCCGAACTTGAGGCCAACGTCGACAGCCGCATCGTCGTGCTCAACGTGAAGCTGCTCGAAGTGATGGGCGACGACGTCACGCAGGAGCAGGCCTTCGCGCAAGCCAACGACGTGCTGAAGAACGCGGTGGGCGGCATCAGCGACATCATCCACATCCCCGACCTCGTGAACGTGGACTTCGAGGACGTGAAGACGGTGATGTCCGAGCCCCGCAAGGCGATGATGGGCACGGCCGTGGCCGGCGGCCCGGACCGCGCCACCACGGCGGCCGAGGCCGCCGTGGCCTGCCCGCTGCTGGAGGGCATCGACCTCAGCGGTGCGCGCGGCGTGCTGGTGCTGATCGCGGCGAGCAAGGCCACCTTCAAACTGGCCGAGAGCCGCAACGCCATGAACGCCATCAAGCGTTACGCGGCCGAGGACGCGCACGTGATCTTCGGCACCGCCTACGACGAAAGCCTGGGCGACCAGCTGCGCGTGACCGTGATCGCCACGGGCCTGAGCAGCGCCAAGGGCTGCGGCGCGCAGACGCCGCCGCCGATGACGCTGGTGCAAGCGTCCCACACGGCCACGCACCGCCAGCCGCAGGCCCTGCCGCGCACCGGCACCGACAACCTGCCGGCGCTCCACTCGCCGCTGACTGCACCGCTGACCACGGCCGCGGCCGCGGCCGCGCCGGCTGCCGCCACGATGGGCGCTGGCGGCCCGTGCCTGGGCGGCGTGTAGGCCGCGCCGGGCTACGAGAGGCTGAACACCCCCCAGCGTGTGGCGCACCAACCGCACGCACGCGGCAGCCAAGGTGGATGCGCTGGCCAGCAACGGCATGAACGAGATCAAGATCCCGGCCTTCCTGCGTAAGCAGGCGGATTGATCGGGAACGAGTCCACTGACTGTCGAAGCGCGCCTCAGGGCGCCCTTTGAGCTTCTGCTGAAATCCACGGCGACAATCGCTCCACCAGAACCTAGTCTGATGAACCCACAAGACACGCCGACCTTGCACCAGCGCCAGTACTGGGCGTGGGAGCTTCTGCGCCAGGCGACAAGCGGCTCCGTGGAAGCCCTGGCCGGTACGCTCGTTGACGCCCAGGTTGACCTGAATCCCCATCAGGTCGAAGCCGCTCTGTTTGCCTGTCAGAACCCTTTGGCCAAGGGGGTGATCCTGGCTGACGAAGTCGGCCTGGGCAAAACCATCGAGGCAGGCTTGGTCATCGCACAGCGTTGGGCCGAGCGGCGCCGCCGCATCCTCATCATCGTGCCGGCCAACCTGCGCAAGCAGTGGTACCAGGAGCTGCTAGACAAGTTTGGCCTCGAAACTTTGATCCTCGAAGCCAAGAGCTACAACGCGCGGCGCAGCGATGGAGCCAACAACCCTTTCGAAGCCGACAGGCCGGTCATCTGCTCGTACCCCTTCGCACGAAGCAAGGAGCGTGACCTTCGCAAGGTGCCTTGGGATCTGGTGGTGCTCGACGAGGCTCATCGCCTGCGCAACGTCTACAAGCCCGGTAACGTGATCGGACGTGCGTTGATGAGCGCACTGGAGCACGTGCCAAGCAAGGTGCTGCTCACCGCCACGCCGCTGCAGAACAGCCTCCTGGAGCTGTATGGCCTGGTGAGCTTCATCGATGACCGCGTCTTTGGTGATCTCGACAGCTTCCGCAACCAGTTTGGCCAACCCGGCAAGCCGCACACGATGGAAGCGCTGCGCTCGCGCATCGGCGCGCTGTGCAAGCGCACCTTGCGCCGCGACGTGCAGCCCTTCGTTCCGTACACGCGACGCCGCGCGTTGGTGCAGGAATTCACGCCCAGCGAAGACGAGCGCTGCCTGGCGGCCGAGGTCGGCGATTACCTGCGCCGCCCGCAACTGGAGGCCTTGCCCTCGGGCCAGCGCCAGTTGATCTCGATGGTGTTGTGGAAGCTGCTCGCGTCGTCGAGCCACGCCATTGCCGGCGCGCTCGACACGATGGCGCAGCGCCTGCAGAAGTTGGCAGAGCGCGCACCGCCGCGTACCGATCTAGTGGATGCGCTCGACGACGACTTCGAGGCGCTCGACGAGTCAGCAGAAGAGTGGCCCGATGCCAGCCTGCTCGAGGCGCCCGCCGATGCCCAGGCCGAGAAGGCCCAGGCCGTGGCCGCTGAACTGGCCGAACTTCGCCACTTCGTCAGCGCCGCACGGCAGATCCGTCAAGACGCCAAAGGCCAGGCCCTGCGGCAGGGCCTGGACCGCGCCTTCGCCGAGCTTGCGCGGCTGGGCGCGGCCAGCAAGGCCATCATCTTCACCGAGTCGCGCCGAACGCAGGACTACCTGCTGTCGCTGCTGGAGCCCACACCCTACGGTGAAGGCATCGTGCTCTTCAACGGCACCAACAGCGATGCCCGAGCGCAGGCCATCTACAAGGCCTGGCTGCAGCGCCACTCGGGCACCGACCGCGTCAGCGGCTCCAAGACCGCCGACACCCGCGCTGCGCTGGTGGAGCACTTCCGAGAGAGCGGCACCGTGATGATCGCCACCGAGGCCGGTGCCGAGGGCATCAACCTGCAGTTCTGCTCGCTCGTCATTAACTACGACCTGCCGTGGAACCCACAGCGAATCGAGCAGCGCATCGGCCGCTGCCACCGCTACGGCCAGAAGCACGACGTGGTGGTGCTCAACTTCGTCGACCGCAGTAACGAGGCCGACCGCCGCGTGTACGAATTGCTTGAGCAGAAGTTCAAGCTTTTCGATGGCGTGTTAGGCGCCAGCGACGAGGTGCTCGGCGCCATCGGCTCGGGCGTGGACGTGGAACGCCGCATCGCCGGCATCTACGCCGAGTGCCGCACGCAGGATGAGATCCGCACCCGCTTCGAGCAACTGCAGCTCGATCTGGCCGGCGACATCAGCGAAGCCATGGTGCGCACCCGGCAGATGCTGATGGAGAACTTCGACGACGAGGTGCACGACAAGGTGCGTGTCGGCGCGCAGCGCGGGCAGGAGGTTCGCTCGCGCTACGAACGCCTGCTGATGCAGCTGACCCTGGCCGAGCTGGGCGATGCGGCCGAGCCGTTGGGCGACGACGCCTTCGAGCTGCTGCACCTGCCACTGGGTGCACCCACGCTGCCGACAGGCCGCTACGAACTGCCCCGGCGCAGTGGCGATGCGCACGTCTACCGCGTGCAGCACCCCCTGGCGCAATGGGCGCTGCAGCGCGCGCGCGAACGCCCGCTGCCTGCAGCGCGGCTGCGCTTCGATTACGACCGCTATAGCGCTCAGCTGGCCACGCTCAAGCCGCTGCGCGGCCGCAGCGGCTGGCTCACGGTGCGGCTGCTCACGGTGGAGGCGCTGGACGAGAAGGAACAGCACCTCGTGGTGGCCGGCGTGACGGACGACGGCACGGCCCTGCCGGAGCAAGACGCCGAAAAGCTGCTCCGCCTGCCGGCCCAGGAAGCTGCTGGCGACCTCTTCAATGTCGCCGAGAGCCTGCAAGCCCATGCCTTGGAGCAGGACGCCGCCGCGCGCCGCACCTCGCTGCTGCGCACGGCCCGCGAGCGCCAGCTTCGCTTCTTCGAGCTGGAGGTGCAGAAGCTCGACGGCTGGGCCGACGACCTGAAGCTCGGGCTGGAACAGCGCATCAAGGACATCGACCGCGACATCAAGGACGTTCGCCGCAGCGCCATGGTGTCGCCCACGCTGGAAGAAAAGCTCAGCTGGCAGAAGCGCCAGCGTGACCTGGAAGCCGAGCGCCACCGACTGCGGCGCGAACTGTTCGAGCGGCAGGACGACGTGGAGCGGCAGCGTGCCGCGGCCATCGACGGCCTGGAACGTCAGCTGGACCAGCGTGTCAGCGATCAGGCACTGTTCACCGTCGGTTGGGAACTCACTTAAATCGGGAGCGCCACATGGCTGCCACCAACTTCAAGACCGAGAACAACACCTACCGCAAGCTCATCGGCAACGGCTTGACCTACCGCATTCCGCGCTTTCAGCGCGACTACAGCTGGACCGACGACGAGTGGGAAGACCTGTGGCTGGACTTCATCGGAACCCTGCAACCCGGCGGCGAGCCGGCGCACTACATGGGCTACCTGGTGCTGCAGTCCACCGACGACCGCAGCTTCGCCGTCATTGACGGTCAGCAACGTCTCACCACGGTGAGCCTCGTCGTGCTGGCCGCGTTGAAGAACCTGCAGCGCCTGGTCGACGCCGGGCAGGAGGCCGACGCCAACCGCCAGCGCGCCGACCAGATCCGCCAGACCTATGTGGGCTACCTTGACCCGGTGACGCTGGTGGCCAGGCCCAAGCTCACGCTCAACCGCAACAACAACCGCTACTACCAAGACCATCTGGTGCCGCTGCTGCACCTGCCGCAGCGCGGCCTGCGGGCCAGTGAGCACCTGTTGCGCAAGGCTTTCGAGTGGTTCGACAAGGCCGTGGCTCGATGGCTGGCCGGCGCAAGCGGCGACGAAGGCATGCGCCTGGCCAAGCTGGTGGAAGACATGAGCGACCGTCTGTTCTTCACCGTCATCACCGTCACGGACGAATTGAACGCCTACAAGGTGTTCGAAACGCTCAATGCGCGTGGCGTTCGGCTCTCGGCCACCGACCTGCTGAAGAACCATTTGTTTTCGGTGCTCGACCGCGGCGACAGCATCGACCACGAACTGCGTGCGCTGGAAGAACGCTGGGAGGCCATGGTCGGCAAGCTGCAAGCCGAGAACTTTCCGGACTTTCTGCGCGTGCACTGGAACAGCCGCCGGCCTTCTGCGCGGCAGGCCGATTTGTTCAAGGCGGTGCGCACGCAGGTGAGCAGCCGCGAAGCCGTGTTCCAACTGCTGCGCGACATGGAACAGGACCTGGACACCTATCTGGCGCTGACAGCCCCGGATGACGCCGACTGGCCGCGCGAAGTAAAAGCGGGCGTGCGTGCGCTGCGCACCTTTGCGGTGAGGCAGCCGCTGCCGCTGTTGCTGGCTGGCCGTCGTGCGCTGGACGAGCCCGACTTTGCGGCCCTGGTGCGGGCCACGGTGGTGATTTCCTTGCGCTTCAACGTGATCGGCGGCTTTGGCACGGGCGAGCAGGAACGTGTGTACAACGGCGCGGCCGAACGCATGGCACGCGGCGAACTGCCCACCCTGGCGGCAGTGCTGAGCGCCATGCAGCCCATCTACCCGCGTGACGAGGTCTTTCGCGCCGCCTTTGCAGAGAAGGCCATCCGCACCACCCAGACGCGCAACAACCGCGTGGTGCGCTACATCCTGTGCGCGCTGGAGCGGCACCTGGGCGGCACGGAACTCGACTTCGCTGACGGGAGCTTCAACATCGAGCACGTATTACCGCAACATCCGCAGGCCATGTGGCCCCAGTTCACAGACGCTGAACTGGACAGCCTGACCTACCGCCTGGGCAACATGACGCTGATGGCCGCCAGCGCCAACCGCGACATCGCCAATGCAGACTATGCCGCCAAGCGGCCGGCGCTGGCCCAGAGCGCCTATGCGCTGACGCGCAAGCTGGCTACCGACCACGCCGAGTGGACGCCTGAACAGGTGGCGGCACGCCAGAACTGGATGGCGAATCAGGCCACCGCCCTCTGGCGCGTGGCGCAACTGGCCTGAGGGAGCCGCGCTTGTGATGAGCCAAAAGCCGAAGCTTGAACTCACCTGGATCGGCAAGGACAAGCGGCCACAGTTGGAGCCGCGCATCCTGCTGGAAGACCCGGTGCGCAGTTACCACGCCAAGCAGCGGGTGAGCGAGAACGACCTGTTCGACAACCGGCTGATCTTTGGGGATAACCTGCTGGCGTTGAAGGCGTTGGAGGCGGAGTTCACCGGCAAGGTGAAGTGCGTGTTCATCGACCCGCCCTACAACACGGGCAGTGCGTTCACGCATTACGACGATGGGCTGGAGCACTCGATCTGGCTGGGGCTGATGCGGGATCGGCTAGAGACTCTCCGGCGCTTGATGTCGGACGATGGGTCTTTGTGGATCACCATTGATGACAATGAGGCCCATTATCTTAAGGTGCTCTGCGACGAAGTCTTCGGTAGAACGAACTTTGTCGCTTCGATGGTCTGGGAAAAGGACAGTGGTCGAAAGAACGACACAGATATCTCTGTTTCCCACGACTACGTACTGCTTGTCGCCAAGAATCGAGAGCGCTGGAAGCGAGTTAGGAATCTCTTGCCTCGAACAGATGAGCAACTGGAGAGGTATCAGAACCCCGACAACGATCCGCGAGGACCATGGCGTCAGGGTGCTGACGGCACTGCAAAGAGCGGCGGTGAGAGTCTGCTGTATCCGATAGAGCTGCCGTCGGGGCGAGTGGTCCGGCCACCAAAAGGAAACTACTGGCGATTTAGCAAAGAGACCTTTGCCTTGGCATTGGCTGAAGGCCGCGTTTACTTTGGAAAGGATGGCAATCGACTTCCGGTGATAAAGAAGTACCTCACGGACATCCAGAGCGGCGTTGTGCCGAAGACATGGTGGCCGGCCGATGAAGTCGGCTCCAATCAAGAAGCGAGACGTGACCATCTACGCAAGCTGCTGCCAGATATCGAACCCTTCGCGACGCCAAAGCCGGAACGACTCATTCAGCGCGTGCTCGATGTCGCAACTAGCGTTGGAGACTTGGTACTCGACTCCTTCGCCGGCTCCGGCACCACCGGCGCCGTCGCCCAAAAGATGGGCCGACGCTGGATCATGGTGGAGTTGGGCGAGCACTGCCACACGCACATCATTCCGCGCCTGCAGAAGGTGATCGACGGTGCAGACCCCGGCGGCATCACGCAGGCCGTGGGCTGGAAGGGCGGCGGCGGCTTCCGCTACTACCGCCTGGCCCCTTCGCTGCTGGAGCGCGACCGTTGGGGCAACTGGGTCATCAGCAGCGACTACGACGCACCCATGCTGGCTCAGGCCGTGTGCAAGCTGCAGGGCTTCACTTACGCGCCATCTGACGTGCACTGGTGGCAGCACGGCCATGCGAGCGAGCGCGACTTCATCTGCATCACCACGCAGGCGCTGTCGGCCGCGCAACTGCAAGCCCTCGCCGAAGACGTGGGCTCGCAGCGCAGCCTGCTGGTGCTGTGCGCCGCCTGGCACGGCGTGACGGCCGCCCAAGCTGCTGAGCGCTGGCCCAACCTCACGCTCAAGAAGATCCCCAAGGCCGTGCTCAGCAGCTGCGAGTGGGGTCACGACGACTACAGCCTGAACGTGGCCAACCTGCCCATGGCGCAGCCAGACACCAAGGCCGAATCGACTGATCCCGCCAAGGGCCAGAAGCGCCGCGCGGGCGCTGCCGCAGAATCAGGCCAAGCCCCACTCTTCGGCGAGGATGCACCGTGATGGAAGAGGCCCTGGTCCCAGGCTCACGCTGGTGGCGCTTCGACTTCCACAACCACACGCCGGCGTCGGACGACTACGACCCCAGCGAGCGCAGCAGCGTCACGCCCCGTGCCTGGCTGCTGGCCTACATGCAGGCGGGTGTGGATGCAGTGGCTGTGACCGACCACAACACGGCCGATTGGGTGGAGCCGCTGCAGCATGCTTTGGACGAACTGGATGCGGAGCGCCCGGAGGGTTGGCGACCGTTGGCGCTGTATCCCGGCGCCGAGATCACGGCATCCGGTGGCATCCACATCCTCGCCCTCTTCGCACCCGGCACGCCGCGCCAAGCGCTGGACGGGCTGCTGCACGGTGCGCTAACGGGCTGGGAAACCGCTAAGCCGAATCACGAACAGCAGTGCGCGCAGAGCGTGCTGGATGTGGTGGCCGCCATCCACCAGAAACAAGGCTTGGCGATTGCTGCGCATGCCGACTGCAAGCGTGGCCTGCTCTGTGGCGCGGTGCAGGCGGACGGCAGCTACCGGCCCGCGCGCAATGGCCGTGATCTGGAACCCGAACTGGCCGCGCTGGATGCGATTGAGCTGCAAGACCCCAACGGGCCGGCGGCGGCGCACTTTGCCAAAGCGCTTGAAGGCCTAGCGGTCGTGGCGGGGTCAGATGCGCCGCACCGCCTGGCCACGGCCGGCACACGCTGCTCGTGGGTGAAGATGTCGCGGCCCGATCTGGCAGGGCTGAAGCTGGCCCTGCTGGAACCGCAGACCGCGGTGAGACCGGCACCGGCCGGTTCTGCCGCGCCGCCGCTCGGTGGCGCAAGCTGGATCCGCAGCCTTCGCATCGAACAACTGCAGTTGCTGCAGCGGGCGCCGCTCGAACTGCGCTTCAGCCCCGCCTACAACGCCGTCATCGGTGGCCGGGGAAGTGGCAAGTCCACGGTCATCGAAAGTCTGCGGCTGGCCTTGGGGCGTGAGCAGGAGCTGTACAGCCTCGACAACGAAGGCCTCACCAAGAGCCTGAGATCCTTCAAGAGCCTGTACGTGGACCGCAAGAACGGCGGGATGATGAAGCCCAACTCGCGCCTGTTGGCCCAGGTGGAGTGCGGGCCCGGCGAACCGCTGCAGTACACCTGGGCCATGGGGGCGCGGGGTGAGGCTACGCTCACGGTTCAGCGCCGGGAAGGCGATGCGTGGGTGGAGACCGGGCTGGGCGCGGAGCAGGCACAGGCGGCGTTTCCGGTGCGCATCTACAGCCAGAAGCAGGTGCTGGCGATGGCTGAACAGCCGCAGGCGCTGCTGGAGTTGATCGACAGCGGCCTGGGCCCGGCCAAGCGGGCCTGGCAGCAAGACATGACCAGGGCCGAACAAGCACTGCTGGCCGCACGCCAGCGGCACCGCGCGCTGCGTGCCGAGGCCTCGAAGCGGCCGGCGCTGGAGCTGGAGCACCGGCAGGCGGCGCGCAAGGCCCTGGTCTTCAAGCACGCCAACTTCGGGCCGCTGCTGCAGAGCTTTCAGAAAGCCACCCAACAGCAGCGGGCGATGGACGACTTCTTCGGCCTGCTCGAGCGCGACATCGAGGCGTTGGGCGAGGCCATGCAGGCCGTAGCGAACTTGCACGAGACCGAGCCCATCGGTTTTGTGGCCGATATGCCGGCCGAGTTGCAGGTGCGCGAGGCCGCGCTGGCGTTGCGCAACCAGTTGGCAGCCCGGCGCGATGCGATGGTGCGAGAACTGCAGGCCATGCGCGAGCAACTCGACCAAGCCCGCGCCGCCGCTGCAGCCAGCGACTGGAAGCAGCAGGCCCAGGGCCATGTTGCGGCCTACACGGCCGAGATGAACAAGCTCAAGGCCGAAGGCATCGCCAGCGCGCAGGAGGCCGCGCAGGCGGTGGCAGCGGTGGAGCGGCTGGACAAGCAGTTGCTCGCCATTTCCAAGGCGGAAGAGGAGCTGCCCGCCGCTGAGTCGGCACAGCTCGCGGCCGAGCTAGCACTGCTGCAGACGCGTGAGCGCCTGACCGACTTGCGCCGAGAATTCGTTGCTGCCGTCATCAAGGGCGGGGACATGGTGAGAATCGATCTTCGGTCGATGGCCCATGGCGAGGGTGCGGCACCGGGGCTGAAGCAGGAGATCCTTCGGCTAGGTTCCGCTGGTGAGTGGGATGACGTCTGGAAGTCCCCATCGCCATCAGACACGGACGAGCAACCCTCGGGGTTTCTTTTCAACGCTACGCGAGAAGACTGGGCCACGCCAGTTGGCGAACGTCTGTCCGAGTTGAAGCGAGATCTGGAGAACTGCGAGAAGGAGGTGCTCCGCCACCGCGTGCATGGCGCGTTCGAGAAGCGCCTGAAGCAGCTGAAGCCTGAAGACTTCGACAGGCTCGCGACGTGGTTCCCGGACGACGCTGTCAGTCTGGAGTACCGGCCAGCACGCGGCGAACCGCATCAGACGCTGAAGCAAGCGTCCGCTGGCCAACGAGCTGCAGCCATGCTTTCGTTCCTGCTGGCGCAGGGTGATGAGCCCTTGCTGCTCGACCAACCCGAAGACGACCTGGACAACGCGCTGGTCTCGGAACTGGTGGTGCAGCGCATCCGTGAGGGCAAGCTGCACCGGCAGCTGATCGTGGTGACGCACAACGCGAACGTGGTGGTCAATGGCGATGCCGAATTGGTGCTGCACATGGGCTTTCGCAGCGGTAGCATCGACGCGCTGGAGGATGGCGGCTTGCAGGAACCGGAGATCCGGCAAAGCGTCTGCGATGTGATGGAGGGCGGGCGCAAGGCCTTCGAGCAGCGCTACCGGCGCATCCTGAAAGACCTGGACAAGGTGGTGGAGCGGCCATGAAGGACGAAGACCAGTGGTTGCGACGCATCCAGCTGGGCGAGGACACCACGCTCGAACTGAAACGGGTGGTTTTCCGGGCGCCAGGGCAGGTTTCGGGGCCTCACCGCAACAGCCTGGCCGATGAACTGGCAGCGATGGCCAACGCCAGCGGCGGCACGGTGGTGCTGGGCGTGGATGACAAGACGCGCCAGGTGTTGGGCATCCCGCTGGCCGAGCTGGACACCGTGGAGCAGTGGCTGGGCGAGATCGCGCGACAGTCCGTCGAACCGCCGCTGGACCTGCGCACCGAACATCTGGAGTTGCCCGACGCAGCAGGGCTGCTGCAGCCGGTGGTGGTGGTGCAGGTGCCGCGGAGCCTGTGGGTGCACAAGAGCCCTGGGGGCTACTTCCGGCGTGTCGGCCATGCCAAGCGTGAGATGACACCAGACTACCTGGCCCGACTGTTCCAGCAGCGCAGCCAGGTGCGCTTGATCCGCTTCGAAGAGCAGCCGGTGCCCGGCACCGACATGGCCGCGCTCGATCCCTTGCTGCTGGACGTTTTCGTTCGGCCGGGCGAAGGGGACACCGAGACCCAGTTGAAGCGCCTGCGACTGCTGGCCGACGACCAAGGTGTGCTACGCCCCACGGTGGCGGGTGTGCTGACCTGCACGCGCCGCCCGGCGCAGTGGATGCCGGCCGCCAGCATTCAGGCGGTGGCCTACCGGGGCAGGGTCAACGACCCAGCCATGCAGGTCGACGCCAAGGAGTTCGAAGGCCCGCTGGGCCAACAGGTATGGGATGCCGTGGAGTTCGTGGCCCGGCACAACGTGGTCCGCGCCGGCAAGGCGCTGGGCCGGCAAGACATGCCGCAGTACAGCATGCGTGCCGTGTTCGAGGCGGTGGTGAATGCGGTAGCGCACCGGGACTACGCCATGGCGACATCTCGGATTCGCTTGCACCTCTTTGCAGACCGCGTGGAGTTGAGTTCGCCGGGGGCACTGCCCAACACGCTGACGATCGACGCCATGCGTGAAGTGTCCCTTCCCCGCAACGAGATCATCACCAGCCTCTTTGCGCGCTACTTCCAGGTGCCGGCCGGCTATGGCCGGCAGTACCTGATGGACCGACGCGGCGCTGGGGTGGACATCATCCTTGACGAGTCCGAACGGCTGTCCGGAAAGCGGCCGCTGTACGAGAACCTCGCCGATGTGGAGTTGCGGCTGACGCTGTATGCGGCCTTTTCATCTGACGAGCCGCCATCGCTATAGGTCAGGCACTGCGTGACCAATCTTCATGGGAACGAATCACTGACGATGCAGCACCGCCGAACCCTCAACGCCGTGGCTGGGCGGCTCTCGCTGCGGGCGCCGCAGGCCCTGTCGCTGGAGCGTCTGGCCCAGGCGCTGGAGGCAGCGCCGGCCATGCTGAACCGCGAGCGCGACCTCGCCGCTGTGCTGGCCACGCTGAAGGCCGAGTTTCCAACGCTGGAAGACTTCGAGCGCGAGTTCCCGTCGCTGTGCTTTGCGCTGGCCACGGGCGTGGGCAAGACGCGGCTGATGGGCGCCTTCATCAGCTACCTGCACCTGGTCCATGGCGTGCACAACTTCTTCGTGCTGGCACCCAACCTCACGATCTACGACAAGCTCAAGACCGACTTCACGCCCAACACGCCCAAGTACGTGTTCAAGGGCGTCGCCGAGTTCGCCACCCACCCGCCGATGGTGATCACCGGCGACGACTACGACCAGCGCGACGTGGCCAGCGGCAGCCTACTGGGGCAGGTGCGCATCAACGTGTTCAACATCAGCAAGATCGCCGCCGAGATGCGTGGGGGCAAAGAGCCTCGTATCAAGCGCATGCGCGAGGTGCTGGGCGACAGCTATTTCAACCACCTGGCCAACCTGCCCGACCTGGTGCTGCTGATGGATGAGTCGCACCGCTACCGCGCCAGCGCGGGCGTGCGGGCCATCAACGAGCTGCAGCCGCTGCTGGGCCTGGAGCTGACGGCCACCCCTTTTGTGGAGAGTTCGCGCGGGCCGGTGCCCTTCCGCAACGTGGTGGTGGACTACCCGCTGGCGCGTGCCATGGAAGACGGCTTTGTCAAGGAGCCGGCGGTGGTGACCCAGCGCAACTTCGATGCCAGCCGCCACACGCCCGAAGAGCTGGAGAAGATCAAGCTCGAAGACGGCGTGCGCCTGCACGAGGTGACCAAGGTGGAGCTGAGCACCTACGCCCGTGCACAGGGCGTGAAGCTGGTGAAGCCCTTCATGCTGGTCATTGCGCGCGACACGACGCATGCGGCCAAGCTGGTGGAGCTTGTGGAAAGCGACGCCTTCCATGGCGGCCGCTACAAGGGCAAGGTGATCCAGGTCGACAGCAGCAAGAGCGGCGCCGACGAAGAGGAGATGATCCGCCGCCTGCTGGCCGTGGAGAGTGTGGACGAGCCCACCGAGATCGTGGTGCACGTGAACATGCTCAAGGAGGGCTGGGACGTCACCAACCTGTACACCATCGTGCCGCTGCGGGCCGCGAACGCGCGCACGCTGATCGAGCAATCCATCGGCCGCGGCTTGCGGCTGCCTTATGGGGCGCGCACTGGGGTGGAGGCGGTGGACCGGCTCAACATCGTGGCGCACGACCGCTTCCAGGAGATCATCGACGAGGCCAACAAGGCGGGTTCGGTGATCAAGCTCAAGCAGCTGATCCTGGAGCCCGCCACCGTGCAACAACGACCGCAAAGTGTGGTGGTGAACCCGGGGCTGAAGGCGGCGCTCGGGCTGGAGGCGCCGGCGGCCGGCGGCGAAGGCGCGCCAGCATCGGCGGGTACCCCGACGGCCGTGTTCACAGGAGCCGCCGAACGCGAGATCGCGCGCGTGGCGATGGAAGTGATCGGGCGGTACGAGACCCAGCGCGAACAGGTGCCCAGCAGCAAAGCGCTGCTGCTGCCCGAGGTGCAGCAGCAGATCGTGGCGCAGGTGAAGGCCCAGCTGCCGCCCAGCCAGCAAACACTGTTGCCCGACGAGCCTGCCATCGACCTGGCCCAGGTGGTGGCCAAGGCGACGGAGCTGCTGGTCAAGCACACCATCGACATCCCTCGCATCGCGGTGGTGCCGAAGGGCGAGGTCACGACCGGCTTTCACCCGTTCACGGTGGACCTGAATGCGCTGCACCTGCAGCCGGGTGAGCGCGAGATCGTCGGCCAGATGCTGCGCACTAGCGAGCAGTTCACGCTCACCGCCGAGGCCGGGCTGGAGGAGGTCCGCCCCGAGGACTACATCGTGCACGCGCTGGTGGACTTCGACGACATCGACTACTTCAGCCACGCTGAGCTGCTGTACGACCAGGCCGGCCAGGTGGTGAAGCACCTGCACAGCTATCTGAGCGAGTCGGAAGTGCGCAACGTGCTCGATCACAACCGCCGCCTCATCGCTCAGGAGCTCCATGCGCAG
The DNA here is from genome assembly GCA_046087245.1 of Rubrivivax sp. Taxonomy (GTDB): domain Bacteria; phylum Pseudomonadota; class Gammaproteobacteria; order Burkholderiales; family Burkholderiaceae_C; genus Rubrivivax. Next base: position 15,848 of record JBJTZN010000025.1, read on the forward strand.
ATGCAGGCGCACTTTTGGGAGCGTGCCGCGGGCTATGAGGTGCAGGTAAGTCGCGGCTTCACTGAGCTGCGGCCCAGTGTCTACACGCTGCAGCCGGGGCAGAGCGTGCGCGATGTGCGTAGCACGGTGGAGGAGCCGAGCCGAATTCGGCAGATGCTGTTCGGCGGGTTCCAGCGCTGCCTGTATCCGGTGCAGAAGTTCGAGTCGGGTACGGAGCGCAGGCTGGCGCTGATCCTCGAGCGCGATGCGATCCGGTGGTTCCGGCCTGCCAGCGGGCAGTTCCAGATCTACTACAAGCTGGGCAGCGCGCAGCCGGAGTACATGCCGGACTTCGTGGCCGAGACGGAGCCAGCGACGCTCATGATCGAGGCCAAGGCGCGCGACGACTTGAGGTTGCCCGAAGTGGTGGCCAAGGCCGATGCTGCCGCACAGTGGTGCAAACACGCTTCGGCCTACAGCCAGTCGGTCGGCGGCAAGTCGTGGGTGTACCTGCTGGTACCCCACGATCAGGTGAACGAGGCGGCAAGGTTGGTCGACCTGCTGCGCTTCAAGCGCGAGGCGTAGGGCTCCACCGCGGTCAAACGGACAGCCTGCGGGGCAGTCTGTCGCGCACTTGGCAGATGCATCGTGCTCAACGAGAAGCTGCTCGAAGTGATGGGCGACGACGTCACGCAGGAGCAGGCCTTCGAGCACGCCAACGACGTGCTGAAGAACGCGGTGGGCGGCATCAGCGACATCATCCACATCCCCGACCTCGTGAACGTGGACTTCGAGGACGTGAAGACGGTGATGTCCGAGCCCGGCAAGGCGATGATGGGCACGGCCGTGGCCGGCGGCAGTTGTGCCGCTACACCACCCGGCCGGCGCTGTCGGACGAGCGGGTGCAGCTCAACGCCGCGGGACAGGTCGAGATAGCAAGCAGTTTGGAGTCCGATCAACCCGAGATGGAGATCGGACCGATGAAGAAGCGATACACCGAGGAACAGATCGTTGGCTTCCTGCGTGAGGCCGATCAGGTTCGGCCCGCCCTTTCGCCCCCTATCAACTCCACCGCCCACCAGGCGGGCAGCAGACGCCTGACGGCCGGGCGCCGGTAGCGGTCGTCCAGCAGCCACAGCCAGCCGCGGTCCTCGGGCGTGCGCAGCACGCGCCCGGCGGCCTGCACCACCTTTTGCATCGCGGGCACCAGGTCGGCGTAGCCATGGTCCGGGCCGAAGAGCTGGTCCAGCCGGGCGCGCAGGGCTTCCTGCACCGGTGACACCGGGGGCAGCCCCAGGGTGGCGACGAAGGCGCCGATCAGGCGCGAGCCCGGCAGGTCCACGCCTTCGGCAAAGACGCCGCCCAGCACCGCGAAGCCGATGCCCCGGCCCTGGGGCTCGAAGCGTTGCAGGAACGCGCGGCGCGCCGCCGCGTCCATGGTGCGCGCCTGCCGCCATTGCGGGATGTCCGGGCGCAGTTGCTGCAACACCTCGGCGGCCTGCTGCAGGTAGTCATGGCTGCTGAAGAAGGCCAGGTAGTTGCCGGGATGCGCATCGAACTGGCGCGTCACCACCTGCGCCAGGGCCTGCAGGGATCGGCTGCGGTGGGCGTAGCGCGTGGACAGCCGCTCGGCCACCTGCACGCACAGGTGCTCTGCCGGGAACACCGGCGGCACGTCCAGCCAGCCGGTACCCTCGGGCAGGCCCAGCAGGTGGGTCTGGTAGTCGGGCGGGCTCAGCGTGGCCGAGAACAAGGTGCAGCCGTGCAGCCCAGCCCAGCGCGGCCGCATGAACGGGGCGGGCACCACGTTGCGCAGGTTCAGGCACAGGCCGCCGTGGGCGTCGTCTGCGGGCAGGGCCGCTGCGGGAGATGCCATCGCTCCATCGGGGGCTTGCAGGCTTGCGAGGCCCTGGGTCATGTCCAGCAGGGAGTGCGAGCCCAGCGTGTCCGTCAGCTTCAGCAGGTGCTGCACCTCGAAGTGGAAGTCCAGCAAAGGCCCAGTGGCCAGGGGCTCGCCCTGGAAATGGTCGGCCAGGGCCGCCCCCAGGTGCTGCAGCGCCAGGCCCAGCGCGTCAGGCAGGTCGTCCAGGGCGGCATGGGCCGTCCCTGCAGGCGGCGCAGCGTCTTCCATCGCCCGCTGCAGCCGGGTGAAGTGCGGCCTCAGGCCGTGCGGGGCGATCTGTGCCATGCGCTGCACGGTGGATGTGGACAGGCTGGCGCTGTACATCTGGCGCGCACGCTCCACCAGGTTGTGCGCCTCGTCCACCAGCACGCCCAGGCGCCATTGCAGCGATTGCGACAGGCCCCACAGCAACGCCGTGCCATCGAAGGCGTGGTTGACATCGCCCACCAGCACATCGCTCCAGCGCACCATTTCCTGGCCCAGGTAGTAGGGGCACAGGCCATGGTCGCGGGCGATGCGCCGCTGCGCTGCGGCGTCCAGCCAGCCTTCGTCTGCGGCTTGTGCGCGCGCCGCCGGCAGGCGGTCGTAGAAGCCTCGGGCGAGCGGGCAGGACTGGCCGTGGCAGGCCTTGTCCGGGTGCTCGCAGGACGATTCCTTGGCCACGATGGCCTGCACACGCAGGGGTGGGCTGCGGTGTCCGGGTGGCCCCGGCAGGCCCTGTCGCAGGTGCTCCAGCGCCTCCAGTGCCGGGCCTTGGGCGGTGCCTTTGCAGGTCAGGTAGGCGATCCGGTCCAGCCCCTTCTCACCCATGGCTCGCAGGGCAGGGAAGAGCGTGCCGATGGTCTTGCCGATGCCTGTGGGGGCCTGCGCCAGCAGGTGGCCGCCGCCGGCCAGTGCCCGGTAGGTGGCTTCGGCCAGGCGGCGCTGGCCCGGGCGGAAGTCGCCCGGCGGAAAGTCCAGCGCGCGCAGCGCCGTGTCGCGGGCCTGGCGGTGCGCGGCTTCCTGCGCCGCCCACTGCTCGAAGGCCGCACAGCGCTGCACCAGGCCCTGTTCCAGTTCGGCCGCGCCGAACACCTGGAACATCTCGCTCTCGGTCTGGCTGGCGATGTCGAAGTACACCAGGGCCAGGGCCAGTTCCTCCACGCCGCGCGCGCGGCAGAACAGGGCGCCGTAGGTCAGCAGCTGCGTCCAGTGCAGATGGCGGCGGTTCTCGGGGATGTCTTCGGGCTGCCCGCGGATCGTCTTCACCTCCTCCAGGCAGCGGCGGCGCGGGTCGTAGCCGTCGGCCCGGCCGCGCACGCGCAGCGGGCCGCACACGGTGTCCAGCGGCACCTCCGTCTCGTAGTCCAGCGAGCGCCGGCTGGCCACGATGGACTGGCCCTGCAGGCCTTCCAGCGCGGTGGCGGCCGGGGTGAAACGGCGGTCCAGGTCGCCGCGCTTGGCCGTGAACTCGCACAGGCCGCGCACCGAGACGGTATAGCTCCAGGCCGCGGCCTGCATGCCCGCCGGCGCCGTGCCGGGCGTTGCGGTCGGTGGCCTGGCGGCCTCAGGGCAGCAGGCCGGGGGCTCGTGCATGGCGGGGCTTGCGGGCGGGAACTTGCGGAAGGGGGGCTGGCGGTCAGAACCGGCTCAGAACCGGTTGAGCACGGCGGCCACCCACAGCCCGCACTGCCCCAGCCGGGACTGGCGGTACAGGCCGCAGCGGTACAGGCCCAGCACGCGGGCGCCCACCCAGCTTGAGCGCGCCCGGACCACACTGTCCAGCACCTGCTGGTGCTCGCTTGTGAAGCGGTGGCGCACCCGCCGCAGAGCCTTGAGGTTGGCGTCCATCCAGGCGCGGTAGCGCCCGTGCAGGAGCTGCCGTATCCGCTTGAGCTGCTGTGTCAGGCTGACGTTGGAGCCGAACTGGTTCCGGCCGTGCTGGCGGTAACGCACCGTGGGCTCGGCGTCATAGTGAACCCGGCCGCCGCAGCCCGTGACCAGCATGTAGGTCCACCAGTCGTGCGTGATCGCCTCCACCTCGGGCCCGGCCGACAGCAGCAATTCGCGCGCGGCGCGGTTGAGGACCATGGTGTTGCCCCCGGCGATGCTCTGGACCAGGGCATTGCGAAATCCCGGGGACCTTTGGAACAGGTGCGAGTGGCCGATGGTCCGGTTGTGTTCGTCCACCAGCACCGTGCGCGAACAGTACAGCGCGGGGATGTCGGCAGGCACGGTCTGCAGCCATTGCAGCGCGCGCTCGAGCTTGTCGGGGTGCCAGACGTCGTCCTGGTCGCAGAAGGCGAAGCATTCGGCGTCGATCTCCGGCATGCACGCCAGGGACAGGAAATTGGCCGTGGAGCCCTTGCACGGCCCGCGCTGGAGGTGCAGCCGCTGCGCGCCCCAGCGGCTGCCATGGTCCCGCAGGATCTCCAGGGTCTGGTCGGTGGAGCCGTCGTCGGAGGCCCAGACCTTCCACGACGGCCAGTTCTGCGTGTGGATCGACTGCAGTTGTTCGGCCAGGAAGCGCTGGGCTTGGTAGGTGCACAGCAGGATCGCCACCCGGGGGCCGTCGCCGGGCCCTGAAGATGCTGCGCCAGGCGCGTGCGCAAGGGCAGGGTCGTGCGAAGTGGGGGTCACAGGGCGCAGGGCGGGGCGGGGTCATCGCGATGATAGGGTGAACAGCGCATCGGCAACGCCGGACAAAAAAGAGACGGGGAGCTCCAAAAGACTGTATAAAAATACAGTCATGTCTTCCGTCCTGCCAGTCGCCCCGCCTGCCGACCTCGAGCGACTCCACCCCGGTCTCTGGCGTGCTCACCAGTTGGGCGGAGCAGCGCATGCCGTCCGGCCCACGGGGTTCAGCCTGCTCGATGGGCAACTGCCCGCGGGGGGCTGGCCCTGCGGGGTGTTGACCGAGCTCCTGCTGGCGCAGCCGGGCGTGGGGGAGATGCGCTTGCTGGCGCCGGTGATGGCCGGGGCCTGGTCGGCCGGCGGCCCCCGGCCCCTGCCGGGCTGTGCCAGCGTGATGCTGTTCGGTCCGCCCGCCGTGCCCTGCGCCCGGGCGCTGCAGCAGATGGGGGTGGACGTGAGCCGCCTGATCGTGGTCCACGGGCGCGAGGGCGTCCGCGGCACGGCCGTGCGCCACCTGCCGACCCCTGCGGACTTGCTGTGGGCGCTGGAGCAGGCGCTGCGCAGCGGCCAGGTGGGCGTGGTCCTGGCCTGGCTGCCCGAGCGTCTGGTTGCCGAGTCCTTGCGCCGCCTGCAACTGGCCGCCCAGGCCCACGAGGGGCCGGCTTTCATGCTGCGAGGCATCGGTGAGCGCTGCAGGGCCAGCCCGGCGCCGCTGCGCCTGGCGCTCCATCCCGGCCGTGGCCCCGACGAGATCGCGGTGCAGGTGCTCAAGCGCCGCGGCCCGGCCGGCGGGCCGCCGCTGCGCCTGGCCCTGCCGCCCGTGCTGCCGGCCGCGGCGCGCCGGCGGTGGTTGTCCGCAGCCCCGTCAGCCCCCGCGCGCAGCCCGTCGTCATCGGCGCTGCCGCTCGAGGCCGGGGCCGTACCGCCGCCGGGTTGACCGGGACCCATCAAGCCGTGAAGCCCGCCGCCTGCTGGATGGCCGTGCACCTGTGGGCCCTGCCCATCGAGGCCTTTGCCGCCACCGTGGGGCCCGACCAGGCCCACCGGCCGCTGGCCTTGCTGGACGGTGCTTTCCTCACGGCCGTGGACGACCCGGCCTGGGAGGCCGGCGTGCGCCCGGGGCAGCGCCGGGCCACGGCCCTGGCGCTGGCGCCCGCGCTCCTGCTGGGTCGGGCCGACGCCGGGCGCGAGCGCCAGGCGCTGCGCACCGTGGCCTGGGCGGCGTTGCAGTTCACCCCCTGCGTCACCGAGCAGGAGCCCCACACCGTGCTGCTGGAAGTGGCCGCGTCACGGCGGCTGTTCGGTGGCCTTGCGCGCCTGGCCGAGCGCCTGTGCGAGACCTTGGCCCCGCTGCGTCACCGGTACCGCCTGGCCTGCGCGCCCACCGCGCTGGGCGCCGCGCTGCTGGCCCGCTGGGAAGGTGGTGCAGACAGGGCGGGTGGGGCGGCAGTGAACGACCCGGCAGGCCCCCGGTTCGGCATCGGCCCGCACACGCTCAGCCTGACTGGTCTGCGTGCGGCCCTAGGCGAGGTGCCGCTGGCCCTGCTGTGTTCCACGGCCGGGGAGCTGGAAACGCTGCAGGGCATGGGCCTGCAGCGGCTGGGCGACCTGCGGTCCCTGCCGCGTCAGGGCCTGGCCCGCCGTTTCGGCCCCGGCCTGCTGCGCCGCCTGGACCAGGCCTGCGGCGACGCCCCCGACCCCCGCGATGCGGTGCGCCTGCCCGACACCTTCGAGGCCCGGCTGGAACTTCTGGCCCGTGCCGACACCACCGAGCAGGTGCTGCACGGGGCGGAGTTGCTGCTCACCCGCCTGGTCCACTGGGCACGGGCCCGTCAGGCCCGGGTGTTGCGCTTCACGCTGGAGATGGCCCATGAGGGCCGTCACCGGGACGACGACCGCATCCCCGAACGCAGCCGGCTGCCCATCGCACTGGCCCAGCCCTGCGCCGACGTGGCACATCTGCGCGCGCTGCTGCGCGAACGCCTGGCCCGCACCCCGCTGCCCGCGCCCACGCTGGAGTTGCACCTGCGCTGCGACGAGATCGTCCGCGCCGCGGCGCCAGACGGTGAGCTCTTTCCCACGCGGGCGCGGGCGCAGGAGGGGCTGGCACGCCTGGTGGAGCACCTGCAGGCCCGCCTGGGCGCAGATCAGGTGCACGGTCTGGCGGTGGTGGCCGATCATCGTCCGGAGCGGGGTGTGCAACACCCGCCGGCCCAACTTGCCCACAGCGGCCACAGCGGCCACAGCGGCCACAGCGGTCGCCCAGCCCCGCCGCCACCGCCGTCGGTGGCCGGCCTTGGGCCGTCCTTGCCCCACCTGACCCGTCCCGCCTGGCTGCTGCCCCAGCCCCGGCCCTTGCCCGAGCGGCAGGGCCGGCCGCTGCTGGACGGGCAGCCGCTACGCCTGCTGGCCGGGCCGGAGCGCATCGAGGCCGGCTGGTGGGACGGCCCCGCCGCGGCGCGGGACTACTTCGTCGCGGCCACACCCGCAGGGACGCTGGTGTGGATCTACCGCACCCGGTTGCCGCTGGCCCAGGATGAAGGCGGCTGGGCCTTGCAGGGCTGGTTTGGCTGAGCGCTTGTGCACCCGTCCCGCACACCCGCTCGTGCGCCCCCAACGGCTGCCGCGGGGCCTCAGCCGACTCCGGCGTCGGCGTTCACCGCCGCCGGGTCCACGCCCAACTGGGCTGCGGCGTCCAGGATTTCCTGCCAGGTGGTGACGTCCACGGGGATGCCCTGGGCCGTGCGCTGCGCGCGGCTGGCGCGCTCGGGCTCGCCAGCCACCAGCACGCTGTCCACGCCCTCGCGCGGCGGCGAGGCCTGGACCCAGTCGATGAAGGCCAGGGCCTCGCGCTCGAAGGCGCCGGTGTCGCCCAGGGCGGCGGGGTCCAGCAGCACGCTGAACATGCCGTTGAGCACGCGGCGCTTGCTGGCATCGGCGTCGCGCTGGGTGTGTCCGCCGGCCAGCGCACCGCCCAGCAGTTCGCACATCACGGCCAGGCCATAGCCCTTGTGCGCGCCGAAGGTCAGCAGCGCGCCCCAGGGCGGGATGACGCTGTAGCGCGGATCCTGGGTGTCGCGGCCCTGGTCGTCGATCAGGCAGCCCGGTGCCACGGTCTCGCCCTTGTTGTGCGCCACGCGGGTCTTGCCCTGCGCGATCATGCTGGTGGCGAAGTCCAGGATCACGGGCGCGCGCCCCGGCAGCGGCACGCCGATGCATACCGGGTTGGTGCCGAAGCGCGCGTCTGCGCCGCCGAACGGCGCCACGACGTTGCGCGCCACCACGTTGACCAGGTGGATGGAGATCAGCCCGGCCTGCGCCGCCTGTTCGGCCCAGGCCCCGATGCGGCCCACATGGTGGGCGTTGCCCAGCGCCACGATGCAGCTGCCGTGGCGGCGGGCCCGCTCGATGGCCAGGGCCATGGCCTCCTGGCCCACCACCTGCCCGAAGCCCGCCTGTCCGTCCAGGCGCAGCAGGGCACCGGAGTCCAGCACCGTGCGGACGTGGACGTTCGGACGCAGCCCGCCTTCGAGAAAGGCCTGCGCGTAGCGCGGCAGCATGCCGATGCCGTGCGAGTCGTGCCCGGTCAGGTTGGCCTCGATCAGGTTGCCGGCCACCGCCCGGACTTCGTCGTCCGCGCTGCCGAAGCCGCGCACCACGCGGTGCATGGCAGGGGTCAGGCGGTCCAGGGGGATGAGGTGCGTGGTGCTCATGTCAGCAGGTGGGCAGAAGGTGTCGGTGAAGTACGGTCGTCGCCTGGTGCGGTGGGCGGGGGCTGTCGCGGTTTCCGCGGGTTTTCCGCCTGGGGAACGACGCGGCCCGATCCTATTGAGATTTCCCTAAATGGTGACATCACCACAAGCTGGCCTGTTTCCAGCAGGCGGCAATGATTGCGGGCCGGCGCTGAGCGCTCTGGAGCTTGCTGCGAGCGGTGGTGTTGAGCTCATTGAGGGTGCCTGGGCA
>JBJTZN010000026.1:0-7846 GCA_046087245.1 Rubrivivax sp.
CCGCTCGTCCGCCCCAAACGGCCCCGCTCGTCGTTGCAAATGCTCGCCGTAGCCCGAGCTACGGCTGTGCTTTGCGCCTCGATCGGCACCTTTTGGAACGCCCGCTCGGGCGCGCCGGAATACTTCACAAGCTCTGAGCCCGGGCCGGGCAGCGCCCGGACCTTGGGGGCTCAGAAGGGGTTGAGCCGGGCCCGGGCCTCGGCCAGCGCGCCAAGCTGGCGATGTCCGCCGGCAGCGAACCAGGTGCTGTCGGCCCACAGCCAGGCGTCGGCGGTGGCGCCGCTGGCCAGGGTGGCGGTGGTGCAGGCCGGCGGCGCCACGGTGCAGGCCGCCGCCGTGGCATTGGTCAGGGCATAGGCCGCGGGCACGCGGGCCGCGGTCTGCGAGAGCTCGTCGCCCAGCACCAGGCCGACAGAGCGTCCGTCGTTCAGGATGTTGACCCGGATGCGTCCGTTCAACGCGGCCGTGAGTTCGGTCAGCAGGGCCGCGCCCGCCGTGCCCTGCCCGATCCCCCAGGGCGACAGGCCCACATCGGGGATGGTGGCGACGATGACCTTGGCCCCCAGGTCCACCAGGGCGTTGACCTGGCGCGCGATCTCCACGCCGCGTTGCCGGGCCTGCTCGATCAGCGCATCCCGCGAGGGCGCCCCAGCGCCCTGCGACTGCTGGTACAGGTCGCGCACGTCGTGGGTGCCGATCATCACCGTGACCAGATCCTTGGCGGCAAAGCCCCCGGCAGCGACCTGCGCCTGCACCTGGGTCTTCAGATCGGCCGCCCGGGCGCCGGCCTGCGCGCGCGCAACTGCCTTCTGCGTGCCCGTGTCAACGGGGCACTCCGCGAACCCGAAGCCGTACACGTTGGCCACGAGTTGCGTCCAGATCGGCAGCGCCTTGCAGTCGGGCGTGGTGCCGTCGGCGGCCAGGGCGTTGACCGCGTACTTCCGGCCCGCCGGCGTGATGACGCTCATTTCATCGCCGAAGGTGATGAGGCGCGAGGCGACGAAGGCCTCCACCTGGGAGGTACCGCCGCCGCAGGAGGTCAGGCCCAGGGCCAGGGTGGTGGTGAGAGCGGCCACCCCCAGCAGGCGGCGCGCGGCGCGGGCGGTGGTGGACAGTTCGGCAAGACGGGACAGACGGCTCATGGCAGTGGGTTCCGGACAGGAAATCAGCGGGCGGCGGCGCGCATCAGACGGTCGCGCACGCCCTCCCATTCTGGGCCCTCGGGGGGTGCCTCCACCCAGATCTGGCTCACCCCCTGGGTGTCAAACCAGCGCAGCACGGCGAACAACTCTTGGGCCACCCGGGCCGGCCCGCCGGGCATGACCCTGCGGACGAGGCCGGGCGCGCCGGGCAGCGCGGTGCGGGAATATACGCCGAGCCCCGCAACCCGGGCGCCGCTCGCCGTGGTGGCGTCCGGCTCCTGGTCAGCGACCAGGTCCTGCAGGCGCTGCCGCAGCGCTGCGGCCGGCAGCAGGTGCACCTGGGCCGCAGGCGCGTAGTGCGAGGCCAGCGTGCCCGGGGCGCGAGCCGAGGCTTCATTCCGCTCGACCAGTGACAGCCCCAGCGCCTGGGCAAGCACGGCCTCGATCTGCGCACGCGGCGTGGTGCCCGGGCGCAGCAGGGCGGGGTGGGCTCTGGTGCAGTCGATGATGCTGGACTCGATGCCTTCCCGGCAGGCGCCGCCGTCCAGCACGGGCAGGTCCGGCCCGAACTCGTCGAGCACGTGCGCCGCCGTGGTCGGGCTGACCCGGCCGAAGCGGTTGGCGCTGGGCCCGGCCACGCCCAGCACCCCAAGGGCTCGGGCACGTGCCAGCAGGTCCAGGGCGACCGGATGGTCCGGGCAGCGCAGACCGATGCTGGCGTGCCCGCCCGCGGCCGCCGTGCCCACGCCCGGCCGGCGCGGCACGATCAGCGTCAGCGGCCCGGGCCAGAAGTGCTGCGCCAGCACCTGCGCTGCAGGCGGCCAGGCGGCGACGAAGGCTTGCGCTGCGGAGGCATCGGTGACGTGCACGATCAGCGGGTGGTCCGCCGGGCGGCCCTTGGCGGCGAAGATCTGCGCGGCTGCTGCGTCGTCATCGGCGCGTGCGCCCAGGCCGTAGACCGTCTCGGTGGGGAAGGCGAGCAGCCCGCCATCGGCCAGCACCTGCGCGGCCTGCGCCAGGGCTTGAGGATCTTGACCGGAGAGCAGCGGCATGGCGCTCAGAACGCGGGCAGCCCCAGCAGGGCCGCAGCCTGCAGCGCCACGGCGCGGGCCTGCGCCGGCGTGGCCGCCGTCACCGTCAGGTGACCCATCTTGCGCCCGCGCCGTGGCTCGGTCTTGCCGTACAGGTGCAGGTGCGTGCCGGGCAGGGCCAGCACCTTGCCCCAGGGTGGTGTGGTCGGTGACGCAGCGTCACCGGTCCACCACAGCTCGCCCAGCAGGTTGAGCATGACGGCGGGCGAGTGCTGTCGGGGCGTCACCAGCGGCAGGCCGGCCATGGCACGCACCTGCAGGTCGAACTGCGACAGGTCGCAGGCGTCGATGCTGTGGTGGCCCGAGTTGTGCGGCCGTGGGGCCATCTCGTTGGCCAGCAGCGTGCCGTCTTCCAGCAGGAAGAACTCCACGCACAGCACGCCCACGTAGCCCAGCGACTCGGCCACGGCGCTGGCCCGCTGCACCGCCTGCACAGCCACCTCAGCCGGCACGTCAGGGGCCGGCACCACGGTCACGGCCAGGATGCCGTCGCGGTGCAGGTTCTGCTGCACCGGCAGGTGCACCACCCGGCCCGCCTTATCCCTCGCCACCACCACGCTCAGCTCGGTGGCCAGCGCCACGCGCTTTTCCAGCAGGCAGGGCACCTCGCGCAGGCTCGCCCAGGCCGCGGCCAGGTCGGTCTGGCGCTCGACGCGCGCCTGCCCCTTGCCGTCGTAGCCCAGGGTGGAGGTCTTGAGGAGGGCGGGAAACAGGTCGTGGCCTGGCGCTCCCAGCAAGGCGTCCAGATCGGCCGCCGACTCCAGCCGAGCGTGAGGGACGCAGGGCACGCCACAGGCCGTGAAGTGCGCCTTCTCCAGCGCCCGGTGCTGGCAGGTGGCTACGGCGTCGGCCGACGGCGCCACGGGCCGCCGTGCGGCCAGCCAGCGCAGCGCCTGCGCCGGCACGTTCTCGAACTCGGTGGTCACGGCGTCGCAGACCCGCGCCATCTCGGCCAGCGCGGCCTCGTCGGTGTAGGCCGACTGCAGGTGCAGGTGCGACACACGGCCGGCAGGACTGTCCGGGTCCGGGTCCAGGACCGCCGTGCGAAAGCCCAATGTCTGCGCAGCGTGCACGAACATGCGGCCGAGCTGGCCGCCGCCGAGCACGCCCAGGGTCATCGGTTGGCCGTCGGGGCGCAGGGCGGAGGGTTGCAGCATCACAGGCTCGAGACTCCCCTGCATGAGCTCATCCTTGATGTCCCACAAGGAGGACCCTGCGGCCGTGGCACGGTCTGCCTCATCAGCGGGGCAGCGAGGCCGTCATGGCCGTGGCGGCCGCCGTCTGGTCGGCGCGGAAGGCGGCGAGCTTGGCACGCAGCGCGGGCTCTTCAGGCGCCAGCATCGCGACGGCGAAGAGGGCCGCATTGGCCGCGCCGGCCGGCCCGATGGCAAAGGTGGCCACCGGCACGCCCTTGGGCATCTGCACGATGGAATACAACGAATCCAGCCCCTGCAGATGCTTGCTGGCCGCCGGCACGCCCAGCACCGGCACCGTGGTCTTGGCCGCCAGCATGCCCGGCAGGTGGGCGGCGCCGCCAGCGCCCGCGATGATGGCCCGCACGCCGCGCCCGGCCGCGGTCTCGGCAAAGCGGAACATGGCGTCCGGCATGCGGTGGGCCGACACCACCTGCACCTCGTGCTGGACACCAAAGTCCAGCAACACGGTCACGGCGTGCTGCATCGTCTCCCAATCGCTGGAAGAGCCCATCACCACGCTGATGAGGGGCACGCGGGCGGGAGTTTCGTCACTGGTGTTCATGCGGCGATTGTCGCTGGCGCACGCCCCGCCTTCCACGGCCTCAAGCACGCGGCGTCTGGGCCCATGTTTGCGTGGGCCAAGACGCCAATGAGCCCACAGTCCCCACCAGGCCCCACCAGGCCGGGGACTGGCCAGCGGGCTCTTCACTGCAGCGGCAAGGCGTGTCTCCCTGCAGGGGAGCTCGTCAGTTCACCACTTGCGCCAATTCACCGCGGGCGTACTTGGCGGCCACCACCTGCAGGCTCTCGCCGGCGATCTTGCCGGCCTGGCCTTCGCAGCCGAATTCCAGGTAGCGCTGCCTGCACACCGCCTTGGCGGCCTCGCGGGCGGGCTTGAGCCATTCGCGGGCGTCGAACTTGTCCGGGTTCTCCGCCAGGAACTTGCGCACCGCCCCGGTCATCGCCAGGCGGATGTCGGTGTCGATGTTGATCTTGCGCACGCCGTGCTTGATGGCTTCCTGGATCTCGGCAATCGGCACGCCGTAGGTTTGCTTCATCTTGCCGCCGTACTGGTTGATGATGTCCAGCAGGGACTGCGGCACCGACGACGAGCCGTGCATCACCAGGTGCGTGTTGGGTATGCGGGCATGGATTTCCTTGACGCGCGAAATGGCCAGGATGTCGCCCGTGGGTGGGCGGCTGAACTTGTAGGCGCCGTGGCTGGTGCCAATCGCAATGGCCAGGGCGTCCAACTGCGTGGCCTTGACGAACTGCGCGGCCTCTTCCGGGTCGGTCAGCATCTGGCTGTGGTCCAGCTTGCCCTCGGCGCCGATGCCGTCTTCCTCGCCCGCGTCACCGGTTTCCAGGTTGCCCAGGCAGCCCAGTTCGCCTTCGACGGTGGCGCCGATGCGGTGGGCCATGGCCACGACCTGCTTGGTCACGTCCACGTTGTAGTTGAAGGACGAAGGCGTCTTGCCGTCGCTCATCAGCGAGCCATCCATCATCACCGAGCCGAAGCCCAGGTTCAGCGCGCCCTGGCACACCTCGGGGGTGGTGCCGTGGTCCTGGTGCATCACCAGGGGGATGTGGGGGTACATCTCGGCGGCGGCCTGGATCAGGTGCTTGATGAAGGGCTCGCCAGCGTACTTGCGGGCACCGGCGCTGGCCTGCAGGATCACGGGTGCGCCGACTTCGTCAGCCGCAGCCATCACGGCCTGGACCTGTTCCAGGTTGTTCACGTTGAAGGCGGGGATGCCATAGCCGTTTTCGGCGGCATGGTCGAGCATTTCACGCATCGAGATCAGAGGCATGGTCGTGGTCCGGTCAAAAAAGTTGGAATGTAGCGCGGCCGTAACCGCGTCGTAACCGCTAATTTTAACCGCCCCCACCCCGGCTGACCATGGCGTGGCGCAATCGCCCGCCAGCCCGCTGGGGTGGGCGCGCATGCCGCCCTCAGGGCACGCGGCAGATCTGCAGCATGTTGGTGCCGCCGGGCTGGCCCATGGGCTCGCCGCAGGTGATGGCGTAGACATCGCCGGACTGCACGATGCCGCGCATGCGCAGGTGGCTTTCGGCCTGGACCAGGGCGGTGTCGCGCTCGGCGCTGGTGTCCATCAGCAGCGGGCGCACATTGCGGTACAGCGCCATCTTGCGCTGGGTGCTGACCTTGGGGGTCAGCGCGTAGATGGGCGTGTGGATGCGGTGGCGGCTCATCCACAACGCGGTCGAGCCGCTGTCCGTCATCGCCACGATGGCCTTGGCATCCAGCTTGTGTGCGGTGAACAGCGCGCCCAGGGCGATCGCCTGGTCGATGCGGGTGAATTCGCGCTCGCCGAACTGGGCATCCTGGCTGCGGTCCTCGGCGGCCTCGGCCGCGGCGCAGATGTGGGCCATCTCACGCACCGTCTCCAGCGGGTACTTGCCGGCCGCGGTCTCGGCGCTGAGCATCACGGCGTCCGTGCCGTCGAGCACGGCGTTGGCCACGTCACTGACCTCGGCGCGCGTGGGCACGGGGTTGGTGATCATGCTCTCCATCATCTGGGTCGCGGTGATCACCACCTTGTCCATGTCGCGCGCCATGCGGATCATCTTCTTTTGCAGTGCCGGCACGGCGGCGTTGCCCACCTCCACGGCCAGGTCGCCACGCGCCACCATGATGCCGTCCGAGACCTTGAGGATTTCCTCCAGCAGCGGGATGGCCTCGGCGCGCTCGATCTTGGCGATCAGGCCTGGGCGGTGGCTGGTGCCGGCGCAGGCCACGGTGCACAGCTGGCGTGCCATTTCCATGTCGGTGGCGTTCTTGGGAAAGCTCACTGCCACGTAGTCGGCGCCCAGGGCCATGGCGGTCTTGATGTCCTCCATGTCCTTGGCTGTCAGCGCCGGCGCCGTCAGGCCGCCGCCCTGCTTGTTGATGCCCTTGTTGTTGGACAGCTCGCCGCCGATGGTCACCGTGGTGTGCACGGCATCGCCCAGCACGCGCTCCACGGTCAGCACGATCAGGCCGTCGTTGAGCAGCAGTACGTCGCCTGCCTTCACATCGCGTGGCAGTTCCTTGTAGTCCAGGCCCACGCCCTGCAGGTCGCCCGGCTCCTTGCGGCTGGCATCCAGCACGAAGCTGGCCCCCGCCACCAATTGCACCTTGCCGTCTGCGAACTTGCCGACGCGGATCTTGGGGCCTTGCAGGTCGGCCATGATGGCCACTTCGCGCCCGGCCAGCACGGCCGCCTCACGCACGGCCTTGGCGCGGTCGATGTGGTCCTGGGCGGTGCCGTGGCTGAAGTTCAAGCGCACCACGTTCACGCCCGTGGCAATCATCTTGGCGAGCAGATCCACCTCGCTCGAGGCGGGGCCCAGGGTGGCCACGATCTTGGTGGCACGGCGGATGTACAGGTCTTGCAGGCTCATCAAACAGGTCTCTCTTGGGGGGTTAATCGCGCATCAGGGCTTCGATCTCGGCCACCTCCACGGGCACGCCGCGGGTGATCAGCTCGCAGCCCGTGTCGGTCACCACGGCATCGTCTTCGATGCGGATGCCGATGTGGTGGAAGGCTTCCGGCACGCCGGGCGCTGGGCGCACGTAGATGCCGGGCTCGATGGTGGTGACCATGCCGGGGCGCAGGATGCGGCTGGGCCGGGTGGTCACCACCTGGCCGCTGAGCGCATCGGTGTGCTGCGTGCTCTGGTCGATCTCGCTCGGCTCCACGTAGCTGCCGCAGTCGTGCACGTCCATGCCCAGCCAGTGGCCGGTGCGGTGCATATAGAACTGGAAGTAGGCGCGCTGCGCGATCACGTCCTGGGCCGTGCCGTAGACGTTGCGGTCCAGCAGCCCCACGTCCAGCATGCCCTGCGCCAACACGGCCACGGCGGCATCGTGCGCATCGCTGAAGCGGTTGCCGGCCTTGGTCACCGCCACTGCGGCCTTCTGGCTGGCCAGCACCAGCTGGTACAGATCGCGCTGCGGGCCGCTGAACCGACCGTTGGCCGGGAAGGTGCGGGTGATGTCGCTGGCATAGCCGTCCAGCTCGCAGCCGGCGTCGATCAGCACCAGCTCGCCGGCGCGCACGGGCGCCTTGTCGGCGCGGTAGTGCAGCACGCAGGCGTTGGCGCCGGCGGCGACGATGGACTCATAGGCCACGCCATTGGCACCGCCCTGGCGGAATTCGTGCAGCAGCTCGGCGTCCAGGTGGTATTCGCACACAGCCTCGCCGGCGCGCAGCATGCGGGCCGAGCGCTGCATGGCTCGGATATGGGCGCGGGCACTGATCTGCGCGGCGCGGCGCATGAGGTCCAGCTCGTGCGCGTCCTTGACCAGACGCATCTCGTCCAGCAGCGTGCAGACATCGCCCTGAGCCGCCGGGCACAGCGCCCCGGCGCGGGTGCGGGCGCGCACCTGGCCCAGCCAGCCTTCGACGCGCGC
>JBJTZN010000027.1:0-34344 GCA_046087245.1 Rubrivivax sp.
GTGAAGGGCGGCTGCCGAAAGCGCACGCCCGTGGCATCGAAGATCGCGTTGGCAATGGCCGCCGTGCCGGGCACCGAGGACGACTCGCCCGCGCCGAGGACGGGTTCGCCCGGTCGCGGCGGCACCACCACCTCGATGACCGGCACCTGCCGGAAGCTCAGGAGGGGGTAGCTGCCCCATTCCCGGCTGGTCACGGTGCCGGTCTCGGGTTCCACGGACACCTGTTCCTGCAGCGCGCGGCTGGTGGTCTGCACCACGTTGCCGTGCACCTGGTGCGTGACCCCTGCCGGGTTGACCATGGCACCCGCGTCATGACCCACCACCACGCGGCTGACGTGCACTTCGCCCGTAAGCTTGTTCACCTCCACGTTGGCCACCCAGGCCGACCAGGCCGCGCCAAAGCCCGGGAACTTGCTGTGGATGTAGCGGGCGTAGGCCAGGCCCTGGCCTTTGAGGGTGACGCCGTCGTCACTGTGCTGCCGGGGGCCCACGTGGGGCTGCCAGCCGGCGCGCTCGGCGGTTTCGCGCAGGAGTTCGGCCGCGCGCGGGTCGTCCAGATGCTTCAGGCGGAAGGCCAGCGGGTCTTCGCCCTGGGCGTGCGCCAGTTCGTCGACGAAGCTCTCGTGGGCGAAGGAGTTCGGCAGGGCCGACACCCCGCGCAGCCAGGAGGCGCGCAGGATGGGCGGCATGTCGTTCACCGTCACCTTCAGGTTCGGCACCTGGTAGGGCGGCACCGAGGTGCGGTCGCCCATGGCATAGGCCTGCGCCGTGGC
The DNA here is from genome assembly GCA_046087245.1 of Rubrivivax sp. Classification (GTDB taxonomy): domain Bacteria; phylum Pseudomonadota; class Gammaproteobacteria; order Burkholderiales; family Burkholderiaceae_C; genus Rubrivivax. The sequence continues at coordinate 774 of JBJTZN010000027.1, forward strand.
CGCCACGCGGCCGGTGAGCAGCAGTGCCAGCGTGGGCGCGGCGTTGCTGGGGTAGCAGGTCTGGAAGTCCCAGCCCTGCAGCCGCCCGTCGGCGCCCACCGATCCGTCCACGTCCATCAGCTGCGCAGCGCCCTTGGGTTCCCACTGGTGCTCCTGCTCGCGCGTGAGCTGCACCCGCACGGGCCGGCCCACGGCGCGCGACAGCAGCGCGGCGTCGGCCGTCACGTCATCCGCCCCGTTGCGGCCATAGCAGCCCGCCGCCTCCAGGCGCACCACGTCCACGGCGGTGTCGGGCAGGCCGGTCAGCAGGGCCAGGTCGGCGCGCAGCACGTGGGGGTTCTGCGTGCCAGACCACACGCGCAGACGCGTCGCGCCTGGGGTGTCCGCACTTGTCGTGGCCTCGTGTGCCGTCGCGGTTTGCCCTGCGCGATCGGGTGATGCTGCGGAGGGCTCTCCGTCCGGTTCTGCGCCAGATTCTGAACCCTCAGATACCCAGTGCGCCACGGCGCAGGACGGCCCGATCGAGGCGTGCATCTGGTAGGGCCATACGTACCGGCTCTGCAGTCGCAGCGGTGCCTGCGCGTTGGCGGCTACCACGTCGCCGCGCTCAGCCACCACGCGCGGCTTGGCGGAGTTGGCGCTCAAGGCGCTGGCCAGGTCTTGCAAAGGTGGTTGGGCTGGCCAGTCGCCCCAGTCCAGCCGCAGGGCGCGCAGGGCGGTTTCAGCCTGTTCTTCGCGCTCGGCCACGAGGCCGACAAAGTCGCCCTCGCGCACGATGGCCACGATGCCCGGTAGGTGTGCGATGGAGGCCTCGTCTACCGCGCGCAGCGTGCGGCCGATGAACTCGCCATGGTCGGCGCCCGCGTAAGGCGGGCGCACCACGCGGCCGTGCAGCATGCCGGGCAGGCGCACGTCGTGTACGAAGGCGGCTTCGCCCAGCACCTTGGCGGGGATGTCCACGCGCGGCAGGCTCTGGCCTGCCACCGTCCACTCGGCGCTGGGCTTCAGCGGCGTGGCCGGGTCCAGCACCAGTCGGATGTGCTGGCCGCGCAGCAGGGTGGGGATGTCGGCGACGCTGTCTTCTGCCGCCTGCGCCCGCAGCCAGGCGCGCGCCTGCGCGGCGGCGCGCTTGAGCGGGTCCGAGGCGATCTGCAGCGTGGCGCTGGCGATCGTGGGGCCCTGGTTGGGCACGCGGGCGGTGTTGCCCAGCAGCATGACCACGCGCTCGAAAGGCAGTTCCAGTTCCTCGGCCACCAGCTGGCCCAGGGCGGTGGCGATGCCGGTGCCCAGGTCCACCTTGCCGCCCAGGCCGTTGGCGCTGCCGTCGTCCCACAGCGCCAGCAGGATCTCCACGCCCTCAGCGGGGTTGCCCGGCACCATGGGCGGCTGGCCGGGGGCGGGTGGAGGCGGTGGGGGCGGGTCGCGCACCACCAGCAGCACGCCCTGGGCTTCGAGGAAGCCCGCGCGGGTGCCGGGGGCGTGGGCGGCGCGCATGGCGGGGGCGGTCAGGCGCCTTCCGACGCCGATGTCTCGGCCAGGCGTTGGGCCGCCAGATGCACCGCCTGCAGGATCTCCACATGCGCGCCGCAGCGGCACAGGTTGTGCGACAAGGCCTCGCGTATCTGCGCGTCAGTGGGCCGCGGGCAGCGGCGCAGCAGGGCTGCGCTGGCCATCACCATGCCGTTGGTGCAATAGCCGCACTGGGCGGCCTGGGCGTCGATGAAGGCCTGCTGCACTGGGTGCGGCGCTTCGCGGTTTCCCAGGCCTTCCAGCGTGGTGATCTCCCGCCCGGCCACCCCTTCTGCCGGAATCACGCAGGCACGGGCCGCGCGGCCGTCCACCCACACGGTGCAGGCACCGCACTGGCCCAGCCCGCAGCCGAACTTCGGCCCGTTGCATTGCGCGTCATTGCGCAGCACCTGCAGCAAGGTGGCCTCAGGGGTGGCGCCGGGCGCCTCGAACGCCTGGCCGTTGAGCAGGAAGCGCATTACATCGACAGGTAAGCCCGCCGCACCTCGTCGTCGGCCGCCAGCTCGCGCATGGTGCCCTGGTAGCGGATCTGGCCCTTCTCCAGCACGTAGGCCCGGTCCGAGACCAACGTGGCGAAGTGCAGGTTCTGCTCGGACAGCAGGATGCTGACGCCTGCGGCCTTGAGCTCCAGGATCATCTGCACCATGCCTTCGACGATCACCGGGGCCACGCCTTCGCTGGGCTCGTCCAGCAGCACCAGATAGGGGTTGCCCATCAGGGTGCGGGCCACGGTGAGCATCTGCTGCTCGCCCCCGCTCATGCGGCCACCCGGTCGGTCAGGCATCTCGCCCAAGTTGGGGAAGAGCTTGAACAGGCGCTGCGGGGTCCAGGCCTCCAGCATCTGGCCTTGCGGTCCCCTGCGCGGCGGCTGGCGGCCCACCTCCAGGTTCTCCAGCACGGTGAGGTCGGTGAAGATGCGGCGGTCTTCTGGCACGTAGCCCAGGCCGGCCGAAGCGATGGCGTGCGACTCCAGCCGCGAGATGTCACGGCCCATGAACTGCACCTGGCCGCGGCGCCGCTCCACCATGCCCATCACGGCCTTGAGCGTGGTGGATTTGCCTGCACCGTTGCGGCCCATCAGGGCCACCACCTCGCCCGGGCGCACCTGCAGCGAAATGTCAAAGAGGATGTGCGCGCCGCCGTACCAGGCCGACAGCGATTTCACGTCCAGCAGGGGGGCGGGTTCGGTCATGCCGGTCATGCGTCTTGTCGCTCGAAGGTCTTGCCGGTGCCGAGGTAGACCTCCTGCACCTGGGGGTGGTCTCGGATCTCGCTGGGCTTGCCGCCGGCGATCAGGCGGCCGCGGGCCAGCACGATGACGCGGTCGGCGTGGGCGAACACCACGTCCATGCTGTGCTCGGTGAACAGCACTGCCATGCGGCGCTCCACCACCAGGCCCTTGGTCAGCTCCATCAGCTCGTTGCGCTCCTTGGGCGCCATGCCGGCGGTGGGCTCGTCCATCAGCAGCAGCTTGGGCGCATGCGCCATGGCCACGGCCAGTTCCACGCGCTTGACGTCGCCGTAGGCCAGCTCGCTGCAGGGGCGCCGGGCCTGCTCGGCCATGCCCACCTGCGCCAGCAGGGCCAGGGCGTCTTCGCGGCGGTGTTCGCCCGCCCGCGCGAAGAACGAGAACACTTGCCGGTCGGCCGACAGCAGGGCCATCTGCACGTTCTCCAGCACGGTGAGGGAGGAGAAGGTCTCGGCGATCTGGAAGGTGCGGCCCACGCCCAGATTCCAGATCTGGCGGGGCTGCAGGCCGATGAGTTCGGTGCCTTCCAGCAGGATGCTGCCGCGGTCGGCCCTCAACTGCCCGTTGACCATGTTGAAAGTGGTGGACTTGCCCGCCCCGTTGGGCCCGATCAGGGCCAGCAACTCGCCCGGGGCGATGTCGAAGTCGATGCCGTCGACGGCGCGCACGCCGCCGAAGGACTTGCCCAGCCCCTTGACGCTCAGCAAGTTCATCCCTGGGCCCTCCCATCACTTCCATGGGCCGGGTTACCGCGCTGGAACAGGCGTTGCGCATAGCCAGCAATGCCCTGCGGGAACAGCAGCACCAGAACCAGGATGATGCCGCCCAGCATGGCGCGCCAGTACTCGGTGTTGCGCGCCACGGTGTCGTGCAGCCAGGTGAAGCTGACTGCGCCCACCACCGGGCCGGCCAGCGTCTGCACGCCGCCCAGCAGCACCATCACCAGGGCGTCGATGCTCTTGCCCACGTGCAGGCCCTCGGGCGAGATGCTGCCCTTGGAGAAGGCGAACAGCGCCCCGGCCACGCCAGCCACGGTGCCCGCCAGGATGAAGGCCACCCACTGCACACGCTTGACATCGATGCCGATGGCGTCGGCTCGCAGCGGCGAGTCACGCCCGGCCCGCATGGCGTAGCCAAAGGGCGAGAACAGGATGCGCCGCAGCAGCCAGGTGCCCGCCACGGTGAGCACCAGCGCCAGACCGAAGTAGGCCCGCTTGTCCGACAGCCAGGCCGCCGGCCACACGCCGGTGACGCCGTTGCTGCCGCCGGTGACGCTGTCCCACTGGTAGACGATGGCCCAGGCGATCTGCGCAAACGCCAGGGTCAGCATGGCCAGGTACACGCCCGACAGCCGCACCGCGAACCAGCCGAAGACCACGGCGAAGGCGGCCGCCACCACCGGGCCGAGGGCCAGGGCCAGCTCCATCGGCAGCCCGGCCTTGCGCACCAGCAGCGCCGCGCCGTAGGCCGCCAGGCCGAAGTAGGCGGCGTGGCCGAAGGAATGCATGCCGCCCGGGCCCATGATGAAGTGCAGGCTGACGGCGAAGAGCGCGGCCACCAGCAGATCGATGGCCAGCACGGTCATGTAGGACGAGGCGCCGCTGACGAAGGGCAGGGCCACGAGCAACAGCAGGACGGCGGCCGTGGCGACCTGACCCGCCCGGCCCGGCAGCCGCAGCGGCGACTCCGCCGCCGAGGCGTGACGGCTGGGCGCCGGCGCTCGCCCCATCAGCCCCCACGGCCGCAGGATCAGCACGGCGGCCATCACCAGGAACTCCACCACCAGCGTGAGCTTGGAAAACGAGATCTCGACCCCGCCAATGTTGACGAGGCCGATCCAGATGCAGATGGCCTTGATCTCGGCGATCAGCAAGGCAGCCACGAAAGCCCCGGGAATGGAGCCCATGCCGCCCACCACCACCACCACGAAGGCGGCGCCGATGGTGTGCAGGTCCATCTCCAGGTTGGCGGGCTCGCGCGGCAGTTGCAGCGCGCCTCCCAGGCCGGCGAGCATCGCGCCCAGTGCAAACACCGAGGTGAACAGCCACGCCTGGTTGACGCCAAGGGCGGCCACCATGTCGCGGTCTTGGGTGGCCGCGCGCACCAGGGTGCCCCAGCGCGTGCGGGTCAGCAGCAGCCACAGCAGGCCCAGCACGGCCGGGCCCACGACGATGAGAAAGAGGTCGTAGGTGGGGAAGCGCCGCCCCAGGATCTGCACCGAGCCGTCCAGACCCGCCGCGCGCGGGCCCAGCAGTTCCTCCGGCCCCCACAGGCGCAGCACCAGGTCCTTGAAGACCAGCGCCAGCGCGAAGGTGGCCAGCAGCTGGAACAGCTCGGGCGCGTGGTAGATGCGCCGCAGCAGCAGCACCTCCACCACGGCACCGATCAGGCCCACCGCCACCGCCGCCAGCAGCAGCGCCGGCCAGAAGCCGATCACCCCGCCCAGCCGCTCCACGGCCGTGTAGGCGATGTAGATGCCCACCATGTAGAACGAACCATGCGCGAAGTTGACGATGCGCGTGACGCCGAAGATCAGCGACAGCCCCGCCGCCACCAGAAAGAGCGACGACGCCCCGGCCAGGCCGTTGAGCAGTTGGACAAGCAGGCTGGAAAGGCTCATGGGCGCGCAGGGGCTGGTTCAGGCGGGCGGGGTGGCTCGGGTCGGTTTCAGGCGCGCATCAGTTGGCCGGACGCAGCTTGCGCACCTCGGCGGCGCTGGGCAGGAAGTTGGCGCCGTCCAGGTAGCGGTAGTCCACCATCACGCCCTTGCCGCCTTCGTTCTTGGTGCGGCCGACGAAGGCGCCCAGCGTGGACTGGTTGTCCTCGGGGCGGTAGGTGATGCGCCCGAAGGGCGTGTTCACCTGCAGGCCGCGGAAGGCGGCCACCAGCTTGTCGGTCTCGGTGCCCCCGGCCTTGGCCACGCCCGCGGCCACCGAGTGGATCAGCGCGTAGCCCACCACCGAGCCCAGGCGCGGGTAGTCGTTGAACCGCTTCTGGTAGGCCGCCAGGAAAGTGCGGTGCTCGGGTGTGTTGATGCCGTTCCAGGGGTAGCCGGTGACGATCCAGCCGTTGGGCGTCTCGTCCTTCAGCGGGTCCAGGTACTCGGGCTCGCCCGTCAGCAGGCTCACCACCTCGCGGCCCTTGAAGAGTTCGCGGGTGTTGCCCTCGCGCACGAAGCGCGACAGGTCGGCGCCGAAAAGCACGTTGAAGATGGCGTCGGGCTTGGAGTCGAGGAGGGCCTGCACCACCGGGCCGGCTTCCACGCGTCCCAGCGGCGGCGCCTGTTCGGCGACGAATTCCACGTCAGGCTGCGCCGCCTTGAGCAACTGCTTGAAGCTGGCGATGGCCGACTGGCCGTACTCGTAGTTGGGGTAGACGATGGCCCAGCGCTTCTTCTTCAGCTTCGCCGCCTCGGGCACCAGCATGGCCACCTGCATGTAGGTGCTGGGGCGCAGGCGGTAGGTGTAGGCATTGCCGTTGGCCCACACGATCTTGTCGGTGAGCGGCTCGCCGGCCAGGAAGAACACCTTCTTCTGCTTGGCGAAGTCGGTCAGCGCCAGGCCGATGTGCGACAGGAAGGTGCCGGTCAACACGTCGATCTTCTCGCGCGACAGCAGCTCCTCGGCCACGCGCACGGCGTCGCCCGGGTTGGCGTTGTCGTCGCGCGTGATGAGCTCCAGCTTCCTGCCGCCCACGCCGCCGGCGGCGTTGATCTCCTCGACTGCCAGCTCCATGCCCTTCTTGTAGGGCTCCAGGAAGGCGGGTTGCGCCTTGTAGCTGTTGACTTCGCCGATCTTGATCACGCCCTGGGCGTGCACTGGCAGGGCGGCGGCCACCAGGCTGGCGGCGGCGATCAGTTCTCTTCTCTTCATGGGGCGGTCTCCTTCAGGAGTGGGGGTGGAAAAGCGTGAAATCTTCCGGGGCTTGGCGGCTCAGCGCAACCCGTCGGTACCCTTGATCTCGTGCACCTGCAGGCCGCCAATGCGCGGCAGCGGACGCCCGCTGTCGGTGACGACCACGGCCACCACGATCTCGTTCGCGCGCGGCGCATCCGCGATGCGCGCTTCCATGGCATCGAAGTGGCTGCGCACGAAGGCGGCGTCCTTGTGGCCCAGCGGCACGTCGACCGCGGTGCCGATGCCGCCTTGCTTCTTGGCCGAGGGCACCAGGGCGGCGCCCTTGCTGACGGCGGCGCGCAAGGGCGCGCCGAGCTTGGGGTGCAGCAGGGCGGCGGCGTGCTCCAGCTCGCCAGCCTCGCCCACGATGGCGGCCTTGCCATAGCTGTGGGTCTGCTCAGGCGCGATGCCCAGGGCCTGCACGCAGCGCTGGCCCAGCAGGCCGCCGAGCTCCTCGCCGATGGCGATCAGTTCGTCCAGGTGCTCCACATAGCGGCCGGCGCAGGGGTTGTGGATGACGGCCATGGCCAGCGCGCGCCGCGTGGGTGGCTGGACCTCACGGTCCATCTCGCGGTGCGTTTCGTCGATCTGCACGACAAGCTTGCGGATCTGGGCGGGCATGGGGGTCCTTTCGGTCGGATCGTGACGTATGGGGTTGGTCAGCGCTGATGTGGGGTGGTGCCTCAGCGCTGCCCATCCCATTTGGCGATGTCGGCGGCCTTCAGGCCACCCACCCGGGCGTGGATGCGCGCACCGGTGCTCATGGCCAGCACCACCACCATCTCGTGCGAACGGGGCGCGTCGGCCACGCGGAACTCCAGTGCGTCGAAGTGGCTGCGCACGTAGGAGGCGTTGATGTTCGTCAGCGGGATGTCCAGCGTGGCACCGGGGCCGGCCACCTTCTTGGTGCTGGGCACGATGGCCAGGGCGTTACCCGACTGGCCACTGCCGGACTGCCCGGCCTTGTAGGCAGCAGCGTCGCCCTTCCAGCCCAGCAGCTCACGCATGGCGTAGCCGCCGGGCACATGCCACAGCGCCCCATGTTCGAGTTCACCCGCCTCTCCGATGAGCGCCCCCTTGCCGTAGCCCTGGATGCGCTCCGGCCCCACCTGCATGGCGGCCAGCAGCTGCTGCGCCAGCCTCAGGCCCAGGGGCGACAGCGCATCCATTAGGGGCAGGATGTCTTCGACGTAGCGCCCGGCGTAGGGGTTCTTCAGCACCGCGCCGATGGCCCCGCGACGCAGGGGTTCGGCTGCCACGGGCCCACCTTCGTGGAAGATGTCTTCAACCTGGGTCAGGATGCGTCGGATCTCGATCATGGTGCGGGGTGTCGGGTGAGGGTGAGGCTTCCGTCGGATTCAGGCGGATTCGGGTGGATTCGGGTGGTTGGGGGTCGCTTGGGGTACCTTCACGCCGCTGCCTGCAGCGCGAGCATGGGCTCGACGGTCAGGATCTGCCCCTGGCAGGCCAGGACGGCGGCATGGATCAGGCCGGCGTGTTGCAGTTGCTGGGCCACTCTGGCACCGCGGCGCAGCGCTGCAGTGACCACGCCTGCCGCCAGCGCGGGCACCTGCACGGTGACCAGGCGGCTGCCGAGATCGCTGTCGTCCTTCAAAGAGCAGGCGGGTGCCCGTTCGATGCCCAGTCGGGCGTCTGGCTCGGTCGGGTTCACGGCGTTGGCGATCACGGTGGCGGCCGCATCGGCCTGGGCGGCTGTGGCGGCCAGCACGGTGACCGCGTCCGCAATGCCCAGCGAGTGGCTGCGTCCTCGCCAGCCGCTGGTAGCCACGCCGCGCACGGGGTCGCTGGCCTGCAGCGTGAAGCCCCCGTCGAGAGCGGTGCGGCGTTTCGCAATGTCCGCCACCATCCCCACGCGCCACTGCGCGCCAGGCGCCAGGTGCAGCGCAATGTCGCCGCCGTTGTTCACATAGGCGCGTTGCAGGCCGGCCTGCGCGTAGGGCGCCAGGATCTCCTGCGCCACCGCGCCGGCCACTGCGGCCATGGGGGTGATGAAGTCGGTGGGCAGGGCCGCGCAGGCCTGCCACATGCGGCGGGCGACGGGGCCTTGAACCGGGCACGGCCCGGGCCGCACGGGCTGACGCAGCAGCGGCAGTTCGGCCACCAACTCCTGCAGCACGCTCTGGAACCGGGCCCAGGCCTGTTCGTGAGCGGTGGTCAGTGCTGTGTCTGGCTCTCCGCGACTGACCTCGGCCCCGATCACCAGCTCGATCGGGCCGTGGGCGAAGTGCCAGCGGCCGCCAGGCAGGGGGGTGCGGGTCGGTCCCATCGTGGTTACCCGAGCATGGGCGGCTGGCCCAGAGGCCAGGGGTTCTTGGGGTGCCCCGCGATGTAGCGGCGCGACAGCGGTGCGCCGTCGCGGTGTCCCGCGCCGCGGGCCAGGGCTTCTTCAATGGTGCGCACCTGGGCCATGTGGCCGCCCAGGGCCTGGTAGTCGGCCAGGCGCATGCTGAATTCGATGGGGGCCACGATGGCCGGCGTGGGCACGGTGCCGAAGCTGTTCGCGGGCATGCGCATCACGTCGGCCATGACGGTGATGCCGCCGCCCGGCCACACGTAGGCCGGCGCCCCGCCGCAGGTGACGTTGACCAGCGCCTGCTTGATCTTGCGCGTGAGCAGCACCGGGTTCTCGGTCACGCCGGCGCGCAGGCTGCCGCCTGCACCGGCCAGGAACAGCACCGAGGCCACCGAGGGCTCACAGTTCTCGCCAATGCGGGCCACCGTGGCGGCCACCTCCGGCGGCATGGGGGCCGGGCGTGGCACCAGGTGCTCGTCCAGCACGTACCAGGCGCAGTGCTCGCCCGTGGTGGAGGTCATCAGCAGGCGCAGCCCCGGGTAGGCGACCTTGGGGTCCCAGCTTTCGATGATGTCCATCGGGTTCGTCAGGTCGGTGCCGCCCCAGCCCGTTCCCGGGTTGGCCACCTGGAAGTAGCGCCCGGGCGTGCTGCGCCGGCCACGGATGCGGATGCCCGAGGGCACCATGTCCAGGCAGCGGCCGGCCTGGTGCTCGGACAGGATGCCCGTGATGTGGTCGTCCACCACCACGGCCTCGTCCACGTGGCCGTACCACTGCTGCGCGAAGATGCCCACGGCCGCCGAGCCGCAGCCCACGCGCATGCGCTGCTCTTCCACGCCGTTGACCACGGGCGCGCGCCCGGCCTGCAGCTGCAGTTGCGCGCCCCCTTCGATGTCAAGTTCCACCGGTTCACGGTTGCCCAGCGCCATCATCATGTCGCAGGTGATGCGGCCTTCCTTCTTGGAGCCGCCCGTGAGGTGGTGCACGCCGCCCAGCGACAGCATCTGCGAGCCGTACTCCGCCGTGGTGACGTGGCCCACCGCCTCGCCCTTGCAGCGCACGGTCGCCTGCTCCGGCCCCAGCCAGCGGTCGGTGTCGATCTTCACCTTGAAGCTGCAGTAGCTGAAGATGCCCTCGGTCACCACGGTGACCATGTCCACGCCCTCGTGCCGGGAGGAGACGATGAAGGGGGCCGGCTTGTAGTCGGGGTAGGTGGTGGACGAGCCCACGCCAGTGACGAAGACCTCGGGCGCGTGCAGCAGGCCGCCCGTGCCGGGGTCGGCCGGGGCGTCCAGGAAGGGCACCGCGGCAGCGTCTGGCGCTGCGGCGTTCCCCGCCAGCCCACGCTCCAGGATCAGCACCGGGTCCAGCCGCACCAGCACGCCCGCCTGGTTGGCATAGCGGTCGCAGGCGCCTGCCTTGCCTTCGGAGATCTGGCACAGCACCGGGCAGGCGTTGCACTCGATCTTGTCAGCGGCCATGCGTTCGCTGCGCGGGCGCGACTTCTCCAGCACCTGCGGGCGCGGTCCGTCATGCGCCTGCTGATGCACTCCGTCTGGCCTGCTCTGGTCGCTCATGTGGTTGATCGATGGGTTCAGCCCGTGTAGCATTCACTTCACGAAAATGTTGCGTCCGCTACATGAAAACCCAATCTAGCGCACTTGAGCCGTCGTCGCAACGGGGGGACTACCGATGAGTGCGTTTCTCCACGAGCGCGTGCTCACGGTTCACCACTGGACCGACCGCCTCTTCAGCTTCACCACCACGCGCGACCCGGCGCTGCGGTTTTCCAATGGTCACTTCACCATGATCGGCTTGATGGTGGACGGCAAGCCGCTGTTGCGGGCCTACAGCGTGGCCAGCGCCAATTACGAGGAACACCTGGAGTTCCTCAGCATCAAGGTGCAAGACGGCCCGCTCACCTCGCGCCTGCAGCACCTGCAGCCCGGTGACACCGTGGTCGTGGGCCGCAAGCCCACGGGCACCCTGGTCACGGACTACCTGAACCCGGGCAAGCGCCTGTTCCTGCTGTCCACGGGCACGGGCCTGGCGCCCTTCATGTCCATCGTGCGCGACCCCGAGGTGTACGAGCGTTTCGAGCAGGTGGTGCTGGTGCACGGCGTGCGCGAGGTGGCCGAACTGGCCTACCGCCAGTACCTTACCGAGGAATTGCCCCGCCACGAGTTCCTGGGCGAGATGGTCAGTGCGCAGCTGCGCTACGTGCCCACCGTGACGCGCGAGCCCTTCCCGACCAGGGGCCGCATCCCTGACCTCATCCGCAGCGGCGAGCTGGCCCGCCTGGTAGACGGCCCGGACCTGGACCCGGCCACCGACCGCGCCATGATCTGCGGCAGCTCCGCCATGCTGCGTGAGCTGAAAGGGCTGCTGGAGGAGCGCGGCTTCGCCGAAGGCAGTACCAGCCGGCCGGGCGACTTTGTCATCGAGCGGGCCTTCGTGGACCAGTAGCCGGTCCTGCCGCATCTCCCGACACAGCCCCCGACACAGCTTCCGCCACCGCTCTCAGCGTCACTGGCCATGCCCACCGTGCGCAAGCCCGCCGCCACCGCCCGCAAGGGCGGTGTGCGCGAGCAGTCGGCGCAGGCCACGCGCGAGACGCTGCTGAAAGCGGCCATCAAGGTCTTCGGCAAGCAAGGCCTCAACGGGGCCCGGGTGGAGCAGATCTCGCGTGCGGCCAAGTCGCACGACCGGATGATCTACTACTACTTCGGCAGCAAGGAGGCGCTGTTCGTCGCGGTGATCGAAGAGACCTACCGGCGCTTCAACGAGGCCGAGGCGCGGCTGGCGCTGGACCTGTCGCAGCCTGTGCAGGCCCTGCGCGATGTGATCGCCTTCATGTGGGGCTACTACCAGAAGCACCCCGAGTTCATCACCCTGCTCAACAGCGAGAACCTGCACCGCGGCCGGCACATCGGCAAGTCTTCCAAGGCGGGTGAGTACTCCTCGCCGGCACTGGAGGTGTTGTCACGGGTGCTGGGCAGCGGGGTGCAGGCCGGTCTGTTCCGCCCGGAGTTGCGGGCGCGGGATGTGTACCTGATGATCGCCTCCATGGGCTACTTCTACCTGTCCAACCGCTACACGCTGTCGGCCTTCCTCGGCGAGACCCTGGACGATCCGGCGGCCCTGGCGCAGTGGCACCAGTTCATTGCCGACGCGGTGCTGCGCACGGTGTTGGTGACCGTTCCCCCTGCAACTCCCTGAAGTCCACATCTCACTCTGCAAGGAGCCTCCATGGCCGAAGCCGCCGCCATCGCCACCTCTGGTAAGGTCGTCATCCGCCACATCGGCCTGCTGCTGTCGGGCGACATCGACCGCCCCATCCTGGACGCGGACACCATCGTCTGCGACCAGGGCCGCATCGTCGCCGTGGGCAAGGAGGCTGACTGCAACACCGAGCAGCCCGACCTGTTAATCGATGCGCGCCAGACCTGCGTGGCCCCAGGGCTGATCGACAGCCACGTGCACCCGGTCTTCGGCGACTGGACGCCGCGCCAGAACCAGCTCGGCTGGATCGATTCCACCCTCAACGGCGGCGTCACCACCATGATCTCCGCCGGCGAAGTGCACCTGCCCGGGCGTCCCAAGGACATCGTGGGATTGAAGGCCCTGGCCATCACCGCGCAGCGTGCCTTCGACAACTTTCGCCCCACGGGCATGAAGGTACTGGCCGGCGCGCCGGTCATCGAGAAAGGCATGGTCGAGAGCGACTTTGCCGAGCTGGCCGCGGCCGGCGTGAAGCTGCTGGGCGAGGTCGGCCTCGGCTCGGTGAAGGCAGGTTACGAGGCGCGCGAGATGGTGGCCTGGGCGCGCAAGCACGGCATCCAGAGCACCATCCACACGGGTGGGCCGTCCATCCCCGGCTCTGGCCTGATCGACAAGGATGTGGTGCTGGAGGCCGATGCCGACGTCATCGGCCACATCAACGGCGGCCACACCTCACTGCCCGAAGCCCATGTGTGCGAGCTGTGCGAGAAGTCCTCGCGCGCCATCGAGATCGTGCACAACGGCAACGAGAAGGTGGCGATTGCCGCGGCGCAGATGGCACTGCAGCTGAAGTGCCCGCACCGCGTGATCCTGGGCACCGACGGGCCGGCCGGCTCGGGCGTGCAGCCCCTGGGCATGCTGCGCATGATCGCCCTGCTGTCCAGCCTGGGCAACATCGCGGCCGAGCTGGTCTTCTGCTTTGCCACCGGCAACACCGCGCGCCTGCGCCACCTGGACTGCGGCCTGATCGAGCCCGGCCGCGCCGCCGACTTCGTCTTCCTCGACCGCGCCCAGCACACCGCCGGCCGCACCCTGCTGGAAAGCATCCAGCTCGGCGACCTGCCCGGCGTGGGCATGGTCATGATCGACGGCGTGGTGCGCTGCGGCCGCAGCCGCAACACTCCGCCGGCGATGGAGGTGCCGGTGGTGGTGCAGTGAGGTCGGGCAAGTGTGATGCACCGGCAACCTTTTGATGCAGAAAGGCCTATACTGAATCAGACTTCATGACTTGTCACGGAGCTGCTCATGCGAACCACCTTCACTCTCGATGACGACGCTGCAGCGTTGGCGCAGAACTATGCCCAAGCGCGCTCCTTGCGCTTGGGTAAAGCCGTGTCGGAGTTGATCCGGCGTGCAAGCGCACCTCCCGTTGGCTTGAAGAAGAAGGGCGATCTCTGGGTGATCGCTGCAAGGCCGGACTCGCCGAAGGTCGGTTCAGCGAAGGTCAAGCAAATGATCGAGGATCTGTCCTGACGGCTGAGTCGTGAGTGCCCGGCTGCTGGACGTCAACGCGCTGATCGCGCTCGGGTGGGAAGGCCATGAGCGTCATCGCGAGATGGCGACCTGGTTCAGGCGCAACGGCCGGTCCGGCTGGGCTACCTGCGCACTGACCCAGGCTGGCTTCATTCGCGTGCTCAGCCAGCCCTCTTTGGCCACAGGTGCGACCGTTGCTGAACTTGCGCTTGCGCTGGAGCGCAACCTGGCACACCCCGGCCACCGTTTCGTGGCTCTGGACTTTGACTTCACTGATGTGCTGGCATGCTGCACGGGCGGAGTCGTTGGCCATCGACAGGTGACTGATGCCTATTTGCTGACGACTGCCATTCGCAACGGCGTGAAGCTGTTGACCTTGGACCGGGGTCTGAGCACGCTCTTGGCAAGCGATGTGGAGCGGAGCCTCCACGTTGAATGCCTGGGCTGAACGGACTTGAAACGGCCCGCTTGACCCGCCTTACCTCCACACAGGCCGAGAAAGCCATGACCATTGCTGTCAAGCCCGTGTCGCCGGATCTGCATGAGTCGTTTGTCACGCTGCTGATTGAGCTGCATGCCTTCTACAACCAGCCGCCAACTGCCTCACCGGAAGAGATTCGAGCCCACCTGCTCGAAAACCTGCTATCACAGGCGGGTCTGTGTTTGCCTGTGGCAGTAGACGAGAACGATCAGGTGTTGGGCTTTGCAGCGCTGGTGCTCATGCACTCGTTGGTCGACGCAAACCCAGCCCATCGCAGGCAGTGCCTACTGAAGGAGCTCTACGTTCGCTCCTCTTGTCGGAGTGCAGGCGTCGGCAAGCGCCTGATGCAATGGTCTGCGGACTACGCCATTCGCTCAGGTTGCGGGCGGATGGACTGGAATGTCAGGGCGTCCAATCTCAGAGGCATCACGTTCCACAACTCACTTGGCGGCCATCTGGTGGAAGATCGCCTGTCGTACCGTCTCTCAAGACAGCCACTTGAGCGATTGGCTAGGGGTGAGGTTTGACTGACCGCCGCAGCACCAATGGTGCCTAGGTAGATCGCTTCCCGACTTGGCTCACTCGAATGTTGATCAGATCGTGGCTTGGCGCTATCTGTCCCCGTTCGTTATGGAAGCGGGCATCTCTCCAAGCACCGGGGAATGCGGATAGCGCCGAAGGTGTTGCAGTGCGGGTCTTCGATCAAGTTGCACCCGGCTTGCCGAGTTGCTCCATGATGGCGTGAGCAAAGGCGGCGAAGTCTCCCAGGTGATTCCGTGCCAAGGCGTGCACCACCTGCCAGTCGATGACTTCGTAGTTGTGCATGACGATGTTGCGGAAGCCCACTGCACGCTGAAGGCGTGTCGCCAACGGGCCAGGGAGGATGCCTTTCTGGCCCAGCAGTTCAAACGTCTGACCCATGGTCGCGGGGGCAGGGCTCTCGGTCGACGCGATCATGTGCGCACCCACATCCACACACATCTGTACCGCGCGGCTCAGGTTCAGTGTGACGATGTCCTGAAGGTCCACCTCACGCGCCAAGGTCGCTGGGTCGTCGGGGCACTTGTCGGCCACACGCTGCACGCATCGGCGCAAGGACTCCAGCTCTTGCTCGACTATTTCCCGGTCCACGCCACCCGCCTTTCCTCCAGGATTCGACGGCGCAGCGGTCCGAAGTCCGCCTGATCGACGAGCTGGGTGTAGATGAGGCGGCCGTGCGCTGCACTGCTGCCCAGGACACGCCAACCGTGACGGACCACCTGGCCCCTGGTGGGTTCACCCGCGGTGCGCAGATCGACCAGATCCACAGGCCGCTGCAGGGTTCGTGACACGGCGTCGATCAAGGCCATCCGTTCCTGCGCGGAAAGGGGGTGGTCGGCTTGCACGGCGATGTCGACGTCGCTGTCGGGCCGGGCCTGACCGCTTCCCAGAGAGCAAACAGCAGCACCAACTCCAGACCCGGGAAGTCTGCCAAGGCAGACCGCAGTTGGTCGGTCAGATGGGCGTCTGGGCCTGGGTTGTGATCGAGTGGGTTGGCGATGGATTTCACAGCCCTCTCAGTTTCACTCATATCGGGGGCGGCACCTTTGCTTGAGGCAGCGCATCGTGCCGCGACGCTCAGTACTGACTCGCCGGCAACTCCACCACCATCCCGTCCAGCGCTGGACTCAGCACGATCTGGCAGCTCAGGCGGCTGCCTTCGCAGCGCGGGGTGGCGGTGAAGTCCAGCATGGTGCTTTCCTCGGCCGCCATGGGCGGCAGTTTGGAGCGCCAGGGCTCTTCCACCACCACGTGGCAGGTGGCGCAGGTCAGCAGGCCGCCGCAGTCGGCGGCAATGCCGTCCACGCCGGCGGCCACAGCCGCCTGCATCAGGCTCTCGCCGGGTTTGCCGGTGACCTCGTAACCCGTGACCCGACCGCCCGGGCCGGTGTGTTGGAAGTGAATGGTGATCATGGAGAGGTGGGGTCAAGGTCCTTCGCAGCCCTCTTCTCCAGAGAGCCCGCGCGGACGATTGCAGAGTTGATGGTGCTTACCTTCAAGTCGCGGGCACTGTGTTCTTTGCTGGGATCTCCGCGGACGGGGCCGACCATGGCGAGCCCTGCCTGCGTGCTTCAGCCTGCGCCTGCCACCAGGTGCTCCAGGTGCCGGCCGGGGCAATGCCGTCCACCGCGTCCGGCCCGCCCACCTGCTGGGCAGCGGAGGCGGGGTCGGCGCTGAAGGGGGCGGTACCGCCGGCCTTCACCTCGTCCATGGCCTTGAGCAGCAGTCGACGGTGGGTCATGATGATCTTGTCGCTGGTGCCCAGGTGCTCGCGCGTGCGGTCCTGTATGGCGCCCATGCTCTCCACGGCCCACTGGTCGTGCACGTTGATGTCGTCCTCGCCCATGCCCAGGAAGGTGCGCGTGCGCTGCTCCTCGGGGTTGAAGCCCCAGTCGTTGTGGCGCCCGGCCTGGGGCACGTACAGCGGCGGCGGGATGAAGGGCGCGCGCTGGTCGCGCATGGCCTGCTTGTCCACGGGCTTGTCGTAACTCGTGAAAAAGGCGAACCAGTAGGTGTGCGTGTCGTCCACCGGCACATGCCACTGCGTGATGGTCATGGTGGGTGACAACGGGATGCAGAAGGTCTGCGGGAAGATCTCGTGCGTCACGCGCACATGCGTCAGTTCCTCGGTCATGCGCCGCAGCGTGGTGATGCGCAGGCCCCAGGGCGTGGGTTCGCTGGACAGCTCCGGGCGGTGGAACTCGCGCATGATGCGCGACATGGGCCAAGCCTCGCCATCGACCTCGCCCAGGCTGGCGCTGCGGAACTGCCGCGCGCCGGCGTTGTCGCCCACCGATGCCAGCGAGGCGTCGTTCAGGAAGCGGTGCAGGAAGGAGGTGTGACACGGGTCGATGCCGACCTCGAAGCCCTGCAGCCAGTTGCAGTGCCACAGGCCCTTGTAGGCGAAGGTGTGGGTGCCCGGGGCCTCGAAGCAGTCGTAGCGGGGGAAGGGAGGCTGCGTGCCCGGCTCGCCCAGCCAGGCGAACAGCACGCCGCTGCGCTCCACCACCGGGTACTGGCGCTGCCTTACGCGCTCGTGCAGGCGGCTGCCCAGCGGTTCGGCCGGGGTGTCCAGGCAGCGGCCCGTGGCATCGAACTTCCAGCCGTGGAAGGGGCAGCGCAGGCCGTCGCCCTCATGGCGGGCGTAGGCCAGATCGGCGCCGCGGTGCGCGCAATCGCGGTCCAGCAGGCCCCACTGTCCCGCCTCGTCGCGGAACAGCACCATGTCCTGGCCCATGACGCGCACGGCCTTGAGCGGGCGCTGTGCCATGCGCGGGTCGGTGGCAGGGTCGAACTCGTCCACCAGGGCCACGGGCTGCCAGTAGCGGCGCAGCAAGGCGCCACCGTCGGTGCCGGCACCGGTGCGGGTCAGGCGTTCGTTTTGTTGGGCGTTCATCGAGGACTTCTTCGTTGGAGGCTGATCAGGCAGGTTCAACGATACCGAACTTCTCTGACGGTGGCCACGTGGCAGCCCTACAAGAGAAAAAGGGCCGTCGGTGACGGCCCTTTCCTGTGACGCTCCGGCACTCGCCGGCGTCGTCGGCGGCAGCGAACTCAGACCGCGACTTCCTTGGCCACGTCGGCGTATTCCTCGATCTGGTCGAAGTTCATGTATCGGTAGACCTTGGAGGCGTCCTTGTTGATCACGCCCATGTCGGCGTGGTATTCGGCCACCGAGGGCAGGCGGCCCAGGCGCGAGGCGATGGCCGCCAGTTCGGCCGAGGCCAGGTACACGTTCGTGTTCTTGCCCAGACGGTTGGGGAAGTTGCGCGTGCTGGTGGACACCACGGTGGCGCCTTCCTTGACCTGGGCCTGGTTGCCCATGCACAGGCTGCAGCCGGGCATCTCGGTGCGCGCACCGGCACTGCCGAAGTTGGCGTAGTGCCCTTCCTTGATGAGCTCGGACTGGTCCATCTTGGTGGGCGGGGCCACCCACAGCTTGACCGGGATCTCGCCCTTGCCGGCCAGCAGCGTGCTGGCGGCGCGGAAGTGGCCGATGTTGGTCATGCACGAACCGATGAAGACCTCGTCGATCTTGGCGCCGGCCACCTCGGACAGGAACCTGGCATCGTCCGGGTCGTTGGGGCAGCACAGGATGGGCTCCTTGATGTCTGCCAGATCGATCTCCAGCACGTGGGCGTACTCGGCATTCGCGTCGGCTTCCAGCAGCTGGGGAGCGGCCAGCCACTCCTGCATCTTGTGGATGCGGCGCTCCAGGCTGCGCTTGTCCTCATAGCCCTGGGCGATCATGTTCTTCAGCAGCACGATGTTGCTGTTGAGGTACTCGATCACCGGCTCCTTGTTGAGCTTGATGGTGCAGCCCGCCGCGCTGCGCTCGGCGCTGGCATCACTCAGCTCGAAGGCTTGCTCCACCTTCAGGTCGGGCAGGCCTTCGATCTCCAGGATGCGGCCGGAGAACTCGTTCTTCTTGCCCTGCTTGGCCACGGTCAGCAGACCCTGCTTGATGGCGAACAGCGGGATGGCGTGCACCAGGTCGCGCAGCGTGATGCCGGGCTGCATCTGGCCCTTGAAGCGCACCAGCACGCTCTCGGGCATGTCCAGCGGCATGACGCCAGTGGCGGCGCCGAAAGCCACCAGGCCCGAGCCGGCCGGGAAGCTGATGCCGATCGGGAAGCGCGTGTGGCTGTCGCCGCCCGTGCCCACGGTGTCGGGCAGAAGCATCCGGTTGAGCCAGGAGTGGATGACGCCGTCCCCCGGCCGCAGCGAGATGCCGCCGCGGTTGCTGATGAAGGCGGGCAGTTCGCGGTGCGTCTTCACGTCCACGGGCTTGGGGTAGGCGGCGGTGTGGCAGAAGCTCTGCATCACCAGATCGGCGCTGAAACCCAGGCAGGCCAGGTCTTTCAGCTCGTCGCGCGTCATCGGCCCGGTGGTGTCCTGGCTGCCCACGCTGGTCATGCGGGGCTCGCAATAGGTGCCCGGGCGCACGCCCTGGCCCTCGGGCAACCCGCAGGCGCGGCCGACCATCTTCTGCGCCACCGTGAAGCCGGCGGTGGTGGAGGCGGGCGGTTGCGGCAGCCGGAAGGCGGTGGAAGCGGGCAGGCCCAGGAATTCGCGTGCCTTGGCGGTGAGCGAGCGGCCGATGATCAGGTTGATGCGCCCGCCGGCGCGCACCTCGTCGAACAGCACATCGCTCTTGATCTGGAACTGCGCCACGGTGGCGCCGTTCTTCACGAGCTTGCCGTCATAAGGCAGGATGTCGATGACGTCGCCCATCTCCAGGGCGCTGACATCCACCTCGATGGGCAGGGCGCCGGAGTCTTCCTGGGTGTTGAAGAAGATGGGCGCGATCTTGCCGCCCAGCGTGACGCCGCCAAAGCGCTTATTGGGCACGAAGGGGATGTCCTGGCCCGTGTGCCAGATCACGCTGTTGGTGGCGCTCTTGCGGCTGGAGCCGGTGCCGACCACGTCGCCCACGTAGGCCACCAGATGGCCGCGCTTCTTCAACTCCTCGATGAAGGCGATCGGCCCGCGCTTGCCGTCTTCTTCCGGCGTGATGCCGGGGCGCGTGTTCTTCAGCATCGCCAGGGCGTGCAGCGGGATGTCGGGGCGGCTCCAGGCGTCAGGAGCGGGTGAGAGGTCGTCGGTGTTGGTCTCGCCGCCGACCTTGAAGACCGAGACGGTGATGGACCTGGGCACTTCGGGGCGGCTGGTGAACCACTCGGCGTCGGCCCAGCTCTTCATCACGGCCTGGGCCAGCGCGTTGCCGCCGCGGGCCTTGGTGGCGACGTCGTTGAAGTAGTCGAACATCAGCAGCGTCTTCTTCAGCGCTTCGGCGGCCACGGGGCCGGTGCTGGCGTCGTCCAGCAGTTCGATCAGCGGGTGCACGTTGTAGCCGCCCACCATGGTGCCCAGCAACCCGGTGGCCTTCTCGCGCGACAGCATGGCCACGGCAATGTCGCCATGTGCCACGGCCGCCAGGAAGCTGGCCTTGACCTTGGCGGCGTCGTCCACGCCCGGCGGCACGCGATGGGTCAGCAGGTCCAGCAGGAAGGCTTCCTCGCCGGCCGGCGGGTTCTTGATCAGCTCGATCAGCTCCGCGGTCTGCTGGGCGCTCAAGGGCAGCGCCGGGATGCCGAGCGCGGCGCGTTCGGCGGCGTGTTGACGGTAGGCAGCGAGCATGGCGTTCTCCTCGGGTTTTCCTGTATTTTATGTCTTATATAAGACTTGCCAAGTTCCTTGAGGCAGACCCCTTCACGGGTGGGGCGGATCGAAGAAGGCCTGGCGTACCTGTGCCGGCAGCAGGGGCCCGCCGGCTACCGAAGTGCAGTGGGCGCGCTCCAGCACGTGCCAGAAGTATCGGTAACTGGCGCGGTCGTGCAGGGTGTCCAGGTGGCGGATGGGCGCCCAGGCGGCGGCCCGCGCGGCCATCAGGATCTCCACGGCGCGATCGATCTCGGCCCCGGTGGGCGCGAAGGCCTCCACGATGGTGCGCACCTGGTCGGGATGGATGCTCCACATCCGCGTGTAGCCCAGCAGGTCCTTGGCCGTCTCCACCGCGCCCTGCAGGGCGTGGCGGTCCTTGAACTCGGTGACGACGCAGTGCGAGGGCGTCTTGCCGTGGGCGTGGCAGGCCGCGGCGATCTCCAGCTTGGCCCGAACCACGAGCGGATGGTCAAACTGGCCGGCAGCCGTGGTCGCAGACTGCGGGATGGCCCCACGGTGGGCGCTGACGAAGTCCATGAGGCCGAACGACAGCGACTCGATGCGCGGGTGGGCCGCCAGCGCGTCCACCTCGCGCAGGGCGCCATGCGTTTCCACCAGCGCGTGCAACGGGACGGGGCGCTGCAGCCCGTGGCGGCGGCCGGCCTCGTCGATGCAGGCGGCGGCGCGGTCGATATCGGCTGTGCCGCGCGCCTTGGGAATCATCAGGTAGGGCAGGCGGGCGCCCACCCGGCGAACCAGCAGATCGACCACATCCTCGAATCGCCGGTGGCCCACGGGCTGCAGGCGGGCGCCCACACGGTCGAAGCGGTTGGCCGAGCCGCCCACCAGTTCGGCGATGAGGTGTGCATGCTCGATCTCCCCGCCCACAGGGGCGCCGTCCTCGCCGTCCAGCGTCACATCGAACACCGCTCCGAGTTCGGCCTGCAGCGCCAGGCTCTTGCGCATGCGCAGTTCCACGCCGGCGTAGTGGTCGCACACGGGCAGCGGCACGGCTACCGGCTCGCCGGGGTCGAACAGGGCGTGCCGGGGGTGGAGGAGGGGGCTGTCGGGCATGGCGTTGCTGATCAAGGCAGAGGGTACCGCGGGTGGGGATGGGGAGGATGTCGAGGGTGAAAGTCGAGGGTGCCGACGGCCGGTTTTCTGGTTTACCCCATTGTGGGCCTGCGGTGCCGGTGCAACAGTGAGCTGGTGTCAAACGTATGACGATCAGGAGTCCACCCATGCCTCGCCCCGATGCCCCGTCCCGCCTGTCCACCCTGACCCGCCGCGCGGTGCTTGGCCTGTCGATGGCCGCCGCTGCGAGTGGCGCCTTCGCGCAGAAATGGCCCGACCGCCCCATCACGCTGGTCGTACCCTGGGGTGCCGGCGGGGGCACCGACGCCGTGGCCCGCATGCTGGGCAGCCTGATGGAAAAGGACCTGGGCCAACCCGTGAACGTGGTCAACCGCACGGGGGGCTCGGGTGTGGTGGGACATGCCGCCATCGCGGGCGCGGCGCCCGACGGCTACACGATCGGCCTCATCACCGTGGAGATCACGATGATGCACCACCAGAAGCTCACCGAGCTCAACCCCACCAGCTACACCCCCATCGCCCTGGTCAACCTGGACCCGGCGGGCTTCCAGGTGCGGGCGGATTCGTCCTACAAGAACATGAACGACGTGCTGGCGGCCATCAAGGCCAACCCAGGCAAGTTCAAGGCCTCGGGCACGGGCCAGGGCGGCATCTGGCACCTGGCGCTGGCCGGCATGCTGCGCGAGGCCAAGATCGACCCGGCCACCGTGCCTTGGGTGCCGTCCAACGGTGCTGCGCCGGGTCTGCAGGATCTGGTGGCCGGCGGGGTGGAGTTCGTGCCCTGCTCGCTGCCCGAGGCGCGCTCGCTCATCGACGCCGGCAAGGTGCGTTCGCTGGCAGTGATGGACTCGCAGCGCTCGGCCCTGTTCCCCAACGTGCCCACCCTCAAGGAGGCCACCGGCTCGACCTGGGGCACGGGGGCCTGGCGCGGCATTGCCGCACCCAAGGGCCTGCCGGCGGACGTGGCCGCGCGCCTGGAGGCCGCGGTCAAGAAGGCCTACGACAGCAAGGAGTACAAGGACTTCATGGCCCAGCGCGGCTTTGGCATGCTGTGGGGGAATTCGGGAGATTTCGCCCGGTTCATGGCCAAGGGCGACGCCGACATGAAGGCGGTGATGACGGCGGTGGGCCTGGCCAAGTGATGAGACGCTGCGGCGCCGCAGGCCTGCAGTTGCAGACCGTCTCACCGGCCTCGACAGCTTCACCGGCCCCAGTGCTCGGCTCTCGATCCCATGCCACGCGTTGACCGTTGGGTCAGCGCCCTGCTGGCCGTTCTGGGCGGGGTGGTTCTGTGGTCGGCCCGCAGTTTTCCAGACGTGCCGGGCCAGAAGCTTGGCGCGGGCTTCCTGCCCATGCTGGTGGGTGCGGGGCTGCTGGTCTGCGCGGTGCTGTTGTTCAGGCGCTCGCTGCGCGCCGGCCGGCCTGTGCCTGACCGGGCCTCGACGGGCCCGCGTGAGCGCCTGGGAGCGCCGCTCATGGTGCTGACTGCGGTAGCACTGTACGTGCTGTTGTCCACACCCCTGGGTTTCTTGCTGGTGGCGCCGGTGTGCCTGGCCATGTTGTTTCGCACCTTTGGGCAGCGCTGGGGTCCTTCGCTGTGGTGGGCCGTGGGCGGCACGGTGGTGGTGCACGTGGCCTTCTACAAGCTGCTGCGGGTGCCGCTGCCCTGGGGCGTGCTGAAGCCCTTTTACTGATCGCAACCCGGGGGCGGCTTTGGATGCCTTGATCACGGCCTTCGGGCTGGTCTTCCAGCCCTACGTGCTGGCGGTCATTGCCGCCTCGGCGGTGTACGGCTTGTTCGTCGGCGCGATCCCCGGCCTGACGGCCACGATGGCCACGGCCCTGCTGGTGCCAGTGACCTTCTTCATGCCGCCCGTACCGGCCGTGGCGGCCATCGTCACGGCCACGGCGATGGCGATTTTCTCGGGCGACATCCCCAGTGCGCTGCTGCGCATGCCCGGCACGCCGGCCAGCGCGGCCTACACCGATGAGGCCTACCTGCTCACGCGCTCGGGCCGGGCCGAACTGGCCCTGGGCGCAGGGCTGGTGTTCTCGGTGCTGGGGGGCATCTTTGGGGTGCTGGTGCTGATCGTGGGCGCGCCGGCGCTGGCCGAGATCGCCCTGAAGTTCAGTTCCTTCGAGTACTTCTGGCTGGTGATGCTGGGATTCACCTGCGCGGTCTTCATCGCCGGCACGGACCCCCTCAAGGGCGTGATTGCGCTGCTGCTGGGCCTGCTGATTTCCTGCGTGGGCCTGGAGAACCCGGCCGGCGCACCGCGCTGGACCTTCGGCAACAACGAGCTGACCGGCGGCATTCCCCTCATCCCATTGATGATCGGCATGTTCGCAGTGTCAGAGGTGCTGCGCTTCGCCTGTGCGATGGAGCGCCCCGAGATGGCGGTGGACCGGCCCTTCGGCAACGTCTTCAAGGGCATGTGGGGGCTGATCAAGAAGTACAAGCTGGGGCTCTTGCGCGGCTCTGCGCTGGGCACCGCCGTGGGCGCTTTGCCAGGTGCCGGCGCCGACATCGCGGCCTGGATGTCCTATGCGGTATCCAAGAAGTTCTCCAAGGAGCCCGAAGAGTTCGGCAAGGGGCACGTGGAGGGCATCGTGGAGTCGGGCGCGGCCAACAACTCGGCGCTGGGCGGTGCCTGGATTCCCGCCCTGGTATTCGGCATCCCGGGCGACTCCATCACGGCCATTGCCATCGGCGTGCTGTACCTGAAGGACATGAACCCGGGCCCCATGTTGTTCGTGAACAACCCGCAAAACATCTACGCGGTGTTCATCGTCTTCGTGCTGGCCCAACTGCTGATGTTGCCTCTGGGCTGGGCGGCCATCAAGGCGGCCAAAGGCATCCTGCGCATCCCGGCGGCACTGCTGATGCCGCTGATCCTGCTGTTCTGCGTGGTGGGCAGCTTCGCCATCAACAACAGCCTGTTCGGCGTGGTGGTGATGGGGGTGGCCGGGGTGCTGGCCTTCTACATGGAGCGCTGGGGGTTCCCCGTGGCGCCCACCATCCTGGGCGTGGTGCTGGGCACCATGCTGGAGGAACACTTTTTCAGCAGTCTGGTGAAGGCGGACGGCCAGTTCCTGGCCTTCTTCGAGCGCCCGATCGCGGGGGCGCTGGGCGTGATGACGCTGCTGATCTGGCTGGTGCCGCTGTGGCGCCGCCTCCGGTCTCGACCGGCCTGAGAGTCCGTGTACCGATCCGGTCCGCACGGCCGCGCTTGCGCCCCAGGGGCCGCCACCCGTCCCCCGCCCGCCGCCCGCCGCCCGCCGCCCGCCGCCCGCCGCCAAGGCGCCCGCCGCCAAGGCGCCCGGGGCGGTGCTCAGAGCAGGTGCTTCACCCCGTCCTGCTCGCCTGTCAGTTCGGCCAGGGTCTTGTCGATGCAGCCCTGGCTGAACTCGTCGATCGGCAGGCCCTTGACGATCTCGTACCTGCCGCCTGAGCAGGTGACCGGGTAGCCGAACATCACGTCCTGCGGGATGCCGTAGTCGCCGTTGCTGGGCACGCCCATGGTGACCCACTCGCCGTTCGTGCCCAGGGCCCAGTCGCGCATGTGGTCGATGGCCGCGTTGGCGGCTGAGGCCGCCGAGGACAGGCCTCGGGCCTCGATGATGGCCGCGCCGCGCTTGCCCACGGTGGGCAGGAAGACATCCTTGTTCCAGACGTGGTCGTTGATCATGTCTTTGACGCTCGCGCCGTCGATGGTGGCGAAGCGGTAGTCGGCGTACATGGTGGGCGAGTGGTTGCCCCACACGGCCAGCTTGCGGATGGCGGCCACGGGTCTGCCGGTCTTGGCGGCGATCTGGCTGAGCGCGCGGTTGTGGTCCAGGCGCAGCATGGCAGTGAAGTTCTCGCGCGGCAGGCTGGGCGCGCTCTTCATGGCGATCCAGGCGTTGGTGTTGGCCGGGTTGCCCACCACCAGCACCTTGACGTGGCGGCTGGCCACCTTGTCCAGGGCCTTGCCCTGGGCGGTGAAGATCTGGGCATTGGCGGCCAGCAGGTCGGCGCGCTCCATGCCGGGGCCACGGGGGCGGGCGCCCACCAGCAGCGCGTAGTCGGTGTCCTGGAAGGCGGTCTCGGCGCTGCCATGGGCTTCCATGCCGGCCAGCAGCGGGAAGGCACAGTCTTCCAGCTCCATCATCACGCCCTTGAGCGCCTTCTGCGCCTTCTCGTCGGGGATCTCCAGCAATTGCAGGATCACGGGCTGGTCCTTGCCCAGCATCTCGCCGGAGGCGATGCGGAACAGCAGGGCGTAGCCGATCTGGCCTGCGGCGCCGGTTACGGCGACTCGAACGGGTTTCTTGCTCATCGAAGGCTCCAGGCAGTGAGGGAGGGCGCTGGCGCAACAGGCGGCGCGACAGGGTCCGGGTGAAGTTGACCGGAAGTTTAAGGTCGACTGCCCTGCGCCGGGCTGACATATCTCTTAAGTCTTATATCTTGTACAAGAGTTCTTGCCTGCGCTGGCCCGCTGTGCTGCAATGCTGCCCATGCCGGCTCAGCCCGCTTCTGCATCCTCGCCCGTCCTGCCCACCGACATAGCACACGACGGGGCGCCCGCCTTCAGCCCGCTGTACCAGCAGATCAAGGAGCTGCTCACGCGCAGCCTTCAGGGGGGCGAGTGGCTTCCCGGCCAGGCCATCCCCAGCGAGACGGACCTGGCCGCGCGCTTTCGGGTCAGCCAGGGCACGGTACGCAAGGCGGTCGACGAATTGGCCACCGAAAACCTGCTGGTGCGCCGCCAGGGCAAGGGAACCTTCGTTGCCACCCATGCGGAGGAGCGTACGCAATTCCGCTTCCTGCGGCTGACCGCTGACGCCGGCGGCATGGCGGGCCTGCAGCGCCGCCTCATCGCCTGCCGTCGCCAGCGCGCCGCAGCCGACACGGCCCGGGCGCTGGGACTGCGCAGCGGGGACGCCGTGGTGGAGATCCGCCGGGTGCTGTCCTCGGGCGACGCGCCGGTGGTGCTGGAGGACATCCTTCTGCCGGGCGCCCTGTTCAAGGGCCTGACAGCCGAGAAGCTGTCGGCCTGGAAGGGGCCGATGTACCGCCTGTTCGAGGCCGAGTTCGGCGTGCGCATGATCCGCGCCGAAGAGCGCATCCGTGCCGTCGCAGCCGATGCAGCGCAGGCCCGCGAACTGGGCGTGGAGGTCGGTTCACCCCTGCTGTCCGTGGAGCGCCTGTCCTTCACCTATGGCGACAAGCCGGTGGAACTGCGCCGGGGCCTGTACCGTACCGAGCATCACCACTATCGCAATGAGTTGAATTGACCGTGCTGGCAGCAGGGTCCGCCCCGGCCCGTGGCCTGCGAGTCAGGTTGCTGCAATGCAATAAACTGAGCCGGGCTCCGAGGAAGCGTCCGGAAAGCCAGACCACCAGCAACAGCCGGGCCATCGCCGCCAGCGACAGGCCCGCACCGGCGGTGCGCGTGGAGCGCATCCCCACCGAGGAGAAGGAAGAGGAGATCCATGTCGACGACCCGCAGACCGAGGCCGGTCCACCGCAACATCCACGTCTCGCAGATCGTTTCCTACCGTCTGCCCCCCGCTGGCATCGTCTCCATCCTGCACCGCATCAGCGGCGCGATGATGTTCCTGCTGCTGCCCTTCGTGATCTGGCTGTTCGACGCCAGCGTGACGTCCGAGGTGTCCTACGAGCGCTTCACCAGCGCGTTCATCGCCGGCATCGGGTTCGCGCCTGCCTGGTTCGTGAAGCTGGTGGTGCTGGCGCTGATCTGGGGCTACCTGCACCACTTCATCGCCGGCGTGCGCCACCTGTGGATGGACGCCACGCACAGCGTGAACAAGGAGCAGGGACACAACTCGGCCATCGTCACCTTGGCCTTGAGCGTGCTGCTGACCCTGGCGCTGGGCGCCAAGTTGTTCGGCCTGTACTGAGGAGCCTGCCCATCATGAGCGCACAACCCAATTTCGGTGCCAAGCGCATCGTCGTCGGCGCCCACTACGGCCTGCGCGACTGGCTGAGTCAGCGCGTCACGGCCGTGCTGATGGCGCTGTTCACCGTGGTGCTGCTGGTGCAGTTGCTGCTGCCCGGCCCGCTGGGCTACGACCGCTGGGCCGGCATCTTCGCTGCGCAGTGGATGAAGGTGCTGACCTTCGTGGTCATCGTGTCGCTGTCCTGGCACGCCTGGGTGGGCGTGCGTGACATCTGGATGGATTACGTCAAGCCCGTGGGTGTGCGCTTGGCGCTGCAGGTGTTCACGATCGTGTGGCTCGTCGGCTGTGCCGGCTGGGCTGTCCAGGTGCTTTGGAGGCTCTGAGTCCCATGTCTTTCGCAAACCTTCCCCGCCGCAAGTTCGACGTCGTCATCGTCGGTGCCGGCGGTTCCGGCATGCAGGCCTCCCTGCGCCTGTCCCGGGCCGGCCTGAACGTGGCCGTGCTGTCCAAGGTGTTTCCCACCCGTTCGCACACGGTGGCGGCGCAGGGTGGCATCGGTGCCTCGCTGGGCAACATGAGCGAGGACAACTGGCACTACCACTTCTTCGACACCGTCAAGGGGTCGGACTGGCTGGGTGACCAGGACGCCATCGAGTTCATGTGCCGCGAGGCCCCCAAGGTGGTGTACGAGCTTGAGCATGCCGGCATGCCTTTCGACCGCAACCCCGACGGCACCATCTACCAGCGCCCCTTCGGCGGCCACACCGCCAACTACGGCGAGAAGCCCGTGCAACGCGCCTGTGCGGCGGCCGACCGTACCGGCCACGCCATGCTGCACACGCTGTACCAGCAGAACGTCAAGGCGCGCACCAACTTCTTCGTCGAATGGATGGCGCTGGACCTGATCCGCGATGCCGACGGCGACGTGCTGGGCGTGACGGCGCTGGAGATGGAAACGGGCGATGTGCACATCCTCGAAGGCAAGGTCACGCTCTTTGCCACGGGCGGAGCAGGGCGCATCTACGCGGCCAGCACCAACGCCTTCATCAACACGGGCGACGGCCTGGGCATGGCCGCGCGTGCCGGCGTACCGCTGGAAGACATGGAGTTCTGGCAGTTCCATCCCACCGGCGTGGCCGGCGCGGGCGTGCTGCTGACCGAGGGCTGCCGCGGCGAGGGCGCCATCCTGCGCAACAGCAACGGCGAGCGTTTCATGGAGCGCTACGCCCCCACGTTGAAGGACCTGGCGCCGCGCGATTTCGTCTCCCGCTGCATGGACCAGGAGATCAAGGAAGGCCGCGGCTGCGGGCCGAACAAGGACTACGTGGTGCTGGACATGACGCACCTGGGCGCCGAAACCATCATGAAGCGCCTGCCCAGCGTGTTCGAGATCGGCCACAACTTCGCCAACGTCGACATCACCCGCGAGCCGATTCCCGTGGTGCCCACCATCCACTACCAGATGGGTGGCATCCCCACCAACATCCATGGTCAGGTGGTGGCGCCGAAGAACGGCAAGCCCAATGACATCGTGGGCGGCTTCTACGCGGTGGGCGAGTGCGCCTGCGTCAGCGTGCACGGCGCCAACCGCCTGGGCACGAACTCGCTGCTGGACCTGCTCGTCTTCGGCCGCGCCGCCGGTCTGCACATCGTGGACGCGGTGAAGAACGCGCCCAAGGCCCACAAGGAGCTGCCGGCTGATGCCGCCGACCGCGCCTTGTCGCGCCTCGCGCGCTTGAACAGCACGACCGACGGCGAGTACGCCCAGGACGTGGCCCAGGACATCCGCCGGGCCATGCAGGAGCATGCTGGCGTGTTCCGCACCCAGGCCAGCATGGACGAGGGTGTGGCCAAGATGGCCGCCCTGGCCGAGCGCGTCAGGCACATCGGCCTGAAGGACAAGAGCCAGGTCTTCAACACCGCGCGCATCGAGGCGCTGGAGGTGGAGAACCTGATCGAGTCCGCCCAGGCCACCATCGTGTCTGCGGCTGCTCGCAAGGAAAGCCGCGGTGCCCACACGGTCAACGATTACGCCGACTCACCGGAGTTCCCGAACGGCCGCAACGACGCCGTGTGGATGAAGCACACGCTGTGGTATTCCGAAGGCAACCGCCTGGACTACAAGCCCGTGAATCTCAAGCCGCTGACAGCCGAGAGCATCCCGCCCAAGGTGCGCTCCTTCTGAAAACCATGCCATCCACCTGCTGCGCGACCCGATACCCGGCCTGTGATGCTCGCCGTACGGGTGTACGGCTGCGCTTCTCGACCGCGTCTCGGCCTGCTCGCGACGGTGCCTGGCACGGTTTTCCCACCTCTGAGTGATCCACACCGAAGGATTCCCACATGACCAAGAGAACCTTCCAGATCTACCGCTTCGACCCCGACACCGACGCCAAGCCGCGCATGCAGACCCTCGAGGTGGAACTCGACGGCTCCGAGCGCATGCTGCTGGATGCGCTGATGAAGTTGAAGGCCGTGGACCCGACGCTGTCGTTCCGCCGTTCGTGCCGTGAGGGCGTGTGCGGTTCGGACGCCATGAACATCAACGGCAAGAACGGCCTGGCCTGCCTGACCAACATGCGCACGCTGCCGGGCACGGTGGTGCTCAAACCACTGCCGGGCCTGCCCGTGATCCGCGACCTGATCGTGGACATGACGCAGTTCTTCAAGCAGTACCACTCGATCAAGCCCTATCTCGTCAACGAGACCCTGCCGCCCGACAAGGAGCGCCTGCAGTCCCCCGAAGAGCGCGACGAGCTCAATGGCCTGTACGAGTGCATCCTGTGCGCCAGCTGCTCCACCAGCTGCCCGAGCTTCTGGTGGAACCCGGACAAGTTCGTCGGCCCGGCCGGCCTGCTGCAGGCCTACCGCTTCATCGCCGACAGCCGCGACCAGGCCACGGGCGAGCGTCTGGACAACCTGGAAGACCCTTACCGTCTGTTCCGCTGCCACACGATCATGAACTGCGTCGACGTCTGCCCCAAGGGCTTGAACCCGACCAAGGCGATCGGCAAGATCAAGGAACTCATGGTGCGCCGCACGGTATGAACCCCTGTGCGTTGTCCGCGAGGTTGGATGAGCGTTCGCTCAGCAAGCTGCGATGGCGCTGCAGGCGCGGCCTGCTGGAAAACGACCTCTTCGTTGAGCGCTTCTTCCGCCAGTGGGCGGACGTGCTGACGGTGGGGCAGGCGCAGGGCTTGCAGGCCCTGATGGACCTGTCCGACAACGAACTGCTGGACCTGCTGCTGGCCCGGCGCGAGCCCGAGGGCGAACTGGATCTTCCCGAGGTGCAGATGGTGCTGGCGCAGATGCGCGCGCCGGGCGCCCATTTCCTGAAGTGATGTGTTTCAAGCGAAGGACTTCCCCATGATGACTCCCTCCGACGTCAAAGCCACGCTGTCGTTCTCCGACGGCAGCCCGAGCATGGAACTGCCCCTGTACAAGGGCTCGGTGGGTCCGGATGTCATCGACATCCGCAAGCTCTACGGGCAGACGGGCAAGTTCACCTACGACCCGGGCTTCTTGTCCACGGCGTCGTGCAACTCCACCATCACCTACATCGACGGTGACAAGGGCGAACTGCTGTACCGCGGCTACCCCATCGAACAGCTGGCGCAGAACTGCGACTTCCTCGAGGTCTGCCACCTGCTGATCTACGGCGACCTGCCCAACCAGGTGCAGCGTGACAAGTTCGTCAAGAACATCACGTACCACACGATGGTGAATGAGCAGATGCAGTTCTTCCTGCGCGGCTTCCGTCGAGACGCCCACCCGATGGCGGTGATGACCGGTCTGGTCGGTGCGATGTCGGCCTTCTATCACGACAGCACCGACGTTCACAACGCACAGCACCGCGAGATTGCCGCGCACCGGCTGATCGCCAAGATGCCCACGCTGGTGGCCATGTCCTACAAGTACGGCGTGGGCCAGCCGTTCATCTACCCGAAAAACTCGCTGAGCTACACCGGCAACTTCATGCGCATGATGTTTGCCACGCCGTGCGAGGACTACGAGCCCAACGAAGTGCTGGTGCGGGCCATGGACCGCATCTTCATCCTGCACGCCGACCACGAGCAGAACGCCTCCACCTCCACGGTGCGCCTGTGCGGCAGCTCCGGCACCAACCCGTTTGCCGCCATCGCCGCGGGTGTGGCCTGCCTGTGGGGCCCCGCGCACGGTGGCGCCAACGAGGCGGCGCTGCAGATGCTGGAAGACATCCAGCGCAACGGCGGCGTGGAGAAGATCGGCGAGTTCATCAGGCAAGTCAAGGACAAGAACTCCAGCGTCAAGCTCATGGGCTTCGGTCACCGCGTGTACAAGAACTACGACCCGCGCGCCAAGCTCATGCGAGAGACCTGCCACGAGGTGCTGAACGCCCTGGGCCTGCACGACGACCCGCTGTTCAAGCTCGCCATGGCCCTGGAGAAGATCGCACTGGAGGACGACTACTTCGTCTCGCGCAAGCTCTACCCGAACGTGGATTTCTACTCCGGCATCGTGCAGCGCGCCATCGGCATTCCGGTGAGCCTGTTCACGGCCATCTTCGCGCTGGCCCGCACGGTGGGCTGGATCGCCCAGCTCAACGAGATGATTGGCGATCCGGAGTACAAGATCGGGCGTCCGCGTCAGTTGTATGTCGGCGCGGCGCCCCGTCAGGTCAAGCCCGTGGGCCAGCGCTGACTGGACGCGTACCGGCCGCACACCGGGTCGCCTGATGCGCGCCAGCCTGTCTTCCGGTCTGCACGGCGCGGTTCGGCTGGTCGTGGTGGGCGTCCTGGCCGGTGCCCTGGTTGCGGCCACCGCGGTGTCGGGCCATCGCTTCGACATGCATCAATGGCAGCAGGCCCGCAGCGACGGCCAGGGCGTGGCTGCACGCATTGCCCACCTGGCCGAGGGTGGGCCCTCTGGCGCCGCCCTGGAGTCGGCCCTGATGCTGGAAGCTGCGGCCGACCACGTCGCCGCGCTTGCGGTGATCGATGCCCAGGGCTCGGTGCAGTCCACCAGCCTGGTCTCCTGGAGGGGCCGGCCTGCGACCCAGGTGATCCCCGGCCTGGACGAAGCCCTGCTCAAGCGCGTGGCCAGCGGCCAGGCCCGCGAGATCCTGGATGTCGCACCGCACCGGCGCGTGCGGGTGCTGCTGCCCTACGGGCCGTCGCCGGGATGGACGGCGACCCCGGCGCCCGCGCGCCCCGTGGTGCTGGTGGATCTGGACCTGTCCGGCCGGGCCGAAGCCTAGCGCCGGGCCTCGGCCGGCGACCTGGCGCTGCTGCTGGGGGCGGGCGGGCTGGTGTTGCTGGTCGGCCTGGCGGCGTGGCGGCGGGCCGTGCGGATCGGCCCCCGGGTCGGGGCTTCAGCGGTCGCGCCGGCCAACGCCCAGGGCGCCGCCAGCGGGCCCGACCACGTCCCGCACCAGGTGCGGCACGAGGTCCGCAACGCGGTGAACGGCATCCTCGGCCTTACGCACCTGGCGCTGCTTCAGACCCGGGACGCCCGCCTCACGGACTATCTCGACAACATCCAGCGCTCCGCGAACGACTTGATGGCTGCTGTCGAGCCCAGTCCGGCCCCCCCCCGTCCTCAGCCCGACAGCGCAGTGCCTCAGCCCGTGCCTCGGTCCGTTGCCGCGCGTGCCCGCGTACTGGTCGTTGATGACAACCTCAGCGCGCGCCAGGTGCTCACCCAGATGCTGCACCAACTGGGCCTGTCGGCTCAGGCGGTGGAAGGGCCTGATGCGGCCATGCAGGCTGTGGTTCAGGCTGACCAGGAAGCATCGGCCTTTGACGTGGTGATGCTGGACCTCCACATGCCGGGCGGGGACGGCCTGGAGGCAGGCCGCCGCCTGCGCGCGCTGCCGCTGCGCCGCCAGCCACTGTTGATGCTCGTCAGCGGCTTCAGCCGCGAGCACATCCTGGCCCGTGCCCAGGGGGTGGACCTGGCGGCCGTGCTGGTCAAGCCGGTAAGCCCGGAGCAGTTGCGCGAACAGCTCATGCAGGTGCTGCAAGGCTGAGAGCTTGTGAAATATCCCCGCACACCCGCTCGTCCGCCCCAAACGGCCCCGCTCGTCGTTGCAAATGCTCGCCGTAGCCCGAGCTACGGCTGTGCTTTGCGCCTCGATCGGCACCTTTTGGAACGCCCGCTCGGGC
>JBJTZN010000028.1:0-16867 GCA_046087245.1 Rubrivivax sp.
CAGGCCCGGGTTGGCGTCCAGTTCCTCCTCGCTGATCCAGCGGTGGCGCACGGGGTGCGCCCCGGCCACCAGGCGGGCGATGCCTGCGGTGAGCGTTTCCTTGTCCAGCGGTTCGGTCATGTGGAAGTCCAGCCGGGCATAGCCTGCGGTGATGGAGCAGCCGTCCACCGGGTGCGGCACCAGGGCGCACAGCAGGTGGGTGGCCGTGTGAAAGCGCATGTGAGCGCGGCGACGCTCGGCATCGATGCGCGCCGTCACGCGTGCTCCAGGCACCAGGCCGGTGGTGTCAGCGCCCGCCGCCAGCAGGTGGGCGATGGCCCCGGGCCGGTCCTTGTGCTTGCGCGTGTCGGCCACCGGCAGCTCGCGTCCGTCGGCCAGCCCCAGCACGCCAGCGTCGCCCGCCTGCCCGCCGCCCAGGGGATAAAACACGGTGCGGTCCAGCACCACGGCGCGGCTGCCGTCGGGCCACTCGTCCACCGCCAGTACCTGGGCTTCGCACTGCAGCAGGGTGGCGTCTTCGCGGAACAGTTCTTCGGTCATGCGGGTCTCTTGCAGTGATCTGGGGCCGTGCTTCGGTTCATGCGGTTCAAGGGGTGGAGCTTGCTCAAGGCGCATCGCTGTACAGCGTCACCTCGCCACGTGGCGTGTGCAACACCGCCGTCAGCGCGGGGGCGAAGGACGAGGGTGCCACCAGCTCGACCGTCACGCCCTGCAAGCGCAGCACCTCGGCAGCGGGCTCGGGCACGCCGCGCAGTGTCAGGGACGACAGCGTGACGCCCGAGTCCGGCATGGACTGCGCCGGGTGACGGCCCTCCCACTGGATCAGCGTGGGCAGCGACCCGCCGCACAGCAGGCGGCCATCATCACGCAGCAGCATCTGCCAGGCCAGCGGGCCCTGCGGCGTGTCTCTTCCCGCCTTGATGGGAACCCCCGGCTGCAGGCCGACCTGGAGGAGGCAGAGCCGGTGCACGTCCAATTGGGTGGAGCGCGCCACGGCATGGATCAGCCGCGGTTCTTGAGCGATACGGTCGCGCAAAGCGGGTTCGTCCAGACCGAACCAGCGCACGCGCTGGGGCGGCGCGGCCTGGGGATCCAGGGCGATGATCTCGAAGTAGGCGTCAGGGTAGGTGGGCGTGGCGATCTTCAGCAGCCGGTTGTGCGTGCCCATCAGCGGGTGCTGACCGCCCGGGCCCGGGGTCACGCCCAGCACCTCCTCGCACCAGGCCACGCCTTCGGCCAGCGTGGCCGCGGCCACGATGAGGTGGTCAAGTTGAGTATTCACAGCTGCACCTGGCCTTCGATGCACAACGCCACATCGCCCCCTATCCAGAAGTCATCGCCCTCGCGCTGGACGTGCACGCGCCCCGCACGGCCGAGGGCCGAGCCTTGCGCGGCGACGTAGCGGCCGGGCGCGAAGCCAGCGCCGATGAGCCATTGCGCCAGCCCGGCGTTCAGGCTGCCCGTCACGGGGTCTTCGGGTATGCCTAAGCCGGGCACGAAGGCCCGCACCTCGAAGGCGGTGTCCTCGCCAGGATCGCACGGCCCCACCACGCCGAGCTTCAGGTCCGCCAGCTGCGCAAAGTCAGGCCTCAGCGCACGCACCTGCGCCGCCGAGGGCAGCTTCACCGCACACCAGGCCGGGCCGTTGTCCACCCACTGGTGGTGCTGAATATCGTCTGGCGCCAAGCGCAGCGCGGCGGCGATGCGGGCCAGCAGGTCGGGCGCCAGCGGCCCCGTGCGCTTCAGCGGCGGCGCCGCGAAGGCCAGCCGGGCGCCCTCCAGCCGCACGCGCACCAGGCCCACGCCGCATTCCTGCACCACCAGCCCCGGCGTCCGGGGGCGCCCGCCCGCGGCCAGCCAGGCCGCACAACTGCCCAGCGTGGGGTGGCCGGCAAAGGGCAGTTCACCGCCCGGCGTGAAGATGCGCACGCGGTAGTCGGCGCGCGGGTCCTGGGGCGGCAGCAGGAAGGTGGTCTCGGACAGGTTGGTCCAGCACGCGAACGCGGCCATGGTGGCGTCGCCCAGGCCTTGCGCGTCGTGCACGACGGCCAGCGGGTTGCCCTTCAGGGGTGTGGCGGTGAAGACGTCGAGTTGGTGGAAGCGGCGGATCATGGGGGCGGCCTGGAGTGGAAGTCGCAGCGCATTCTGCGTTCACTTCCCGGCCTGCAGGTGGGCAGGCGCCGGCGGGCCGGCCCAGGATCCGGCCGCGGGGCCTGCCCGTTCATCCATCGTAGCGGTCGACATTGACACTAGACCGACCGGTCTATAGACTTTGATGCATGCCACGTCAACGCCTGCCCGAAGACCAGGTCGGAACCCGCGACCGCCTCATCGGCGCGATGCTCGAGGCCCTGGGCACCCGAGGGTTTCACGGTGTGGGCCTCAGCGAGCTGCTGAGCCGTGCGCATGCGCCCAAAGGGGTGCTGTACCACCACTTCCCCGGGGGCAAGGCCGAGCTGGCCGTCGCAGCCATCGACACCGTGGTCGGCCACATCACCGCCACGCTCGAGAGCCTGTTCGCC
This sequence comes from Rubrivivax sp., assembly GCA_046087245.1. Taxonomy (GTDB): domain Bacteria; phylum Pseudomonadota; class Gammaproteobacteria; order Burkholderiales; family Burkholderiaceae_C; genus Rubrivivax. The sequence continues at coordinate 2,523 of JBJTZN010000028.1, forward strand.
CGTCAGGGCGACCCCGTGAAGGCCCTGACCCTGTGGATGAAGGATGCCCAGGCCACGCTCCTGGGCAGCGGCTGTGACAGGGGGTGCCCGCTGGCCACCATCGCACTCGAGTCAACGGCCGAAGACACGGCCATCCGCGAGGCGGTTGCCAGGGGTTTCGCCGCCATCCGCGACACCCTGAAGCGCGCATTGGTGACCAGCGGCCTGGATCCGCAGCACGCCGCACGGCTCGCCAGCCTGATCGTCTCTGCCTACGAAGGCGGGCTGATCCAGGCCCGGGTGGCCGGCAGCGGCAGACCGCTGCAGGACACCACCGCCATGCTGCTGGACACGCTCGAAGGCCTCCTTCCCAAGCGCCGTTCATGAGCCCTGAAGGAAGTACCTGATGTCGCCAGATCACGCCACACCGCGGCCCGTACGGCTGACCACCGCAGACGGTTACGTCCTCGGTGCCCTGCACCACCCCGCTGCGGGCGAAGCCCGGGCACGCCTGCTCGTTGCGGGCGCCACGGGCGTACCGCAGCGCTTCTACGGCTCCTTCGCGAGGTTCTGCGCGGGCCAGGGCATCGACGTCTGGACGCTCGACTATCGTGGGGTCGGGCAGTCCCGTCCGCCGGATCTGCGCGACTTTCGGATGGACTACCTCGACTGGGCGCGGCTCGACCTGGCGGCCCTGCTCGACCATGCCGAGTCACAAGGACGCGGCCCGATCTGGATGGTCGGGCACTCCTACGGCGGACACGCCTTCGGTCTCCTGCCCGGCAACCACCGGGTGCAGCGCCTGGTCACCTTCGCCACGGGCGCCGGCTGGCACGGCTGGATGCCGCCGCTGGAGCGCCTGCGGGTGCTGCTGCTGTGGCATGTGATCGGCCCTGTGCTGGTGGGCACCACGGGCTATCTGGCCTGGAGCAAGCTGGGCATGGGCGAAGACCTGCCGCGCGATCTCTACCTGCAATGGCGACGCTGGTGCCAGTGGCCGCGCTACTTCTTCGACGACCCGGAACTGCCCGGGCTGGCCGATGAGTTCGCCAAGGTCCGCACACCCATACGTGCCATCAACGCCACCGACGACCACTGGGCCCCACCCGCTTCGCGCGATGCCTTCATGCAGGCCTACTGCAATGCACCGGTGGAACGGGTGACGCTGGACCCCAAGCGCCAAGGCATGGGGCCCATCGGGCACCTAGGCTACTTCCGGCCGCACGCGATGGAGCTGTGGCGCGAGACCCTGGATTGGTTGCGCGACTCCCGCTTCAAGGCATAGGAGAACCCAATGCCCCCGTTGACTCGCCTGCACCAGCCCGGGTCCAGGCATCATCAAGCCCTCTGGCTCTGGAGTTCTTTCATCCAGGCCGCTGCGGGGGTGGTGCTGGCCCTCAGCGCCGTGCTGATGCTCGCGCCGCCCCTGGGCGAGGCCTTCTTCTACCTCGTCTACTTCCAGCAGCCCGCCAGCCCCGTCCCGGTGCCCGCTGAAGTCCTGGGCTATCTGCGGTTTGCCAACGGCGTCATCGGGGCCGTGATGGCCGGCTGGATGATGGTCATCATCGTGCTGGCGCGCGGGCCCTTCCGGGCGGGTGAGCGCTGGGCCTGGCAAGCGATGGCCTGGCCGCTGCTCGGGTGGTACGTCATCGACACGGCCTTCTCAATGACGCACGGCGTCTGGGGCAATGTGCTGCTGAACACCGGGACCGGGCTGATGTTCGGTGTGCCGCTGCTGGCATCGCGCCGGCATTTCGTGTGAACTCGCCTCGGCACCTACGAGAACGTCAGCGAGAACGTCAGCGGGTACGTACGCCATCTGATTCGGCGCGTCACGGTGCGCAAGGAGGAGCAGGCGCTTGATCGGCTGAAGGCAGAACCGGCGCCCGCCCATGCCGCCTGCGAGTCAGCCTGCAAACCCCTGGCAGGGGCGGCAGTGATCGCGTGTAGCGATGCGGGCTCTTGAACCACGCCTGGCGTACGGGTTCAGGAGTCGGCTGCCTGGCGTCTGGGCTTGTCCAACAGTGACTCGGCATCGTGACCATTCTTCGCGAGTGCATGCATCAGACCGAGCGCTTTCGGGAAGATCTCTCAGGCCGACCAGGGGCCTGGCGCACCCCCATTTCCATGATCTCTCACCGAAGCGCCAGGCGCGGGCCCAGCCACAGCGCGAGGCCGGCGGCGGCCACGAGCGGGAATACGCCCCACTGGATGACGGCCAGGAAGGTCTCATTCGAGCGCAACGCGCCAGAGTAGACGAAAGCACCGATGAAGGGCGATGCCGCCAGATGCAGGTTGCGGAGGAGCTTGAACGGGATTTGCATGGTGGGTCCTTTCAGAACGGGATCAGCGGCAGCCCTCTCAGGGCCTGGACGAAGACAAAGGCCACGAAGCCCACGTAGGCCAGAGCGGCAAGCCTGACGGCGGCCTGGGCCTCGGGGCCGAAGAGCCTGGCGCACACCAGCGCGAGCAAGGGGACGGCATGCATCGCATGGGTGGCGAAGAAATGCGCGGCGCGAAGGTCGCCACCGTCGCGTGACCAGCCCAGGAGCCACAGGCCAGCAGCATCGGTCGGTGTACCGTTCGCCCAATGACTCTCCTTGCCCGACAAGGTCTGCGCCGTCACCAGGGTCAGCAGCAGGGTGAGGCCGAGTCCCCAGACCAGCCCGGTGCGCACGGCGGGGGACAGGTCCCCTGCCGGGTGGCGGTGGATGGCCCAGGCCAAGGTCGCGCTGGCCGAAGTCAGCAAGACAGCGGCCACCCCCATGAACGAGTACAGCGCCGTCGCCAAGGGCGTGGACTCGTTGTAGTGGGAAGCCGTGCCCAAGGCCGCCGCCCCACCGATCCAGATCAACTCCAGCACCACGGCCAATACGACCAGACGCTCGTGCCAGCGCCACCACGGCCGCGCCCTGAGCTTGGGCGACGCGAAGCGGGCAAAGGCGGCCAACGTGAGCAGGTAGATGACCAGGGCAACGTGGAACTTCAGTGGCTTGATCCAGACGTTGACCCCCTGGAAGAGCCGTTCATCGAGCAAGAAGGCACCGAAGAGCGGCAGCATCCCAAGGGCCAGCAGGACGGCCAGCCCCGTGTATCTGGGCGAGTCAGCGGCCAGGCGACGCAGGGTCCAGGGGCCGGGGGTCAGGTGCGCAGGCTCGACAGCCGCCGAGCGGACGCTGCTGCGATGCGCAGCGCGCAGCAGTTGGAACAACAGGTAGCCCGCCGGGCCGAACAGAAAAGTCGCCAGCAGGCACGGCAGCAGATGCAGGTGCGGGATGCCCTCGCGCCGGGCGGTGCGCAGCTGCCACGCGCCCACCAGCAAATCGAAGGCGAGGTAGTGCACCCACCCCGCCAGCAGAAGCCAGCGGCTCTTGAAAAGTTGCTCCACCGACGCCAGGCTGTCGAAGCCACCCTGCCCCGAGCTCCAGTGGCTGAGCACGATGGCGGCATAGCCCCCGGAGAGCACCAGCGGAACAGCGACGCCCCCCACCAGACCCATCGCCCGAGGTGCCAGCGGGCCCAGGGCGAGCGCGAGCCAGCCCACCAGCGCCATCGAGTTGGCGGCTTGGAAGAGAACATCGGGGCTCATGAATCAAGACCTCGTTGGCGTCCTTACGCTACGAATCATGTGTCCGATCCGGCTCGATGGCCACTGGCGTCACCGCCCGTTGGCAGTGTCAGATCGAGCACGAGCCGGCCCTCGACCTGCCCCGCTTCGATCAAACGGTGCGCCTCTACGGCCTCCTGCATGGTGAAGACGCGCTGGACGCGGGGTGTGATCCGGCCGGCCTCCAGCAGGCCGAAGAGGGTCAACAGATCGTCCCGGAAGTCTTCCGGCAGCCGTTGCCGGCGGCCCGAGATGTCGTAGAAGACCACCCGTCTTGACGAGCCCGCCCGCGAGGACATCCCCTTGATGCGCAGGAAGTCAAAGGCAAAACCCAGCCGAGCGAGTAGGCCGGGGCGCGCGTGGCCGGCCTGACGTGCGTTGCGAAACGCAGCGCTGAACCCCAGGGCGACCAACCGCCCGCCGGGCGCGAGGCGCGCGATGACGGCGGAAAGAGCCTCTCCTCTGGCGGCGTCAAGGATGACCTTGAATCCCTTGAAGTCTCGCGTCAGGCGGTCGAGCTTCGTAGCGGCATCGGCTTCGTCATAAGCCACAAAAGCTGCACCAAGACCCGTCACGGCAGATTCCCTGCGCGCTGAGGCCACACCGACGGCCGGCATCCCGTTGGCGCGACACAAGTCGAGCGCGGCCAGGCCCACGGCCCCGCTGGCGCCGTAGATCAGGATCGGGTCGCCTGGCTTGACCTCGGCCTCGCGAAACAGCGCCTGATAGGCCGTCATGTAGCTCAGGATCATCGGCTCCGCCTGGGTCGCGGCCAGCCCTTGGGGCACCGCGACCAGCCTGTCGGCCGGGCGCACCAGATGGGTGGCGTTGCCGCCCATCTGCGTCAGGTCGGCAACCCGGTCACCGACGCGCCATTGCGTGACACCCGGCCCGACCCCGTCAACGCGGCCCACCACGTCGTAGCCGAGCGTCAGGGGCAGGCTCGGCTTGAGAACGGGATAGAGATTCCGGCGGATCAGCATGTCGGTGAAGACCAGGCTCGCGGCCTCGGCCCGGATGCGTACTTCGCCCGGGCCAGGCTCCGGCAGCGCGGCATCCTCCACCAGCCGGATGACCTCAGGACCCCCGAACTCACGGATCTCGAGTCGACTGACCGCCACGGTTGGCATCCTCAGGCGGGGCGACGCGAGGCGCGCCACAGAAAGAGCAACCCCAGCGCCATGAACCACAGTTGGATGGCCGTGGTGGACACCACGATCGAGACGGGCGGTGCGATGCCGACAAGCTCGAGGGCAGGCAAGGCGACGACGCCACCCACTGCGAGGCCCGACAGGCCCGCCCAGGCAGGCAGCTGCTTGTCGCGCAGGATCAGCAGGCTGGTGGCGAGGGCCCAGATCGCGGCGAAGGCCGCCACGCCCAGGTTCTCGCCGATGGCGCCACCCCAGGCGTTGATGGCGGCCTGCACCGCCTCGATCGCGGCGCGGCCCTCCGCCGACAGGCCGGGGGCGGCATGGGCCTCGGCCAGGACCGTGCTGCCGGTCAGCCAGCGCAGGATCCCGATCGCCCGCGCGAGCGCCGAGGCCGCGGCCGCACCGATGGCGATGAAGGCCAGCGCGCCAAGCGGGCCGGAACGGGCCGCCAGGCGAACGGTCAGGACGCCGGTCACGAGGAAGAGCAGCGAGTAGCCCAGGTAGAGCCCGTAGCCCAGCCGTACGGCGTCGAGTTGCTCGCGCAGCAGCGGCAGCATCTTCGAAGGCGGGTAGTCGAGGCTGTCCGGCCATTGGATCGCGTTGCCGAGCACCGCCATGGGCGCGAAGAGGCTCAAGCCCTGCACAAGCAAAACCAGCCCGGCCGCCAGCAGCAGGCTGCGGGATGTCGCGGCGTGGCCACGGTTGCAAGCGTCGGTCAGTGCCATGGGATCTCCGGTGGGTGGGGGATGGGGCTGGAAACAGGATCACGGCCTGCTGCGGTGAGTCCCTGACGCCTCGCGGTGGCGGCCATCCACCTGGTTCAGGAACTCGGCGATACGGCGCTCCAGGTCGGGGTAGTGCGGGTTGAAGGTCGCCCGCGCGCCGGCCTCGCCAGGGGGCGGCGACTGCCCGCCAACGCCGTACCAGACCTGCGGCGCCTCTTTGCAGGCCCGGATCTCGTCTTCCTTGCGGAAAGGGGTGCTGCCGCAGTTGCGGTACGTGCCCGTCACGCCGTAGTGCGGGTTGTGAGGCGACATGTGCAATGCGAGGTGGGAGAGCCCGACCACGCGCAAGGCGTCGTTGGCGGCAGGCAGCCAGATCACGCGCTGGCTCGATGCGTCTTCGGGCGGGGCGGAGAAGTAGTTCAAGAAGATGCTGCGAGGATCGCCCGCGTTCGCATGGAAGAACCGACGGTTGCTGGCGACATCGACCACCTCGTCGTCTTCGCTCTGCACGACCAGCCAGGGCGTCTTCACGACGCCTGCTCGACTCACGCGACTGTCCAGCAGGCTGAGCACCGCCATGGTGGACGCGATGCCCTTTGTCGGCATGGCGCCATACCGCGCGAAGTCCTCGCGCGGACCCAGGTCCAGCCATGGGCGGAATGCCGCCACCCAGCGGGCCTGCCGCGCCAGGGTGTTGGAGCGAAGTCGGTAGGCCGGCGACAAGCCGATGACCGCATCGACCTTGTCAGGCGACTCGGCTGCCACCGCGAGGGAGAGGGCTGCGCCAAGGGAGAAGCCGGCGAGCACGACGACATCGCTCTCGCGACTGGCCTGCGTGACCGCCGCCTCCACGTGAGCCAGCCAGTCCCGGTGATTGACAACCATCAGGTCCGCCGGACGAGTGCCATGGCCCGGCAGCAACAGCACGCGGGACTCGAAGCACATTCTCGATAGGGACTTCGCGAGATCGCGCATGGCAAATGCTGTGTCCGACAGCCCATGGACGAGGACCGCAATGCCGCGCGGGGCCTCGGGCGGGCATCCTGGGCCTGGGGTCATCCGAAAGGGTGCCACCAAGCGCAGCTCCGCTTCGGCCGTCGAGGGCGCGAAGGGCAGCCGGTGGACGCTCAGCTCCCGGGTCACCTGCGCGACATAGGCGTCGAAGTCGGCCACAGGCGCCACGGAAGAAACGTCACCCCATCCGCTGCTCAGCAGGTCCGACCCGGGCGCAGTGCTCTCTTTGGAGGCACAGCCCGAGAGCAGCGCCCACACTGCCAACAGCGCCGTGGCGAAGATGAGCGCCTGCAGGAATCGTTGAACAGTCCGTAAGTGACCACTGGCCATGAGTTGTTCCCCTCAGCTCCGAGGCGCTCATCCTGACGTGTGGGGCTCATGCAGGGCAAGCCTCACCGATGCATGACGGCCATGCAGATTTGCAGGGGCAGCCGTTATCGCGTGCATATACAATTGCACATACAATGAAAATGTGGGCAAACAACACATCGACGATCCGAAGCTGAGCGACTACTTCACCGGCTGTCTCTACTTCACGGCCGGCGCGCTGTTCCGGCGCGTCGACCGCCTGGCCACCGAGGCCTTTCGGGATGTGGGGGTGGCCCCCAGCCACGCCTTCCTGCTCATGGCATTGGCCGAGTCCTCCGGACGCACGGCCACGGCCTCCCAACTGGCGGATGCCATGACGCTGGACCGCTCGACCGTGACCCGGTTGATCGAGCGTCTTGAGGACGATCACCTCGTCAGCAGAACGCGCGAGGGGCGCAACACCTGGCTGACCATCCTGCCTGCCGGCCTCAAGCTGATCCCCAAGATCCACGCAGCCTGGCACGACCTCTACCGCCGCTACAGCGACGTCTTCGGGGAACTGCAGGCCGAGGCCGTCAACCAGCAGATCGTGAAGACCATCAACGCAGGAAAGCCATGATCAGGACACGCCACCTGGGCAAGGGCGGGCCACTCGTCGGCGCACTGGGCTACGGGGCCATGGTGCTGGAGGGCTACTACGGCGCAAGCAACGACGACGAAGCCATCCGCACGATCCACCGCGCACTGGAGGCCGGCGTGACGATGATCGACTCGGCCGACGCCTACGGCAATGGCCGCAACGAGGGCCTGGTGGGACGCGCGGTGCGCGGTCGGCGCGACGCGTTCGTGGCCTCGAAGGTCGGCATCGTGTTCGAGCCCATGGAAACCGGCACCGACCTGCCGACGGGGTGGGGCTTTTCACTCAAGATCAACGGCCGCCCCGACTACGCAAAGCGGGCGCTGGATGCCAGCCTGTCGCGCCTGGGCGTGGATGCGCTCGACCTGTGGTACCTGCACTACCCCGACCCGGCCACGCCCATCGAGGACACTGTCGGGGCCATGGCCTCGGCCGTGCGAGCCGGCAAGGTGCGCCACATCGGCCTGTCCAACGTCACCGCCGAGCAGGTGCGTCGCGCCCACGCGGTGCACCCCATCGCCGCCGTGCAGTACGAGTACTCGCTGTGGCGTCGCGAGGCGGAGACGCTGCTGCTGCCGACCTTGCGCGAGCTCGGCATCGCCCTCGTGGCCTGGTCTCCGCTGGGGGCCGGTTTCCTGACGGGCACGGTGAACTCGCTCGGCGCGAACGACTTTCGCCAATACAACCCGCGCTTCGCGGGCGCGAACCTGGCGACGAACACGGATCGCTATGCACCCGTCATGCAGATGGCGCGGGACCTCTCCATCACGCCAGCCCAACTCGCGCTGGCATGGCTGCTGCACCAGGGGGAGGACGTGATCCCGATCCCGGGCACCCGACAAGCGCAGCGGATCGACGAGAACGCTCAAGCCACGGCGATCAGGCTCGATGCGCAGCAACTGCGCCAGATCGACGCACTGGTCCGCCCAGGCCTGGCCGAAGGCCGGACCCTGGTTTGAGGATACACGCTCTTGGGGCAGATGCTGGTCTGCGTCGGCATAGCGCACACCGCCCATGCTCACGGGCGCGAGTTGCCCCACGATGGCCAACGAAGCCCCGGGGCGGATTCGGGTTCACGCGGCCTGCCGAGCGCGCTCTGCCTCTGATGGTTGAGGGGTGGCGCAGCCCGTCCACCGGCCATCAAGGCGCATGCAGCCGCTCCGCCAAGAACGCGGCGACGTGCAACTCCCGAGCAGTGGCCGCCACCCGGCATAGGCCTTCGCCGGAGGGTTCAGCGGGTGCATGGCCGCGTGGCTCCAGGCTGTTGCCGGGCCAGTCACTTCACGCGCGGGCCGTGGGCCGTGCCGAGACGGCAGCAAACCAGCGCGCAAGATGGGCCAGCTCCGGCGAAATGCGCAGCGCGACGGCCTTGCCCAGCACGAAGGCGCACTGCGCCACGATGTCGGCCATCGAATAGCCGTCGTCCGCAATGTGCTGGCGGCTGGCGAGCTCGCGGTCCAGCCACTGCATCGTGGCCAGGGCGTGGCGGCGCGCGTGGTCGGCCACCTGCGGCACCTGCTCGATGCGTCCGCGGTAGAACTCGCTGGAGTGCAGGAAGACCTGCGCGATCGGGCGGGAGAGTTCGAACTCCATGCGCAGCGTCCACATGTCGATCAAGGCTCTGTCCTGGGACTTGCTTCCCAGCAATGGAGGGGTGGGGTGAAGTTCCTCAAGGTGGCGGCAGATGGCCAGGGACTCGCTGATCGCGCTGCCGTCGTCCAGCTCCAGCACGGGCAGCTTGCCCAGCGGGTTCAGCTTGAGGAACTCCGGCGTTTCGTTGGCCAGGCCCGCAGCGTCCACCTCCTTGCGCGGAATGGACAAGCCCTTTTCGGCCAGGAAGATGCGCACTCGACGCGGGTGCATGCCGGGGGTGAGGTCGTGAAGCAGCATGGCGAAATCTCCTTGTGAATCGGCCTCGGAGCAGAGGACTCGATGAGGTTCAGGGCGGCGACACGCATCATGCAGTTTCAGCGGTCGCCGCTCCCATCGACGGCTCTACGGACCGGCCGGCGCCCAGGCTCCTGCAGGTCGACTCGGGCGGTACCACGGACACTTCGTGCCTGCACAAGCAAGCGGCATGCTTCAAGCCTGTCGCAACACCTGCCCCAGCGCCGCCACGCCCTCGGCGATGCGCTCGGGCGGCACGGTCACGAAGCTCAGGCGCAGGGTGTTGGCGTGGCCGCCCTGGGGAAAGAAGCTGCTGCCGGGCACGTAGGCCATGCCGGCCTCCACGGCCTGGGGCAGCAGGGCCGTCGCGTCAATGTGAACCGGCAGCTCGACCCAGAAGAACATCCCACCCACGGGAGCGATCCAGCGGCAGCCCGGGGGCAGGTGCGCCTGCAGGGCGGTGGCCATGGCGTCGCGCTGGGCCTTGTAGCGGGCGCGGATGGTGGGCACATGCTGCTGGAGGAACCCGCTCTTCACCACCTCGTGCACCACGCGCTGGTTGAAACCGGGGGTGTGCAGGTCGCTCGCCTGCTTGGCCTGCAGCAGCTTGGGGTAGAGCACGCGCGGCGCCACCACGTAGCCCAGCCGCAGGCCCGGCGCCAGCACCTTGGAGAAGCTGCCCAGGTAGACCGCGCCGTCGCCCGCGGTGGCCCGTACCGGCGGCGGGGGCGGCTCGTCGAACCACAGGTCGCCGTAGGGGTTGTCCTCCACGATGGGCAGGCCGATCTCGGCAGCGCGCTCGGCCAGCGCCACGCGCCGGCCCGCCGGCAGGCAGCGACCGGTGGGGTTCTGGTAGTTGGGCAGCAGGTACAGGAAGCGCGCGCCCCGCGCATCTTCCAGGGCCCGCGGCAGCGGGCCGTCGTCATCGCCCTCCACGGCCACGAACTCCGCTTCGTAAGGCGCAAAGGCCTGCAACGCCCCCAGGTAGGTGGGGGACTCCACGGCCACGGTACTGCCGGGGTCGATCAACACCTTGCCCACCAGGTCCAGGCCTTGCTGCGAGCCGGTGGTGATGAGCACCTGGTCGGCCTCGGCCTGGATGCCTTGCCCCGAAAGCTCGGCCGCCACCCACTCCCGCAGGGGACCGAAGCCTTCGCTGGCGGCGTACTGCAGCGCCTCGCGCGGGGTGTCGCGCAGCACCGTGGCCGTGGCCTCGCGCATGGCCGGCACCGGGAAGGTGTCGGCCGAGGGCAGGCCGCCGGCCAGGCTGATGATGCCCGGGCGCTCGGTGATCTTCAGGATCTCGCGGATGGTGGAGGGGTTGAGCCGTTCGGCGCGGCGGGCCAGGGTCCAGGAGGTCATGGGCAGGGGGTCGCAAAAATCTCGTAGGGGCCGGCCGCGCTGGGGCACGCCGGCATGCACAGCCCCGGAGAACCCGGCGCCACCCCGTGAGTGTGCCGCCAAAGCGCCGCCGGCCTGCGCCCATGCAAACCTGCATGCTGGACATGCGCAAGCGGGTCTGGCCGTCCCGCCTGGAGCCCTGCACCATGACACCCATCACCTCGACCGCCAAAGGAACCGGTATGTCCCGCCTCATCACGCCTCAAGACCCCAGCCACACGCCGCCTTCGGCACTCGGCCGCCGGCAATTCATCCGCCTGGTCGGGGGTGGCGCCGTACTGGCCGCCACCGGGGGCCTTGCCGGCTGCGACAGTTCGATGCCCGATGCCGCCCTTCAGCCTTGGCAGAACGCCGCGGCGCCGCAAGCTGATGCCCGCCGCTTCATGCTCGCCCACGCCCTGCTGGCACCCAACCCGCACAACCGCCAATCGTGGATCGCCGACCTGCGCGAGGCCGGCAAGATCCACCTCCTGTGCGACGGCGAACGCCTGCTGCCCGAGACCGACCCCTTCGGCCGGCAGATCCTGATCGGCTGCGGCGCCTTCATCGAACTGGCCGTGATCGCCGCTGCCCAACGCGGCCTGGGCGTGCAGGTGGACCTGTTCCCCGAGGGACCGCCCGCCGCCGGTGCCTTGCCTGCCGGGACGCGGGTGGCCACGCTGACGCTGGGTGCCGACGGCAGCGCCAAGCCCGACCCGCTGTTCGCGCAGATCGTCCGTCGCCACACGCGCAAGACCGCCTACGACACGGCCCGCGCGCTGCCGCAGGGCCTGGCCAGCACGTGGGAGGGCACGGCCCGCAGCCTGGGCCTGCAGGCCGGGGTCGTGACCGGCGAGGCCGCCATGGCACCCATCCGCAAGATCGCCCGCGAGGCCTACGAGATCGAGGCGACGACCGCGCGCACCTGGCTGGAGTCGGCGCGGCTGATGCGCATCGGGCCCGAGGCCATCGCGAAGCACCGCGACGGCATCAGCCTGAACTCGGCCATGGTGCGGATGGTCCACGCCGTGGGCCTGTTCGACCCGATGAAGGTTCCGACGCAGGGCAGCAGCGATCTCAAGCGCGTGATGGACCGCTGGGTCCCGTTCGAGACGGGCAGCGGCTACCTGTGGCTGGCCAGTGCCGACAACCAGCGCCCCACCCAGGTGAACGCGGGCCGGGCCTATGTGCGCCAGCACCTGCAGGCCACAGCGGCCGGCGTGGACATGCACCCGCTGTCGCAGGCGCTGCAGGAATTCCCGGAGATGCGCGGGCCCTACACGGCGGTGCACAAGTTGCTGGGCGTGGAGCCGGGCCGCGGTGCCGTCCAGATGCTGGCCCGGGTGGGCTTTTCGACCCAGCCTGCAGGACCGTCGCCCCGGCGCGATCTCGCGACCGTCGTCCGCGCCTGAGCCGCCGGCCAGGCACCGACGCGCCGCGCAGGACGACCCGGGCCGCGGCGCCCTTCGGAGACACTGCACGCATGCCGCTGAGGTCCAGATCCACCGCTGGCCGGGCCCGGTCCGAGATGCCGGGAACGCCGCGCATGCTCGCCCCCCCGGCCGGTCCCAACGTGGACGACTGGAACCTGCTGCGCTCGTTCATTGCGGTGTACGAGGCCGGCACGCTCACGGAGGCGGCGCAGCGCCTGGGCAGCACGCAACCCAACCTGGGGCGCCACATCCGCGCGCTGGAGGCCCTGCTCGGCGAAGCCCTGTTCGTGCGTCTGCCCGGCCGCCTCAAGCCCACCGAGCGCGCACACAGCCTGCACGCCACCGTGCTGCCGATGAAGGCCGCTGTGCTGGAAGCCACGCGCCTGTTCGTCGAGACGGGCGAGCGGGTGGCCGGCACCGTGCGCATCACCGTGTCGGAGGTGTACGCCACCCATGTCATCGCGCCGCTGGCCGCGCAGTGGCTGGCCGAGCAGCCCGGCCTGGAGATCGAGCTGTCGGTCTCCAACCGGGCGGAGAACCTGCTGCGGCGCGACGCGGACATCGCGGTGCGTTTCTTCCGCCCCGAGCAGGACGACGTGATCGCGGTGCACGTGGGCAACACCGAACTGGGCCTGTACGCGCACGAGTCCTTCATCGCGCGTCACGGCGAGCCCGCCGGCTACACCTTGCCGGAAGAGGCCTTCGTGGCCGGATTCGACCGCGAAACCTCGCCGCTGGCGCCCATGATGAAGGGCGCGCCCCCGCCGCAGCCGGTACGCTTCCGGCTGCGCACCGATGCCATGCTGGCGCGCCATGCGGCCATCGAGACCGGTCTCGGCGTCGGGGTCTACCTGGCCGACGTGGCCGCCGATCGCCCCGGGCTGCGCCGCATCCTGGCCGAGCGCTTCGGGCAGCCGCAGGAGGTGTGGCTGTGCGCCCATGCGGAACTGCGCCGCTCGGCCTCGATGCGCTTCGTGTGGAACCGGCTGGAGCAGGCGCTCAGGAACAGGTTCTCCGGCCCGGCGAACTGAGAGCGTGAGCGCCGAAGCGGCCGCAGCGGCCGCAGCGGCCGGGCGCGACGGTGAGTTCCTGCCGGCATCCGGGCCACGCCCGCACCCGCGCTGCCGCCGCTCCAGTAGGATGACCGCGTCGGCCAGCCATGGCCCTACCCCCGTGGACGCAACGACGCGCACCCCGCGAACCGCATGAGCAGCCAGTACGCCGACTTCAGACGCCTCAAGGTCGCCTGGCTGTATCTGGCCTTCGCCTGCTGCATGGCCACGCTGGTGATCAACGAGATCTACCTGGAAGGCTCCGCGCGCTGGTTGTTCGTGATCCCGGTCTTCATCTGGCTGATCGCACGGCTGTCGCCCCTGTGCCGACCCACGCTGTGGTTCGAGTCGATCTGGATCCTAAGCGGCGGTGTGCTCACGGCCGTGTGCTTCAGCTTCCAGGCCACGCTGGTCCAGCAGACGGACCACTGGTTTCTGCCCATCGGCCTGGTCATCACCTTGTCCATGGCGCCCCTGTTCGACCATGTCAAGGTCTACACGGTGGGGTCCCTGCTGATCTGGTGGTCCACCTTCGTGATCGTCCAGCCCACCTACCCGGGTGCGGTCGAGACAGCCTACGCCAGCCTGATGTGCGTGGGATCCATCCTGGTGGCGGTCTTCCTGTGCCACATCATGGCCCTGACCCGGCGGGAGAACGCGCGCCTGTTCGAGCAGATGAGACACCAGGCCACGCACGACGCTTTGACCGGCCTTCTCAACCGCAGGGCGTTGCTGGACGAGGGCTGGCAGCGGGACCGCTCCCCCGCTTCGACGGCCCGTGTGTACTTCGCCATGGTGGATGTGGACGACTTCAAGCGGATCAACGATCAGCATGGCCATGCGGTGGGCGATGCGGTGCTGGTGGCCGTGGCCCAGGCACTTCGCGACGCCACGCCGGGCGGCTTGGCCGGACGACTGGGCGGGGAAGAGTTCGGCGCCTGGTTCGAGGCGCAGCCCCAGGCCCTGGAAGACATTCTGCACGGCATGCTCGCCCGGGTGCAGCAGCTTGCCCAGGAGCCAGTCCGGCCTACCATCAGCATCGGGGTGGCCGAGCACGGCGCGGGCGAAGCCCTGAACCGCTTGCTGCAGCGCGCCGATGAAGCGCTGTACCGCGCCAAGCGGCAGGGCAAGAACCGGTTTGCCCTGGCCCTGGACGAGCCGCAGACCTGAG
>JBJTZN010000029.1:0-50422 GCA_046087245.1 Rubrivivax sp.
GGCCGCCACAGGCCTGGGACCGAAGAGGTCTTGCCCTTCGCTCAGCGTCGAATCAGTCGTCTCGGTGTTCATGCCACTTCAACGACTGAACCCGCTTGTGGTTGTCGGGGTTATCCCAAATCTTCACAGGCTCTCAGCCCACCTGGCGCATGGCGCACATCAATTCCGCCTCCACGGCCACCTCCGCGTCGACGCTGGCCCGGGCAGCGAACTTGTAGATGCCCGACTTGACACGCAACAGGGTCACTTCCAGCAGCAACTGGTCGCCAGGCTCCACCGGGCGCTTGAAGCGCGCCCCGTCGATGCCGGCGAAGTAGTACACGGAATTGTCATCAGGCGCCTGGCCTGCCGACTCGAAGGACAGCAAGGCAGCGGCTTGCGCAAGGGCCTCCAGCATGAGCACGCCCGGCATCACCGGGCGGTTTGGAAAGTGTCCGAGGAAGTAAGGCTCGTTGATGGACACGTTCTTGATCGCCTTGATCCGCACGCCGCTCTCGATCTCCAACACCCGATCGACGAGCAGGATCGGGTAGCGGTGAGGCAGCTTCTTGAGCACACCGTGGATGTCCATCCTCATGATTTCGCCTTTTCCAGTGCTCGTAAGCGGTCCCTGAGACCGTGCAGTTGCCTCAGCGTGGCAGCGTTCTTTTCCCAGGCGGCATTCTCTTCGAAGGGGTACACGCCGCTGTACTGGCCCGGCTTGAGGATCGACCTGGTGACCACGGTGGCGGCCGAGACATGCACACCGTCGACCAACTCCAGGTGCCCCAGGATGATCGCGCCGCCACCCACGGTGCAGTGCGCCCCGATGCGGGCACTGCCGGCCACGCCCACGCACCCAGCCATGGCAGTATGGGCGCCGATGCGCACGTTGTGACCTATCTGTATCAGGTTGTCCAGCTTGACGCCCTGCTCGATCACCGTGTCGTCCAGCGCGCCACGGTCCACGCAGGTGTTCGCACCGATCTCCACGTCATCATCGATCCGCACGGCGCCGAGCTGGGCGATCTTCTCCCAGCGCCCTTCATCCGGGGCGAAACCGAAACCGTCTGCGCCGATCACCACGCCTGGGTGAAGGATGCAGCGCTCACCCACGCTGCAGCCCTGCCCTATGAAGACGCGCGGCCCGATGTGGCTGTTCGCCCCCACGATCGCCCGCGCCTCGATGAGGGCATGCGCTCCCACGCGGGCGCCCGGACCCACCCGCGCGCCAGGCCCGATGACTGCCAGGGCCTCCACGCGGGACGTCGGGTGCACCTGTGCCGAGCCATCGACCACCGCCGACGGATGCACTCCAGCTGCAAGGGACGAGCCGGCATGGGCCTGGGCCCACCACTGGGACAGGCGCGCATAGGCCAGGTACGGATCCTCGCAGACGATCACGCTCCGCAGGTGCGCCGCCTGTTGCCTGTGGCGCGGGCCGATGATGACGCAACCCGCGCGCGTGCTCTCCAACTGGGAGGCGTAACGAGGATGGGAGAGAAAGGAGACGGTGCGCTCGTCAGCTGTTGACAGCGAACCGATGCGGTCCACCAGCACATCCGGCGGGCCGATCAACTCCGCGCCGAGCAGCGCGCTCAGGTCCGCAACACGAACCTCGGGCACGTCAGCCGGGCCGTCACTTGGCCGGGGCGTTGAGAGCGCGGATCACCTTGTCGGTGATGTCCACGCGCGGACCCGCAAACACCACCTCCTGCAGGATGGCGTCGTACTTCTCGGTCTCGAAGATCTGTCGGATCACCCGGTTGGCACGTTCCACCACCGCGGCCAGTTCCTCGTTCTTGCGCTGGTTGAGATCTTCCTGGAACTCACGCTGCTTGCGCTGGAGGTCGCGCTCCTGGTCCACCAGTTCGCGCTGGCGACGGGTTTTTTCGGCCTCCGGCAGCGTCGGGGCATCCTTCTCGAACTTGTCGGCCGCTGTCTTCAGCCGGTTTCTCAGGTCGTTCAACTCGCGTTCGCGACGGCCGAACTCGGTCTCCAGCTTGGCTTGGGCCGCCTTGGCAGGTGCCGAATCGCGCAAGACGCGCTCGCTGTTGACGTAGCCGAGCTTGAGTTCCTGGGCTGCGGCCGGGTTGACCGCGCACAACAACGCCGCGGCGACGAGGCCGGTGATCTTGCCGAAGACTTTCATCAGAAGGCTGTCCCGATCTGGAATTGAAAACGCTGGATTCTATCTTTCGAGGTGGCCTGCAACGGCACTCCCCAACTGAGCTTGAGGGGCCCCACTGGGGAAATCCAGCTCAGGCCCAGGCCCGTGGAGGCCCTGAGGCTCGCGGTGGTGATGGGCTCACCCTCCCGCCAGACGTTGCCCGCGTCGGCGAAGGCGAAGATGCGCAAGGACTTGTCGTTGCCCAGGCCGGGCACGGGGAAATACAGCTCGCCATTGACGTTCAGGCGCTTGGCCCCGCCAATGAACGCGCCTGTGGGGTCCACCACCCCGAGCGACCCTTGTTCGAACACGCGCACCGAGCCCAGGCCCCCACCGTAGAAGTTCTTGAAGATGGGGAACGGCTTGCCGCCCAGGCCCTGCCCCAGGCCCAGTTCGGCGTTCAAGCCGAAGGTCAGCTTGGCTGGCAACGCCCAGTACTGCTGGTACTGCACATTGGTGCGCAGATACCGGACATCTCCAGCAATGCTCCACTCCAGGTTGACCCGCTGGTAGCGACCTGACGATGGGGTGACCACGCTGTCGCGCTGGTCGCGCTGCCAGCCCAGCGTCAGGGGCAAGGCGTGGCTGACGGCCCCGAACTGCTCGCGAAACAGGTAGTAGCTGTTGGGGATGGAGGTCGTGGCCTTGATCTCCGTGCGCTCCACACCCGCCCCGAAGAACACCGTGTCGAAATCCGAGAAGGGCACTCCGAAGCGCACGGCCGCACCCGGCGTGGCCAGCTGGTACTGGTCTCCCAGGCTGTTCAGGGGCCGGCTCGTCCTGTAGAACAAGTCGATGCCACGCGAAATGCCATCCACCGTGAAGTACGGGTCCACCGTGCTGAAGACCAGGTTGCGGTTGGACTGGCTCGTGTTGATTTCGACAGCCAGGTAATGGCCGGAGCCGAACACGTTGTCCTGCTTGATGGAAGCCGACAGGGTGAGCTTCTCCGCCTGGGAGTACGCGGCCCCTACCATCAGGTTTCCCGTGGGGCGCTCCTCCACCGTGACCAGCAGGTCAACCTGGTCTGGACTGCCGGGAACCTCGTTGGTTTCGACGTTGACATCCTTGAAGTAGCCCAGGCGCTCCACGCGGTCACGCGAGAGCTTGATCTTCAGGCCGTCGTACCACGAGGCCTCGAGTTGGCGGAACTCGCGGCGAATGACCTCGTCGCGCGTGCGCGTGTTGCCTGCCACGTCGATGCGCCGTACGTAGACGCGCCGCTGCGGCTCGGCCGCCAGGACCACGACCACCTGGCCCGTGGCGCGGTCGATTTCCGGCCGGGCCTCGACGCGGGCGAAGGCATAGCCGAATCGGCCGAACAGGTCGGAAAACGCACGGGTGGTGCTGGTGACATCCTCGCCCCGATAGGCCTGGCCGGGACGGATGCGAACCAGCGAGCGGAATTCATCCTCCTTGCCCAGGAACTGTCCTTCCAGGCGCACGCCTGTGACGGTGTAGGGCTGCCCCTCGCGGATGGAAATGGCGATGGAGATCTGCTGCTTGTCCGGCGAGATGGTGACTTGGGTCGATTCGACGGCGAATTCCAGGTAGCCGCGGTTGACGTAGTGGGCCCGCAGCGTCTCGAGGTCGGCGTTGAGCTTGGAGCGCGCGTATCGGTCGGACTTCGTGTACCAGGTCAGCCAGCCGCTGGGCGTCAAATCCAGCAGCGACAGCAGTTGCGCCTGCGTGAAGACCGAGGCCCCGGAAATCCGGATGTCCTTGATCTTGGCGGCCGCACCCTCGGTCATGGTGAAGGTGACGTTGACGCGATTGCGCTCCAAGGGCGTGATGGTGGTGACGACCTCCGCGCCGTAGAGGCTGCGCGACAGGTACTGGCGCTTGATCTCCTGCTCGGCGCGGTCGACCACCGCCCGGTCGAAAGGCAGACCCTCGCCGATGCCGGCGTCCTTCAAGGACTTGGTGAGCGTGTCCTTGTCGAACTCCTGCAGGCCCACGAAGGACACCGCGGCGATGATGGCACGCTCGTCGATGACGACCACCGCCACGTCGCCCTCGATCTCGATGCGCACGTCCTTGAACAGTCCCGTGGCAAACAGGGCCCGCAGGGCCGCCGAGCCCTTGTCGTCGTTGTAGGTGTCTCCAATGCGAAAGGGCAAGGCAGCGAACACCGTGCCGGGGTCCGTCCGCTGAAGCCCCTGGATGCGGATGTCCTTGATCTTGAAGGGCTCCACAGCGCCCGCAGAAGGCAGGTAGGCGCTGGCGAAGACCGCCGCCACCACCGCCGCGCCCGGGCGCAACGGCCCCATGAGGTTGAGATGAAGCATCAGGTAAGGCTCAATGGAAACCGACAAGTCGGGCGACGTCGTTGAAGAGTGCCACGGACATCAGCGTCAGCAAGATCGCGATACCACCGCGCTGCAATCGCTCGAGCCAAGCGTCGGAGACAGGCCGACCTGTCAACCCTTCGAAAAGATAATACATCAGGTGTCCACCGTCGAGCATGGGCAGCGGCAGCAGGTTCAGGATGCCCAGACTGACGCTGACCAGGGCCAGGAAGGCGAGGTAGCTGGACCAGCCCTTCTGTGCCGACTGCCCGGCGTAGTCCGCGATCGTCAGCGGCCCGCTGAGATTCTTGATGGAGGCCTGTCCCACGATCATGCGCCCGATGGTCGAGACCGTCAGCACCGAAACGTCCCAGGTCTTGTTCACCCCCTCGATCAACCCGTCCAGCGGGCCCATGGACACCATGACCGTCGGCGCAGCCAGTCCCACGAATGCGTCGATCTTGCCCACGGTGCCCTGGCCTGCCCGCTGGGTGCGTGGCCGCACCTCCACCTGCACCGTCCCTTCGGTCCTGAGGACGATCCAGGTCGAGGTCTGGCCAGGACGCGCCTGTATGGCCTCGCGCAGTGCCTGCGCATCCTGGATGGGCAATCCGTCTACGGTGACTACCTTGTCGCCCGCGCGCAATCCGGCCTGATCCGCCGGCCCACCTGGCTTGATCTCGCCAAGCACGGCGGGCGACCAGGGCGCCCCCAGGCCCAACTCCCGCATGGCCTCGGGATCGGCCGAGCGCGACCCTGCGGGCGCATCCAGCCTCACGGCACGGCTGCCGCGGCCCTGGCTATCGGACACCATGAGGTACAGCGGTTTTCCGTTCACCCGCGCGTCCAGGGCCCGCCAGCGCAGGTCCACCATGGAGCGGACCTCCTGCCAGGACAAACCGTCGGCCGACCAGGCCCGGACCCAATCGCCCGACTTCAGGCCCGCGCGCGCCGCAACGCTCTGCGCAGGCGGAGCACTCAGGACCGCCTGGGGTTCCAGCACCCCCATCCATTGCACGGCACTGTAGAGAAACACCGCCAGCAGCAGGTTGGCCGCAGGCCCGGCGAACACCACGAAGGCGCGCTGCCACAAAGGCTTTCGATTGAAAGCCTGGTGCGACTGCGCAGGATCGATGGGCCCCTCGCGGTCATCCAGCATGCGCACGTAGCCGCCCAAGGGCAGCATGCAGACCACAAACTCCGTGGCCTGCGGGCTCGCCTGGCGACGCCACAGCACCCGACCAAAGCCCACGGAGAAACGCATCACCTTCACGCCGCAGGCCAGGGCCGCCCTGTAGTGTCCGTACTCGTGGATCACCACCAGCAAGGCCAGCGTCGCCACGAAGGCCAGCGCCGTGATCATGACTTCGTCAGCCGCTTCACCAGGGCCGTGGCCTGTGACCGTGCCCGGGCATCCAGGTCCAGCAGGTCCTCCAGCGATGCGGGGACCGCGAAGCGGCCTGCCAGGGACCCGAGCGTGTCCTGATTGATGCCGTGGATGGCCGTGAACGGCACCTGGCCTTCCAGGAACGCCGCCACCGCCACCTCGTTGGCGGCGTTCAGGACCACGCTGGAGCCCTCGGGTGCCGTCAGCACCTCGTAGGCCAGGTTCAGCCCGGGAAACCTCGTCGGGTCGGGCGGCTCGAAGCTCAGCGAGGACAGCGACAGGAAGTCCAGCCGCGACGCTCCGGAGTGCATGCGGCGGGGAAACGACAAGCCATAGGCGATGGGCACCCGCATGTCGGGCGTGCCCATCTGCGCCAGCACCGAGGCGTCGCGACACACCACCATCGAGTGGATGATGCTCTGGGGATGGATGACCACGCGGATGTCCGCGGGCTGCAGGTCAAACAGCCAGCGCGCCTCGATGACCTCCAGGGCCTTGTTCATCATGGTCGCCGAGTCCACGGAGATCTTGCGTCCCATGACCCAATTGGGGTGCGCCACCGCCTGGGCCGGTGTGATGCGGTGGAAGGTGGACGGATCGGCTTGTCGAAACGGCCCGCCGGAGGCAGTGAGCACGATGTGGTCGATGAAGTCCGGCCAGGCCGCACGGTCCTGGGGCAGGCACTGGAAGATCGCGGAGTGCTCGCTGTCTATGGGCAGGAGCGTGGCGCCGCCCTGCCGCACCGCCGCCATGAACACGGAACCCCCCACCACCAGCGCCTCCTTGTTGGCCAGGAGCAGCCGCTTGCCGGCGCGGGCCGCAGCCAGGCAGGGGGCAAGGCCGGCGGCACCCACGATCGAGGCCATGACCGTGTCCACCTCGGAATGGGCGGCCAGTTCGCACAGGCCGGCTGGTCCCACCAGCACCTGCACGTGGCGCGCAGCGGGCGATAGCAGACCCTTCAGGCGCCGGGCCGCCGCATCGTCGGGCACAGCGACCCAGCGGGGCCGGAACCGTTCGCACTGTGCAGCAAGATCGTCCATGCGTCGGAAGGCCGAGAGCCCCGCCACTTGGATGGCCTCGGGGTGCCGTTGGGCCACATCCAGGGTGTTGACCCCCACGGACCCGGT
This sequence comes from Rubrivivax sp., assembly GCA_046087245.1. Classification (GTDB taxonomy): domain Bacteria; phylum Pseudomonadota; class Gammaproteobacteria; order Burkholderiales; family Burkholderiaceae_C; genus Rubrivivax. The sequence continues at coordinate 6,955 of JBJTZN010000029.1, forward strand.
CGAGCCCAGGACGACCAGGCGCTGGTACGACGCTGAGGCTTCGGGCTTCATGAGCGGGTCAATGCCAGGGCCAAGGGGAACACCGGCAACAGGGCGTCGATGCGGTCCAGAACGCCGCCGTGTCCAGGCAACAGACGGCTGGAGTCCTTGACACCCGCAGCCCGCTTGACCAGCGATTCGAAGAGATCACCGAGTACGCTCAGGCCCGACAGCAGGATCAGGTGCACCACGCCCCAGCCCACGCCGTAGCGTTCGAACAGCACGGAGAACAGGCTGGGTCCGCCCAGGGCGCTGGCGCCAGTCGCAGAGGCGAAGGTGGCCCCGCCATCCAGGGTCGCGGTCCACGCCCAGGCCAGCGCCAGCACCCCCGCCATGCCCGCGACAACGCCTTCCCAGGACTTCCCCGGGCTGATGGACGGCGCCAGCTTGCGGCGCCCGAAGGCACGTCCGCCGAAGTACGCGGCAACGTCCGCCGCCCAGACCACGCACAACACCGACAGCACGAAAGCCAGCCCCTGCGCCCGGGCCGTCACGAGGGCCGTCCAGGCTGCCCACAAGGCGACCAGGCCCACGGGCCATGCCACCCAGGCGGGGATCTGCTGCCAACCGGCCACGCCCCGGTACAGCGCCCAGCCTCCGCCAAGGACCCAGGCGGCAGCCAGCGCAACCCAGATCACCCCCGGCACCTGCCCTTGCAGCGCCACAGGGCCCGTTCCCAGGCACACAGCCAGCAGCAGCAATCCCATCACCAGCGCCCCGCCCTGATCTGCCCCGTGCAAGCGAGCCCACTCCCAGCCCGCGGCGGCGACGAGCGCCAAGGTCAGGATGGCGAAGGCCCAGGGATGCTTTGCCCACAGCGCAGGCACCAACAGCGCCAGCAACACGATCGCAGTGACGACGCGCTGGCCCAGCATGTGCGTCAGCCCGCGACGTCCGGGCCGTGCGACCAGGACTCAGCGGCGCCGAATCGGCGATCGCGCACCGCAAACGACGCCAGGGCGAGATCGATCTGCGCGGCGTCGAAGTCGGGCCACAGGCAGTCGGTGAAATACAACTCGGCATACGCCGCCTGCCACAGCAGGAAGTTGCTCAGTCGCATTTCGCCACCTGTGCGGATGAACAGGTCCGGGTCGGGAGCGTCGCTGAGGGTGAGCAGACGCGCAAAGGACTCTTCGTCCAGGGCGTCGGGGGCCAGTCCGGACTGCAACGCGCGCCGACAGGCCTGCACCACGTCCCAACGCCCCCCGAAATTGAACGCAACGAGTACCGTGATGCGACGGTTGTGCGCCGTCGCTGCTTCAGCCTGCGTCCACGCGGCCAGCAGTCTGTCCGAGACCCCCTTGCGGCTGCCGATGACTCGGATCCGCACACCCTTGGAAACCATCGATTCGAGATACTTGGACGCTGCCACGAGCACGAGACCGAAGAGTCCCGACACCTCGTCGGCCGGGCGCTTCCAGTTTTCTGAAGAGAACGCGAACACCGTCAGATACTCGACGCCGCGGTCCGCAAACAAGTCGATGGCGCGAATGAGCGTGTCGACCCCGGCCTTGTGGCCGAAGAAGCGCGGCATGTAGCGGTTCTTCGCCCACCGTCCGTTGCCGTCCATGACGACGGCCACATGGCGGGGGATCCTGAGGCTGCCTTGCATGGAGCGTGCTGGGTGCTCGGCCTGGGCCTCAAACCGCCAGCACTTCAGCTTCCTTGGCCTGGACGAGCCGGTCCACCTCGGCCACCACCCGGTCGGTCAGGCGCTGAACCTCGTCCTGGCCCCGACGCTCATCATCCTCCGAGATGGCCTTGTCCTTGAGGAGCCGCTTCAGCTGCTCGTTGCCCTCGCGCCGCAGGTTGCGAACGGCCACCTTGGCATCCTCACCCGCATGGCGGACCACCTTGGTGAGGTCGCGCCGGCGCTCCTCCGTCAGGGCCGGCATGGGAACACGCAGCAGATCGCCCTGGGCGGCGGGGTTCAAGCCCAGATCGGACTCGCGGATCGCCTTCTCGATCTTGGGGCCCATGCCCTTTTCCCAGGGCTGGACGCTGATGGTGCGGGCGTCGAGCAGGGAGACGTTGGCCACCTGGCTGATGGGCACTGGCGAGCCGTAGTAGTCCACATGCACCTGATCCAGGATGCCGGGGTGGGCACGCCCGGTGCGGATCTTCTGCAGCTCGCCCTTCAAGGCCTCGATGGTCTTGCCCATCTTGGTCTCGGCGTTCTTCCTGATGTCGGCAATCGTCATCTTGCACTCACCTGTCACACGTGGACGAGCGTTCCCTCGTCCTCACCCTGAACCACACGTCGAAGTGCACCCGGCTTGAAGATCGAAAAGACCTTGATCGGCAGCCTCTGATCCCGGCACAGGGCGAAGGCCGTCGCATCCATCACCTGAAGGTTGCGCGAAATGGCCTCGTCGAAGGAGATGGTGCTGTAGCGGGTGGCCAGCGGGTCCTTGTTGGGATCGGCCGAGTACACGCCATCGACCTTGGTGGCCTTCAACACGACCTGCGCCCCGATCTCGGCGCCCCTGAGAGCCGCTGCGGTGTCCGTGGTGAAGAAAGGGTTGCCTGTACCGGCGGCAAAGATCACCACCTTGCCTTCTTCAAGGTACTGCAGGGCCTTGGGGCGCACGTAGGGCTCCACGACCTGCTCGATGGCGATGGCTGACATCACGCGCGCAGTCATGCCCTCTTGACGCATGGTGTCGGCCAGTGCAAGGGAATTCATCACCGTGGCCAGCATGCCCATGTAGTCGGCCGTCGCGCGGTCCATGCCGACAGAGCCTCCAGCCACACCGCGAAAGATGTTGCCCCCGCCGATGACCACCGCCACCTCGCAACCCAGCAGGGTGACTTCCTGCACTTCGCGCACCATGCGCACGATGGTGGCCCGGTTGATGCCGAAGGCGTCGTCGCCCATGAGCGCCTCACCCGACAGCTTCAGCAGGATGCGCCTGTACTCCGTCATGCAGGACCCGTTGGTATTCAGCAATCCGGTCAGTGTAAAGCGGGCTTGCGGACCCGCCGCCACATCCCTTACTGAGACTTGGCCGCCGCCACCTGGGCCGCCACTTCAGCGGCGAAGTCATCCACCTTCTTCTCGATGCCTTCACCCACCACGTAGAGGGTGAAGCCCTTCACGCTGGTTCCCGCAGCCTTGAGCATCTGTTCAACGGTCTGCTTGTCGTTCTTCACGAAGACTTGATTGAACAAGGAAACTTCCTTCAGGAACTTCTGCACCGATCCTTCGACCATCTTGGCCACGATCTCCGCGGGCTTTCCCGACTCGGCCGCCTTCTCCGCGGCAACCCGGCGTTCGCGCTCCACCAAGTCGGAAGGCACCTCGGCTGCAGACAGGCTCACGGGCTTCATCGCCGCCACGTGCATGGCCACGTCCTTGGCAGCCACCTCTGAGCCTTCGAACTCGACCATCACCCCGATGCGGGTGCCATGCAGATAGGAGGCCAGTTGCGCGCCACCCGCATAGCGACGGAAGCGACGCACTGTCATGTTCTCGCCGATCTTGCCGATCAGCCCCTTGCGAACGTCTTCGACCGTCGGACCGAATCCGTCCTGCGACAGAGGCAAGGCCGACAGCGCGGCGATGTCCGCTGGCGCGCGAGTGGCAATCAACTCGGCGCAGCTCTTCACGAAGGCCAGGAAGGACTCGTTCTTGGAGACGAAGTCTGTCTCGCAGTTGACCTCCACCAAGGCGCCCGTCGAGCCCTGCACAAAGGCAGCCACCACGCCTTCGGCGGTGATGCGTGAGGCCGCCTTGCCCGCCTTGTTGCCAAGCTTGACGCGGAGAATCTCCTCAGCGCGGGTCATGTCACCACCGGCCTCCGTCAGCGCTTTCTTGCACTCCATCATGGGGGCGTCGGTCTTGCCGCGCAGTTCCGCGACCATGCTTGCGGTGATTGCTGCCATGTCTGTCCTCTCCGTATCTGATGCAAAGCGGGCGGCGGGCGCGGCCTGCGCACCCGCCGCCCGGCTCATGGGTTTCAGGCGTCTTCGCTGACTTCGACGAACTCGTCGCCTTCGCTGGCGGCATGCACCACCTCGGCAGTGGCGTTGGCCTTGCCTTCAAGGACCGCGTCTGCGACCGCACGGGCATACAGCGCCACGGCCTTCGCAGAGTCATCGTTACCGGGCACCACGTATTGCACACCCTCAGGCGAGTGGTTGGTGTCGACGATGCCGATCACCGGGATGCCCAGCTTGTTGGCCTCTGCCACGGCGATCTTGTGGTAGCCCACGTCGATGACGAACAGTGCGTCGGGCAGCGCGTTCATGTCCTGGATGCCGCCGATATCCTTCTCGAGCTTGGCCAGCTCGCGATCGAACATCAGCGCCTCCTTCTTGATCATGGCGTCTATGCCCGCTTCCTTGGTCGCCTGCATGTCCTTGAGCTTCTTGAGCGAGCCCTTGACCGTCTTGAAGTTGGTCAACATCCCGCCAAGCCAGCGCTGGTCGACGAAAGGCATGCCGGAGCGGCGGGCCTCTTGCGCGATCACATCCCTGGCCTGGCGCTTCGTGCCAATCATCAAGATCGTCCCGCGGCGGCTGGACAACTGGCGGATGAACTTCATCGCCTCGTTGAAAAGCGGTTGCGTCTTCTCGAGGTTGATGATGTGGATCTTGTTGCGATGGCCGTAGATGTAGGGGGCCATCTTGGGGTTCCAGAACCGGGTCTGGTGCCCAAAGTGGACGCCTGCCTCGAGCATGTCGCGCATCGATACTGTCATGATTTCTCCGAAGGTTGGGTCTTGAACCGAGCCTGCATCCGCACCGTTGCCCAGAGCATGATCTCTGGGCGAGCGCTGGACACCTTCCGGGGCCGCGGTCCGCGATTGGTTCGCCAGCAGCGTCACCACAAATGCGCCTTGTGCAGGCTCACGTTGCCGTGTGCGATGACTCTCATGGGCAAACCCCGAGAGTTTACCATTCATCTGAGAGTCACTGGCCCGCTTCGCGACATCGGGATGTGCAACTCCCGGGTCTTCGAAAGCTCACTGGCTGCCGCCCATGCCCCGAACATCGCGCGCTCAGACTGACTGCCCCGAACCGCATCCGGGGGATCCGCCGGCGCCCCACGACGTGTTTGCCAGCGCCAGCTCCTGGCCCTTGCACGATACCCGCGGCACGCGTGAACTGGAGGCGGCTCTGCTGCAACGATGGCCGTCTCACACCCTCATGGCCTGGGCAGGTCGGCGCGTGGCCCGGTGGGTGCTGGCCCAGGCCCCCCACGCGAAACGCATCTGGGTGGCGGCAGGCCCGGGCGGCAACGGTGGCGACGGCCTGCATGCGGCCGCGCACTTGGCCCGCCAGGGCAGACAGGTGTGGCTCACCCTGCATCCCCACGCACGCGAACTCAAGCCGGCCACCCACGCAGCCCTGCAACTTGCGCTGGACGCCGGATGCGAACTGGCCGAGCCCGCTGTGCAGCAGGAGGCCGACCTCGTCATTGATGCCCTGCTGGGCCTGGGGGCGAATCGGCCGCTGGAGCCGCCCATGGCCGATGCAGTCCGGATGATCAGCGCGGGGGCCATCCCCTGCCTGAGCATCGACGTGCCCACAGGCTTGCATGCTGATACAGGCCAAGCTCTGGGTGGTGGACTGGTCACTGCTCGGGCCACCCTGAGCCTTCTCACGCTCAAGCCCGGATTGCTGATGGGAAGCGGGCGGGATGCCGTCGGATCGCTGTGGTTTGATTCATTGGACCAGGTCAGGCAGGACCGGTGCGTTCCATCTGTTGCCCGGACCGTGGGACCATGCGCGGTGCCTGGGCCGGTCGCATTCAGGTCACATGCGACCCACAAAGGCCGCTTCGGAGACGTGGTCGCGGTGGGCGGCGCCATCGGCATGTCGGGCGCCATTCGCATGGCGGCCCATGCCGCCCTGGCGGCCGGTGCGGGCCGGGTGGTGGTGGCCTGCCTGGACCCGGACATGCCGTTGCGTGACGAGTTCCGCCCTGAGTGCATGTGGATGCGGCCGCAGGACCTGCCGCGCTGGGACCTGGAAGCGTGCACCGTGGTCTGCGGATGCGGCGCGGGGCCGGCCTTGGGGCCGTGGCTGCCGTTGCTGCTGCAGCGCTCCTGGCGCCTGGTGCTGGACGCCGACGCCCTGAACGACGTCGCGCAGCAGGCGGACCTCGCCGCGATGCTGCGAAACCGACACGTGAGGGGCCTTGCCACCGTACTCACACCCCACCCCCTGGAAGCCGCTCGACTGCTGGGCTGCACCACGACGGATGTGCAGGCTGATCGCCTGGCCGCGGCGAAACGCCTGTCCAGCCTGTACGCGGCCACGGTGGTACTCAAAGGGTCCGGGACAGTGGTGTGTTCGCCCGAGGCGCTGCCCGAAGTCAACGTGACAGGCAATGCCGCCTTGGCAACGGCCGGGACTGGCGACGTCCTGGCCGGCTGGCTGGCGGGCCGGTGGGCCAGCCAGGAACAGCGTTGCGACAGCGAGTCGGGTTGGGCTCAGCGCATCGCCTGCTGCGCCGTCCACCTCCACGGGCTGGGCGCAGACAGACATGGCGCGCGCAACGCAGTTCGTGCCGGGGATCTGGTGGAGATCATGCATCAGCTCGCCTCTTGAGACCACCCCCAAGGTCCGGGCGCTGCCTGTCCCGGCCCCCCCGAGGGGGCGCAAGAAGACTTGGGGCGGCCCGGGGCCGGCAGCGTCAGCGTCGGCCGCGCTTGCCACTGGCAGCCGACTTGGTCTTGGTGGTGCCCCCGGCGCGGCCGGCAGCCTTGCGTGTCGGTGTCACCACGCCCGGTCGCGCGGCCTTGGTCCGGGCTTTGATGGACCGGTCCTGCGCCAGCGTGGCCGCCAACAGCCCCGTGGCCGTCGGCTCCTGCGACACGCCCGCAGCCGACGGCATCGGCTTGCTGCGTGGCGAGGTCCAAGCCGCGGCAGCCTCCTTGACCATCCTGAAGTCGATGCGACGCCCATCCAGGTCCACCCGGCTGACCTGGACCCGCACGCGAGAGCCGACGCCATATCGCATGCCGCTGCGGTCGCCACGCAGCTCCTGGCGCAGCTCATCGAAGCGGAAGTACTCACCACCCAACTCCGTCACGTGGACCAGACCCTCCACGTGCAGATCATCCAGGGTGACGAACACCCCGAAGCTGGCCACCGAAGTGACCGTACCCTGGAACTCCTCGCCCAGGCGGGCCTTCATGAAGTGGCACTTCAACCAAGCTTCGACGTCCCGCGAGGCCTCGTCCGCGCGACGCTCGCTGGCACTGGTGTGCAGTCCGGCCGCCTGCCAGGCCTGAACCTGCTTGTCCTGCGGACGTGCCTGCTGCGGCGCGGCCTTCGCAGCAAGGGTTCTGCGCGGTTGCGGCGGCATCCTCAAGTCCGCAGGTACGAAACGGTAGATCTTCTGCCCGAGCAAGGCCTTGATGACCCGGTGGACCAACAGATCCGGGTAACGCCGGATCGGACTCGTGAAATGGGTATAGGCGTCGAACGCCAAACCGAAGTGACCGCTGTTGATCGGGGTGTAGATCGCCTGCTGCATGGAGCGCAGCAGCATCTGGTGGATCTGGGCGGAATCGCTCCTGTCCCGGGTGGCCTGGGCGACCAACTGCATCTCCGCAGGCCTGGGGTCATCGCTGATCGACAGCCCGATGCCCAGGGCCCGAAGATAGCTCTGCAACGCCACGCGCTTTTCGGCCGTGGGGCCCTCATGCACGCGAAACAGTGAGGCGTGTCCGGCCTGCTCGATGAAATGCGCCGCGCAGACATTGGCCGCGAGCATGGACTCCTCGATGAGCCTGTGCGCCTCCGTTCTGACCCGAGGCACGATCTTTTCAATGCGACCGGAGTCATCGCACACGATCTGCGTCTCCGTCGTGTCGAAGTCCACCGCGCCGCGTCGCGCGCGCTGCTTGAGCAGCGCCCGGTACACGGCGTGCAGGTGAATGAGGTGCTGCAGCACCGGGGCCCGGCGGATGGCATCCGGTCCACGCGTGTTGGCAAGGACAGCCGCTACCTCGGTGTAGGTCAGCCGGGCATGGGACCGCATCACGGCGGGATAGAACTGGTAGGCCTGCACTTCGCCTTCATCGTCCACCACCATGTCGCAAACCATGGCCAGGCGGTCTTCGTCCGGATTCAGTGAACACAGGCCGTTGGACAGACGCTCGGGCAGCATCGGGATGACACGGCGGGGAAAATACACCGAAGTGGCCCGCTCATAGGCTTCGGCATCGAGTTTCGAGCCGGGCTTCACATAGTGGCTGACGTCGGCGATGGCCACGATCAGACGCCACCTGACAGGAGTCGCTGCTGCCCTGGTGCTGGACTCCAAGGGCTCGCAGTAGACGGCATCGTCGAAGTCGCGCGCGTCCTCGCCATCGATCGTGACGAGCGGCACATCGGTGAGGTCCACGCGTTGCCTGCGTTCGGCCGCGCGGATCGACGACGGCAGCGCGCCAGACTCGAGCACGACCTCAGCGGGAAACTCGTGCGGCACCCCGTACTTGCGCACGGCGATCTCGACCTCCATGCCCGGATCATCGATGTCGCCCAGCACTTCGATCACGCGCCCGACGGGACGCGCATGCAGCGAGGGGGCCTCGGTCAGTTCGACGCAGACCACCTGCCCAGCCTGCGCACTGCCGACACCCCCTTTGGGAATCAGGATGTCCTGCCCGAACCGCCTGTCCTCGCAAGCCACAATCCAGCCCGCGCTTTCCAGCAGCAGGCGCCCGATGAGGGGTCGCTTCGGCCGCGACAGGATGTCCAGGATGCGCCCCTCGGGCCGGCCCTTGCGGTCCTGCCGGATGATTTGCACGCTGATCTCGTCGCCGTGCAGGACGCCTCGCATTTCCGATGCCGGCAGGAAGATCGAGGCTTCGCCATCCTCGCGCAGAACAAAGCCATGGCCGTCTCTGTGGCCCTCTACGCGACCCCGTACCACTCCCAGCAGATCACCAGGGAGGTCGGCTGGGGACTGGGTACGCGCGCCGGAGTTGATGTTGGACTTCTTGATGATAGACTCTTGGTTTTCCTGAAAGCCCAGGTGGCGGAATTGGTAGACGCACTAGTTTCAGGTACTAGCGGGTAACTCCGTGGAGGTTCGAGTCCTCTCCTGGGCACCATACACGACAAGTCGTCAAGACTCCAATGACAAGCCGGTCGCCGACCGGCTTTTTTCTTTCTGATGGCAGTTCACTCGCGCGCTGAGCCAACGCCAGACCAGTTTGGACGTCGAAGCCTGCGGTGATGGCTGCCAGCTCGCTCAAACTTCGTAGCGCTTGGCGAGGGCCGCCGGCCGGAGTTCGTCATACTCCTCAAACGGCTGATGGATCCAGGGACTGGTGGGCAAGGTCTCCACGAAATACTCCGGGACATAGGTGGACACACCCTTGACCCAGATCACTGCCGTGCGCAACTCGGAGATGGTGGGCATGCCCCGCAACCGCTCGACCACCGCCCTGAGCGTGACGCCGGAGTCGGCCAAGTCATCCACCAGCAGCACGCGCCCGGCCAGCTCACCCTTGGGAAGGGTGATGTACTTGGCCAAGTCCAGCCGCCCCTGTATCGTGCCCGCCTCGGCGCGGTAAGAACTGGTGGACATGATGGCCAGGGGCTTGTCGAAGATGCGCGACAGCACATCGCCCGGGCGCATCCCCCCGCGTGCCAGGCACAGGATCTGGTCGAACTGCCATCCCGTGCTGGCGACCTTCAGGGCCAGGCGCTCAATGAGCCGGTGGTACTCGTCCCAGGACACATACAGGTGCTTGCCGTCGTCAGTGAGCATGGCTTCTCCTCTTCAAGGCCTGAACGGGTGCCGAAGCACGATGGTGTCGTCGCGGTCGGGCCCCGTGGACACCATGTCGATGGGCACGCCGATCATCTCCTGGACACGTTGCAGATACTGCCGCGCCCCGGTTGGCAGTTGATCCCATCGCGTCAAGCCGACCGTGGGTTCGGTCCAACCTTCGAACGACTCATAGATCGGTTCGCAGCGCGCGATATCGTCGGCGTCCAGCGGCAGGATGTCGACGATCCGTCCATCCAGGCGGTAGCCACTGCAGACCCGGACTTCTGACAGGCCGTCCAGCACGTCCAGCTTGGTAACGCAAAGGCCGGAAATGCCGTTGATGATCATGGCGCGCCTGAGGGCCGCGGCATCCAGCCAGCCGCATCGACGGGCGCGCCCGGTCACCGTGCCCCGCTCCTGCCCCACGCTGGACAGGTGGTGACCCACCGAGCCAGGCTGCTCGATCGACAACTCGGTCGGGAACGGCCCCCCGCCTACCCGCGTGGTGTAGGCCTTGGTGATTCCCAGGCGGTAGTGCAGCATCTGCGGCCCTACGCCTGAGCCAGCGGCTGCGTGCCCAGCCACACAGTTGCTTGACGTGACGTAGGGATAGGTGCCGTGGTCAATGTCCAGCAAGGTGCCCTGCGCGCCTTCGAACAGCAGCCTTTCGCCCCGAAGGTGGCTCTGGTGCAGGGCGTAGCCCACGTCGGCAAACATCGGACGGAGCTCGTCCGCAACCTGCATGGCGCGCTCGTAGATCGGCTGGAACTCCATCGCCCGGGACCCAAGATAGCCCGACAGGGCCGCGTTGTGGAGTGCCAGCAGTTCCGTCAGGCGTTGAGCGAAGCGCTGCGGGTGCCTGAGGTCCTGGATGCGCAGCGCGCGCCGGGCCACCTTGTCCTCGTAGGCCGGGCCGATGCCCTTGCCAGTGGTACCGATCCTGCCCGTGCCGCCGGATTCGCGCAGCGCTTCGCGAGCCCGATCCACCTCGGCGTGAAAGGGAAGTATCAACGCACAGGAGTCGCTGATGAAGAGCCGCGAACGGACCTCCACCCCGATGGACTCCAGCCGCTGGATCTCACTGAGCAGGTGCACAGCATCGACCACAACGCCGTTGCCGATGTAACAGGCCACACCCTCGCGCATGACCCCCGAGGGGACCAGCTGCAGGGCGGTCTTGCGACCATGGATCACCAGGGTGTGCCCGGCGTTGTGGCCACCCTGGAAGCGCACGACGCCCTGGGCGTGGTCGGTCAGCCAGTCCACCACCTTTCCCTTGCCCTCATCGCCCCATTGAGTGCCGACGACCACCACGTTGCGCCCGGCAGCAGATGTGTTCACTTGAGTGGATTCCATTCACAAAGCCTTTGACGGTCAAGCCGGACGCAGCACCCATTGGCCACCGATCTTCACGAGTTCCCTGTCGAAAGAGCGGCCGCATTCCTCGGCCGGCGCTCCGGGGAGGTCGAAGACCACGGTCTCTCCGGACTCCCGCAGCCGCCGCACAGACGCCTTGAGCGCCGGATCGTCGGACCAGGGGGCCCGCACGGCCAGCGCCACCGGGCCGTGCTCAGCCAAGCCCGCCAAGGACTTGAGGTCCAGGCTGAAGCCCACCGCCGGGCGGTTGCGACCGAAGACTGCGCCCACCTCGTCATACCGGCCTCCACGGACCAGGGCAGCCGCGCTGTCATGCGCGTACACCGCAAATCGGACGCCGCTGTAGTAGGCGTAGCCGCCCATGTCACCGAGATCGAAGCTCACCCGCAGCTCTGGATGATCCGCCTGAAGCCGCTGGGCCAACCAGTCCAACTGATCCAGGGCCCCAGCCATGGTCGGGTCTTGAGGCAGCCGGTGCCGCGCTCGCTGCAGGACGTCGCGATCACCGAAGAGATCCAGCAAGGCCAGCAGGCCCTCGCGCGACGCAGCCGGCAGCGCCTGCACCAGGGCTTGCAGCGCAGCACGGTCCTTTCGGGACAAGGACTCGACGATGTCCTCAAGCAGCGCCGGTCCCACGGGCGCACCCGCCAGCAAGGCCCCAAGGACGCGGGCATCGGACAGGTCGATGGTCGGCCGACGCGCGCCCGCCAGCGACAAGACCTCCAAGGCCAGATCCAGGATCTCCAGGTCCGACTCGGGTCCCGCATGACCGAAGAGCTCGACGCCGAACTGCAAGAGCTCGCGGGACCGTCCCGGGCCCGCCTGCTGCGCGTGCAGCACAGGACCACAGTAGCAAAGCCGGGTGACGCCCTGCCGGTTCAGCAGGTGGGCATCGATGCGGGCGGCCTGCGCCGTGGTGTCGGCCCTCAGGCCCAAGGTGCGCCCGCTGAGCTGGTCCACCAACTTGAAGGTCTGCAACTCCAGCTCCCGACCCGTGCCCGACAGCAGGGATTCCAGGTGCTCCAGCATGGGCGGAACGATCAACTCGAAGCCGCGGCGAGACGCATGGTCGATCAACCGTCGGCGCAAGGCTTCCAGGATGAGCGCCTGAGCCGGCAGAACGTCTGCAAAATGTTCAGGCAGCAGCCAAGCTCGGGACATGAAACCGTAGAAAGCCAAAGCAGCATTGTAGGGTCCGCCCCGGCTCTGGCTGGGCAGCACTGCGACCGCGTCAGACCGTCAGCAGGCGGTGGGACCGAAGCACCCGCACGTACCGTCGCCCGCCCCACACGCCGGCTCGAAACCAAAGCGTTCATCCCGGGCCGGACAGGACGGCACTGATTGAGATCGGAACCTGCACGCTGACCGAGCCGGACAGACGCAAGGTTCTGACCCCTGAACAGCGGGTCACTTCCGAGGTGGAGCCGCCGATGTACCGCCGCCCTGACCCCTCATGGCCCTGAAGAAGTCATTGCCCGGCTCCAGCACCATCACGTCGGACTTGCTGCGAAACGTTGCCCGGTAAGCTTCCAGGCTGCGATAGAACTGCGCGAACTGCGGATCGCGGCCAAACGATTCAGCATACAACATCGAAGCCTTCGCATCGCCCTCGCCCTTGATCTTCTGCGCATCCCGGTAGGCCTCGGCGATGATGACCTCTCGCTGCCTGTCGGCATCGGCTCGGATCTTCTCGGCCTCTGCCGCGCCCTGGGAACGCAACTCGTTGGCAACCTGCTTGCGCTCGGATTCCATGCGCCGGTAAACCGAATCAGTGATGTCGGCCACGAAATCCACGCGCTTGATGCGCACATCGATGATCTCGATCCCGAAGGACTTGGCCTCGTCTGCCAACCTCGTGCGCACGTCGTTCATCACCTTCTCGCGTTCGCGAGACAGAACGCTGCGTACGTCCCGCTTGGTCACTTCCTCGTTGAAGGCAGCCTGAACAACCGGGCTCAGACGGCTTTCCAGGTTGCGGAAATCCGTGCCGTTGTTGCGAATGAACTGGCGCGGCTCACTGATGCGCCACTTCACCAACCAGTCGATGACCAGACTCTTCTTCTCCGCCGTGAAGATGGGTCGGGTCTCCGGGCTGTCCAGCGTCTGCACCCGCTTGTCCAGGAACACCACGTTCTGGAAGGGTGGCGGCAGCTTCCACTTCAGGCCCGGTTCGGTGATCACCTCCTTGATTTCACCCAGGGCGTAGATGACGCCCACCTGCCGTTGATCGACGACGAAGAGCGTGGAGGCCGCCAACATGATCAAGGCCAGCAGTCCCGACAGGGCAATTGCGATGCGGTTCATGATTCGGTCTCCGATCAACGGCCTTCACGGTCGCGCGTGCGGGTGCCGTCGCGCGATCTGACATCCGCTGGCACCGGGGTACCCGTACTCGCTGGCGCGTCGGGTACGGTCGCGGGCACTGCAGGTCCGGCAGATGTACTCTGCTGCAGGATCTTGTCCAGCGGCAGGTACAGCAGGTTGGAGCCGCTGCGCGTGTCCACCATCACCTTGGTGACGTTTGAGTACACCTGCTGCATGGTCTCCAGGTACAACCTGTCGCGAGTCACAGCCGGGGCCTTCTGGTATTCGGTCAACACCGACTTGAAGCGCTGCGCGTCACCATCGGCCTGTGCAATCACGCGGGAGCGGTAGCCCTCAGCCTCCTCCCGCAGGCGGGCTGAAGTGCCGCGCGCCTTGGGGATCACATCACTGGCGTAGGCCTGACCTTCGTTCTTGAAGCGGTCCCGATCAGCCCCGGCCTTGAAGGCGTCATTGAAGGCGGCCTGAACTTGCTCCGGGACCTGGACATTCTGCACGTTGACATTGGCCACCACGATACCGGCGTTCAAACGGTCCAACTGGGCCTGCAGCGACTTCATCAGGTCCGTGGCGATGGCGTCTCGCTGTTCATACAGCACCTGATCGACCTTGCTGCGACCCACGATCTCCCTGACAGCGGACTCCGCGGCCTGCACCACGGCCTCGTCGGGACGGAAGTTCTCGAAAAGGTAGGCCCGCGCGTCCTTGAGCCGGTACTGCACCGTGAAGCGGATGTCGACAATGTTCTCGTCTTCCGTGAGCATGGAAGAGTCGCGCAGTCCGGTGGCTGGCACCACCGTGTTGCGCCCCACGTCCACCGAGCGGAGCTGAGTCACGCTCACAGTCTCATGCGCCTGGAAGGGGTAGGGAAACCGCCACTGGAAACCCGCGTCGGCGGTGTAGCTGTACTTGCCGAAGGATGTGACCACCGCCTGCTGCCCTTCCTGCACGATGAAGAAGCCGCTGCCCAGCCAAATCAGGACAGCCACACCGGCGATCAACCCGCCTCCGACGCCCGCGTGCCTCAAGTTCCGGGGTGGCTGGGGACCGTCGCCGGAAGGCTCGCGCTGCGGCCCCGGTCCGGTGTTCCTGCCGCGGAACAGCCCGTTGAGCTTGCGATTGAAATCGCGCCACAACTCGTCAAGATCGGGCGGGCCCTGATGACGCCCGTTGGCGATCAGGGTGCGGCCGCGCCGGCGAAGTTCGCGGCTCCACCCCGCAAGCAGCCGGGGCAGTGCAGCCCGCAGAAACCTGCGGTGACGTCCGGGGCGCGAAGCATCAGGCCGAAATTGCAAGCCAGGGGCGTCGTCGGTAGGTGAAGCGTTCATGAGTCGATCCATGTATCCATGGTGGTCTGTTTGCCAGGCACCGGCGCGTCATTGTCGAACGATGGCAGCGGGCGCCCTGCCGCGGCCGCGATCACATCCCTCAACTCGTCCAGGCCCGTGCCGTCCAGCGCACTGACGAAGACTCGGGTGACAGGCCGGCCGCACCGGTCCTCGAAGGCATCCACCAGACGCCGGGGACGCGCCGATTGGGTGAGGCGATCCAGCTTGTTGCACACCAGGACCTGCGGCACCTGCGCCGCCCCGATGTCCTGCAGCACCCGGTCGACCTCCTCCTGCTGCTCCTGCAGCACAGGACTGGAGGCGTCAACCACATGCAAGAGCAAGTCGGCATCCACCGCCTCCGACAGCGTGGCTTGAAAGGCCTCGACCAGTTTATGCGGAAGGTCACGGATGAAGCCGACCGTATCCGACAGTGACACCGAAGTCTGGGCCTGCTCAAGCCACATGGCCCGCGTGGTGGTGTCCAAAGTGGCGAACAGCTGGTCTGCCGCGTAACTGCGCGCCTTGACCAGCGCATTGAACAACGTTGACTTGCCGGCGTTGGTGTATCCCACGAGCGACACCTTGAACGTGCCACGCCTGAGGCGCGCCCGCCGCTGGGTCAGACGCTGCTTCTTGACCTTGTCCAGGCGGGCCTTCACGCTTCGAATGCGCTCGGAGATCATGCGCCGGTCCAGTTCGATCTGCGTCTCGCCCGGCCCGCCCCGCGTGCCGATGCCACCTCGTTGCCGCTCCAGGTGGGACCAGCGCCGCACCAAGCGGGTGGACAGGTATTGCAGGCGGGCGAGTTCCACCTGCAACTTGCCTTCGTGACTCTGGGCACGATCGCCGAAGATGTCCAGGATCAAGGCCGTGCGGTCGGAAACCGGAACGCCCAGGAACCGCTCGAGGTTTCTCTGCTGCACCGGGCTCAGGGCTTGGTCGAAGATGACACCCTGCGCATCTGTTCCGACCACCAGCGCCTTGATCTCTTCGGCCTTGCCCGAACCGACGAACAGTGCAGCATCGGGCGCCTTGCGGCGCGCAGTCACCCGCGCCACCGGCGCGTCCCCGGCTGAACTGGCCAACAAGGCCAACTCATCAAGGTCGGCGTCGAACCAGTCGCCACGACCGAAGTCAACCCCCACAAGCACAGCCCTCGGCTCCTTGACCGGATGGGCCGACACCGAAGCAGAAGCCGTCTTCAAGGTAGGCGAATGCGCTGCGCAGGACGGGTCAGAAGGGTCGGGGAGTCTCAGACGGGCTCCGGCTCGTTGGCGTGGAAGTTGACGGCGCGGCCGGGAACGACTGTGGATATGGCGTGCTTGTAAACCATCTGGGTCACCGTGTTGCGCAGCAACACGACGTACTGGTCGAAAGACTCGATCTGCCCCTGCAGCTTGATGCCGTTGACCAGGTAGATGGAGACGGGGATGTGTTCCTTGCGCAAATGATTGAGGAACGGATCTTGGAGAAGTTGGCCTTTATTGCTCACGATATGCTCCGTGATGAAAGATCGATGACCTTATCACATGGGGTTGTTCCTCACGATCGCAAGGGGGTTGGATCCCCCCCGATCAACCGGCCTTGTCGAAAGGATTCTCCGCAGATCGCATCTGGATGCGTAGCGGCGTCCCGACAAGCTTGAAGTGATCCCGGAACCGGCCTTCCAGATATCGCGTGTACGCCTGCGGCACGTGATCCAGCGAGTTGCCATGCACCACCACCACAGGCGGGTTCATGCCGCCTTGATGGGCGTAGCGCAGTTTCGGTCTGAAGCGCCCTGCCCTTGGGGGTTGCTGGTGCGCCACGGCCTCCTGCAACACCCTGTTCAGCGTGGGGGTGGACATCTTGCAGGTAGCCGAAGCGTGGGCCTGCACTATGGCCTTCCAGACCGGGCCCAGTCCCTGGCGCTTGAGCGCCGAGATCTGCAACACCGGCGCGAATCTCAGAAATGCCAGGCGCTGCTCGATGGAGCGCTGCAGCATCTCGCGCTGGTAGCTGTCGATGGCGTCCCACTTGTTGACGGCAATCACCACCGCCCTGCCCGACTCCAGGATGTAGCCGGCGATGTGCGAATCCTGCTCTGAGACCCCCTGCGTGGCATCCAGCAGCAGCAGCACCACGTTTGCGTCCGCAATCGCCTGCAGGGTCTTGACCACGGAGAACTTCTCAACGGCTTCGAAAACCTTGCCCTTGCGGCGCAGACCGGCCGTGTCAATCAACTCGAAGCGTTGTCCGTCGCGCTCGAAAGGCACCGAAATCGCATCGCGCGTCGTGCCGGGCAGGTCGAAGGCGATCAGGCGCTCTTCCCCAAGCCAGGTGTTGATCAGGGTCGACTTGCCCACGTTGGGCCGGCCCGCCACCGCCAGGCGAATCGGCCGGTCCTCGGACGCCGCCGGTTCCACGCAGGCCTGTTCTGCTTCCTCAAGACCGACGTCCTCCAACGCGGCTTCGACGAGGCTGCGAATGCCCTGCCCATGGGCCGAGGAGATGGGCAAGGGCTCCCCGATGCCCAGTTCGAAGAATTCGGCCAGCAGCGGGGAGTCCCGCATGCCTTCGGCCTTGTTTGCGGCCAGCAGCACCTTCTTGCGCTCGGCGCGCAGGTAGCCGGCAATGTCATGATCCTGCGCTGACAACCCGGCGCGCAGATCGACGACGAAGATCACGACGTCGGCCTCCGCTACGGCTTGGCGCGTCTGCCGAGCCATCTCGCGCACGATGCCGCTGGCGCTGTCCGGTTCGAAGCCACCGGTGTCGATGACGATGAATTCGCGCTGACCCAGACGGGCATCTGCATAGTGGCGGTCGCGGGTCAGGCCGGAATAGTCCGCCACGATGGCATCGCGGCTCTTCGTCAGGCGATTGAACAGCGTGCTCTTGCCGACATTGGGCCGGCCAACGAGGGCGATGACCGGCTTCAAGGGTGCGCTCCGTGCAGAAGGAAGGATGAGCCTGCCCGTTGGGCAGGCATAGGCGCTGCGAGGCGCAGGTCAGCGCGGCTCACTCGAGGCGAAACGCGTACAGCCCGCCAGCACGGGTGGCCACCAGCAAGGTCGTGCCGCTGAGCATCGGCGCCCCCACGGCTGCGCTGCCGTCGGTGGGCAACCGCAGCAGTGGTTGCCCGTCTTCACGATCAAGAAAGTGCACCAAGCCCTGGGAGTCTGCGAACACTGCAGTGCGTCCGGCGACGAGAACACCGCCCAGACCGCGGAACAGGAACTTTTCGCTGGTCCACATCAGTTCGCCAGTGCCCTGGCGCCAGGCCGACAGGCGGTCTGATCCGTCCCCTGCCACGACCACCCGGTCATCGGCGCCCACGGCCTGGCTGCCCGAGGCGTTGCGCGACCACAGCAGGCTGCCGCGCGCGGCATCGACGCAACCCACGGTCGCCTGGAAAGCCCTGACGCACAGGACGTTGCCCACCCGGGCTGCCGGGCCCACCAGATCGGCCAGTCGCTCGACTTCGTTGGTCCCACGGGGCGTGGCCAAGGACGTCTCCCAGCGCACCGTACCGCGGGTCGGATCCACTCCCGCCATCCGGGGTCCCTGGCCCACGACCAAGGTGTCTCGTACGGCCGACAGCACGCCGGATTGACCCAGGGTCAAGGGATCGCCGGGGCGCTGCAGCACCCAGAGCTTGTTGCCGTCTGCGGCATCAAAGGCGTGCACGCTTCGGTCCACGCCCATCACGAACACCCGTTCACCGGCCACCAAGGGAGCCGTCAGCACGCGCCCGGGCAACCTCGCCTTCCACAGCACCCGTCCCTGTTCGAGCGTCACGACCTCGTTGCCGAGCGTCACCACCGCAGTGAAGCGTCCGTCCGTCCCGACGCCTGCAGATACCGCCGCGGCCACTTGCGCGCGCCACAGTTCGCGGCCCGTGGCCGCTTCCAGAGCCAGCACCGTGCCGTCGTCCCCGGCAACGATGAAGCTTCCCTCGCGAGCGGCCACCACCAGTGGAAACTGCACACCGGCGAGCTTGGCCTGCCAGACTTGCCGGCCGGCAATCTTCGGCGCCAGGGTGTCCAGCACGGCAGGCTTGGGTTTGTCGCCCGCACACCCCAGCAACAGGCTCACGCCCGCCAGCACGGCAGCCCCGCGCAGGAAACGACACCCGAGACGGCCGATCACGGAGCAGCCCCCGATGCCGCCAGGGCAGGCGCGACGCCCAGGCTGTTGAGCTTGGCCTCCACCACCCTGCGGTACTCCACCGTGTCCGGAAAGGCCTTCCACGCCGCGAGGAACGCATCGGACGCCTGCTGGACCTTCCCCTGGGCCATCAGGATGTCGCCTCGTCGGTCGGCAGCCAACGCTTCGAAGCCCTTCGCGTTGACCGTTTCTACCGCCTTGAGCGCTGCGTCCCAGCGCTTGGCATCCAGTTCCAGGCCCGCCAATCGCAGGGCCGCCAGAGCGCGCAGGCCCTCATCGGAAGTCTTCTCGCCCAGCCATCTCAGCACGGTGGTCGCTGCATCGGCCTGCCCCTTTTCTGTCTGAAGCCGGGCCAGCATCAAGCCGCCTTGCGCCGTCCAGGCCGTCCCGGGATAGCGGGCTTGCAGGTCCGCAAAGATCCTTGCGGAGCGCTCCAGGTCTGCAGCTTGCACCGAGCGCTCCAACTCGTCGTACATCGCGCTTGCCTTGATCCCTTGGTCGCGCTGATACCAGTTCCAGCCGTTCCATGCGCCAACCCCACCCAGGGCCAACACCAGGGTCCAGGTGATGAGATTGCCGTACTGCTTCCAGAACGACTTGATCGCTTCAAGTTGCTCCTGCTCCTGCAGGTCAAGAGGTGTGGCCATGAGAAGTTGCCTTCATGAATCCTCGATTATGCGGTGCGCAGTTCATCGCCCCACAGCGCCACGCCATCCAGAGGCCGCAGGTACTGAGCGTTGCCCGCCCCTCTCAGGGGTTTGATGGCGACCTGACCGGCCGCCACTTCGTCCTGGCCAAAGACCAGGGCGTAGCGCGCCCGACTCGAGTCCGCTTTCTTGAATTGCGCCTTGAGGCTGCCGCCGCCCGCATGCATCTGCACAGAAAGGCCGCGCGCGCGCAACGCATCCAGCGCCACCAGGGCCTGCGGCAAGGCGGCGGCATCGGGCAGCAGGGCATAGACGTCGGGCCCCGGGTCCGGCACCGGCACCCCGATTTCCTGCAGCAGCAGCAGCAGCCGCTCGATGCCCAGACCGAAGCCGATGGCCGGCGTCGGCTTGCCGCCCAGTTGCTGGAACAGGCCGTCGTAGCGACCTCCGCCGCATACCGTTGCCTGTGAGCCCAGTTGGTCGGTCACCCACTCGAACACGGTGAGGTTGTAGTAGTCCAGGCCCCGCACCAGGCGCGGGTTGATGCGGTAAGGCAGGTCAGCCGCGTCCAGAACGGCGCACACAGCCGCGAGGTGAGCGCGCGACGCCTGCCCCAGGTGGTCGGCCAGTTTGGGGGCCGCCTCGACGAGGGACTGCAGCGCAGGGTTCTTGGAGTCCAGGATGCGAAGCGGGTTGGTGTGCAGGCGGCGCCGGCCGTCTTCGTCCAACTGATCGACGTGCCGTGTGAAGTAATCAACCAGCGCCGCGCGGTGCGCTGCACGTTCGTCGGGCTGGCCCAAACTGTTGAGTTCCAGCCTCACATGCTCGCCCACGCGCAGGCCCAGCGCCCGCCACAGGCAGCGCACCATCAGGATGAGTTCGGCATCGACGTCAGGGCCGGCGTAGCCCAGGGCTTCCACGTCCAACTGGTAGAACTGGCGGTATCGACCCCTTTGCGGCCGTTCGTGCCTAAAGACCGGGCCGATGGACCATACCCGCATCGGCCCGTTGTACAGCGCGTTGTGCTCGACCATGGCGCGCACGATCCCCGCCGTGATCTCAGGGCGAAGAGTCAGCTCATCGCCGTTCATCGCGTCTTGCCAGGAGTACATCTCCTTCTCGACGATATCCGTGGCCGCACCTATGCCGCGCACGAACAGGGACGTGGGCTCCACGATGGGCGTGAGCAGATGCTGGTAACCGTGCAGTGTCATGACTGCTTCGACGCTGCGCTCGAACCAGCGCCATGCGGCGGAATCCGGCAGCTTGTCCTTGCGCGGAACGCTACCCGGCAGGATGTCGTTCATGCCTTTGACGGCAACGAGTTTTTCGGCCATGGGGGGTCCGGCGCCTGGGGGCGCCGCATCAAGGGGATGAAGTGGCCACCGAGTGCCGGCGCCTCGGGAGGGTGGCTTCAATGCGCGGCGGCCGCCGCCCCGAAGCGCCGTTCGATGTAGGACTCGACGATCTGGTGGAACTCCTGGGCGATGCCCTCGCCCCGCAGCGTCATCGCCTTGTGCCCGTCGATGAACACGGGCGCTGCCGGCGCTTCGCCAGTGCCCGGCAAGCTGATGCCGATGTCAGCATGCTTGCTTTCGCCTGGACCGTTGACGATGCAGCCCATCACCGCCACCCGCAGCGTCTCGACGCCCGGGTAACGCGACTTCCAAACCGGCATCATGCGGCGCAAATGATCGTCGATCTGCTTGGCCAGTTCCTGGAACGTCGTGCTGGTGGTGCGGCCGCAACCAGGACAGGCCGTCACGCTGGGATTGAAGGTGCGCAGGCCCAGCGATTGCAGGATCTCCAGGGCCACCAGGACCTCCTGCGTGCGGGCTTCCCCGGGCTGGGGAGTCAAGCTCACCCGGATGGTGTCGCCAATGCCCTCCTGCAGCAGCACGCCCAGGGCCGTGCTGGAGGCCACGGTACCTTTGGTGCCCATGCCGGCTTCGGTCAGCCCCAAATGCAGGGCATGATCGCAGCGCACTGCCAGCGCGCGATAGACCGAGATCAGGTCCTGCACGCCGCTGACCTTGCAACTGATGACGATCTGATCAGGATCCATGCCCAGCGACCGCGCCTCGGCCGCGGATTGCAAGGCCGACTGGACCAGGGCTTGGTACATCACCTGCTGCGCATTCCAGGGCTGGGCTCGGCGTGCGTTGTCATCCATCATGGACGCCAGCAGTTCCTGGTCCAGGCTGCCCCAGTTCACCCCGATACGGACCACCTTGTCGTACCGCATGGCTGCTTCGATCATCTGCGCGAATTGCGCATCGCGCTTGCGTCCCTTGCCCACGTTGCCCGGGTTGATACGGTACTTGCTCAATGCGACGGCGCAATCGGGAAACTGACTCAGCAGCGTATGGCCGTTGTAGTGGAAATCACCCACCAGGGGAACATCGATTCCCATGCGGTCCAGTTGCTCACGGATATGGGGCACGGCACGTGCCGCCTCGGGCGTGTTCACCGTGATGCGGACCATCTCCGAGCCAGCCTGCGCGAGTTCCTTGACCTGGATGGCAGTTTCAATCGCGTCCACCGTATCGGTGTTGGTCATCGACTGCACACGCACGGGCGCATCTCCGCCGACCGTCACGGTGCGTGAGCCCCAGCGCACTCGGGCCTGCCTGGACCGCCTTGGCCGCGGGCTTGCGGGCTCGATGAATGTGGATTCGAAAGCGTCGTCCATACCTGACTCCCAGAGACTCACTGCAAGTCCAGCCGAGCCACATTGTCCCGCGTCACCCGCGTCAGATCGACCGCCTGATTGCGCCAGCGCACCTGCGTGCCCGCTGCGTTGCCGATGGTCAGCTTCACGCCCGCACCGCCCTCCAAGGCCACGACCTCGCCCGGCGTGAGCGTGCGAGCCCAAAGCTGACGACCCTGAAGATCGGCCACCTCGATCCATGAAGGTTCGGTGACCATCACGGCTGACGGCATCGCAACGCCTGCACCCTCCACCGGCGTGCCATGCACCGTCTGTACCAGGTCAGGGCCTGAGGCGGCCACAGCGTCCCGAGCGACCTGGGGGGGGGATGCATCCAACACCTGCCCCGACGCGCCCGTGGCGGCCTGCCCATCGGACGGGGAAGATGCATCCAGGGCGATGGGCTGGACGCTTGGCCACGACCACCACGACGCGGGCATCCACCACCCTGCACCCGCCAACAGCAGGATCAGGCCGGCAACCCACCGGCCACGGCCCGCAAGGGCCGATCGCACGGCCATCGAGGTGTCATCCCGCTGTGAGAATGGCGCATTCATGCCTCGTCCGACCTGCTCCAGCGTCTCGGCCACCGCTTCCTGCGCTGGCAGGGCGTCAAGCACCGGACCGGGCTCGCACTTCAAGACGCGACACACTGACAACGCGAGGGCGCGCACGAAAGTTGCATCATGCAACTCGTCAAACCGGTCGCCTTCCAGCAACTCCAGCTTTCGAACCGGCATCTTCAGCGTCGTGGCAAGCATACCGATGTGCATCCCACGGGCTTCCCTTGCAGCTCTCAACTGAGCGCCCGCCGAGAGCACTGGTGATGGTTCGTCATGAATTGGCTCACTCATCGAAACGCCCCTTGTCATACATCAGGGTTTCGGGCGACCGGGGGAAACGCTCCTGCAACTGCCGGCCCCAGCCCTGCATGGCCTGGACATCTCCGAGTCTTCTTTCCAGGCGCACGGCCAGCCACAGCGACTGCGGCGTGGCGAATTCCCTGGTTTGCAGGATCCGCCTGATGTAGAACCGGGCGCGCTCGAATTCTCCCCGGCGAAAGAGCAGCTCACTCAGGTGAAAGCCGCTGACCGGATTGCCAGGGTCGAATTCGTAAGCGCGGGTCAATACGGCCTCGGCTTCCTGCCAACGCTGCGCGCGGGCCAGGCACACACCCCGGGCCATAAGGGTCCTGAGCCCATCCCGGTACTGCGGTTGGGCCAAGGCCTGAAGGAACAGGGTGTCGGCCTCAGCGAATCGGCTGGACTGGCAAAGAAACCATGCATAGTTGTGCATGGTGTCCGCATCGCGGGGCGCCAGCTGCTGCCCACGCTTGAAGCTCTCCTCGGCCAAGCGGGCTTCGCCCATGGCCGCGTAGATCAGCCCGCGCAAGTTGAAGGCTTCAGGCAGGTCGGGTCGCACCGCCAGCGCCAGCTTGACCTCGTCCAGCGCCGTTGCGTTCTGCCCCCGCGAGAAGTAACCGGCAGCCAGTTCCATGCGCACGCTGGCGCGCTTGTCGGCGTCAGTCTGGTCGGATGAGGTCTTGAGATCCTCGAGCGCACCGCCTACCGGGGCCGCTGCGCATCCGGCAAGAACCGCCAGCATCAGGGCCAGCAGACCGTGTAGCCCGGTCGCGCACCCAGGCGAGGGTCTTTGAAAAGGGCCGCTCATGGAGCCTCGCGGTATGGGTGGATCATCACGCTGCGCGCAGCGCGCCGACCTTGAGCGTCAGTGCGATCCAGCACCTCGCCTGCCAGCTGCCCGCAGGCTGCTTCAATATCGTCACCGCGCGTCTTGCGTACCGTGGTCACGAACCCGCCTTCCCGCAACAAGGAGGCAAAGGCGGACACACGCTGCGGGCTGGAACGGCGCAAGCCTGAACCTGGAAACGGATTGAACGGGATCAGGTTGAACTTGCACGGCACTGCGACACCGCCCGAACAGGATGATCGACCACACACCAGGTCCACCAGCCGGGCTGCATGGTCATCAGAGTCATTGACACCGTCGAGCATGCAGTACTCGAACGTGATGAAGTCCCGTGGTGCGGACTCGAGGTAGCGGGAGCAGGCACGCAGCAAGTCGCTCAGCGGGTACTTGCGATTCAAGGGCACCAGTTCGTCTCGCAGCGTGTCATCGGGCGCGTGGAGGGACACGGCCAAGGCGACGGGGCACTCTCGCCGCAGCCGGTCCATCATCGGGACCACCCCCGAAGTCGACACCGTGACCCTGCGACGCGACAGGCCATAGGCATGATCGTCCAGCATCACTCTCAGCGCAGGCACGAGAGCGCCGAAGTTCTGCAGCGGCTCGCCCATACCCATCATCACCACGTTGTCAATGACCCGCTGGCTCTCGGTCAGACCCAACTGCGACCGCAGTTCATGCTCAGCGTGCCGCAACTGCGCAAGGATCTCTCCTGTATGCAAATTGCGGCTGAACCCCTGGTGACCCGTGGAACAGAAACGGCACCCGACGGCGCAACCGGCCTGGGAGGAAACGCACAGGGTGCCTCGGTCGGCCTCGGGGATGAACACCGTCTCCACGGCGTTGCCGTCGCCCACGTCGAACAGCCACTTGACCGTGGCATCGGCAGACTCTCGCCGTGCGATGACCTTCAACGAGGCGACTTCATCCTGGCGCCCGAGCTTCTCGCGCAGGCTGCTGGCCAGGTCTGTCATCCGGCGGAAGTCGGACTCCCCACGCTTGTGCACCCATCGGAACAGCTGGGTGGCGCGAAATCGCTTCTCGCCCAGGCTCTCGACATGGGCGATCAGCGATTCATGGTCAAGATCGAGGAGGTTCACTGCGCTAGGCCATCCTGGCGCTCAGCGAGGCCTTGGAGCGTCGGCGCAGCCGACCCGTCCCGCTCAGCGGCTGTACACGTTCATGCCGGGGAAAAAGAATGCCACCTCGGCTGCGGCGGTTTCCGCTCCATCGGAGCCATGCACTGCATTGGCATCGATGCTGTCGGCAAAGTCAGCCCGGATGGTCCCCTTCTGGGCCTTCTTGGGATCGGTGGCACCCATCAGGTCGCGATGGCGTGCGATGGCCCCCTCGCCTTCCAGGGCCTGGATCATCACGGGCCCGGAGATCATGAAGCTCACCAGGTCGTTGAAGAAGGGCCTGGCCTTGTGAACGGCATAGAAGGCCTCGGCTTCGCCCCGAGACAGGTGCACCATCTTCGCAGCAACGATCTTCAAGCCCGCGCCTTCGAACCGGGCATAGATCTGACCGATCACGTTCTTCGCCACGGCGTCAGGCTTGATGATCGACAAGGTCCGTTCGATAGCCATTCCAATGCTCCTGTTGTCCACTATGCGGGAAACCCCACAGTGTAGCCCGATGCCCGCACCTGCGGCATCGCCTTTTCTGCAGCAGCCCCCGGTTCATCCTCCAGCAGACCTCAGCGCCTGCGGCCGCCTTTGGCCGAGCGACCGCCCTTGGCCTTCTGATGGAAGGCATCGGCGCCGATGTAGCCCACCGAGGTGCGCATGGGATCGGGTTGGCCAGTGGCCGCCTTGGCCTTGCCTGCCGCGGGCTTCTTGCGGGCCCGGCCGGCAGGGGCACCTGACCCGACCTTGGCGGGCTTGACAAAGCGCTTGTCGTAGGTCTGTTGCAGAGGATTGGGAATGGGTCCGTCCTCGTCCACTTCGCGCCGGGGCCGGGTCTGCGCCTGCACGGCGCGCCGGTCATAGGTCTGCTGCAGCGGGTTAGGGATCGGACCATCCTCGTCGATGTCACGAACGCGCCTGGCCTGCTGGATCGCGCGCTTATCGTAGGTCTGCTGCAGCGGATTGGGGATGGGCCCGAAGTTCTCGGGCTCTCCAGCATCGAAGTCGGCGGACCGGGCGGGCGCTTCAGTGAACTCGCGCCCAGCGCCTGCCCGGCGACTGCCCCGCCGTTGCTTCCCGCGTGGGCGCGGCACTGCGCCCTGGCCGGCAGCCGCGCTGGGGCCCCCAGGAGCCGCCGCAGCCGTCCCCGGCGCCGAGGTCATCAGGCGCAAGGCCTTGACATCCTCGACCGGCAGGTCGACCCAGACGCCACGCCGCAAGCCCTTGGGCAGCACCACCGAACCGTAGCGGATGCGGATCAACCTGCTGACGGCATGGCCAACCGCATCGAAGAGCTTGCGAACTTCCCGGTTGCGACCCTCGGTGATCACCACACGTACCCAGCGATTGGCCCCGTCTCCTCCGCCGTCTTCGATGCTCTTGAAAGCGGCCGTTTGCCCGTCGATCTCAACGCCTTCGAGCAACTTCGATCGACCTTCTTCTGACAACGACCCCAGGATCCTGACGGCGTATTCCCGCTCAATGCCGAAACGGGGATGCATGAGCCGATTGGCCAGATCGCCCGAGTTGGTGAAGAGCAGCAAACCCTCGGTGTTGATGTCCAGGCGACCGACGGATTGCCACTTGCCCTGGAACAGTCGGGGCAGCCGCCGAAAGACCGTGGGCCGCTGCTGCGGGTCGTCGTGGGTGACCACCTCACCGGCGGGCTTGTGGTAGGCCAACACCCGCGCCGGTTGGGGCGCTATGCGTACCTTCACCGGCTTGCCGTCCACCGCGATCTTGTCGCCGTAGGAGATCCTCTGACCGGTGTGGGCCGCCTGACCATTCACCGTGACCCGGCCATCCGCGATCATCTGCTCGAGATCCCGACGCGACCCCACACCCGACTGGGCGAGCACCTTGTGGAGCTTGGGGGCGTCGGCTTCAGGCGCGAGTACGCGCCGCGCCGGTTCGGGCTGCTCGGAGTCCTGGGCCGCAGGGGCCTCAGCCGCGGCCAGGGAGGCCTCGTCAAATTCTCCGGAGACCACTGCGCCAAACAGCTCACTGGGGTCGGCATCCTTCAGGCTTACGCGGCTGGAGGCAGCATTTTCAAGGTCCTCAAGGCTCGCGGAAGAGAACGCAGGATCTGAATCGGAGGCCTGCAGTTCCGACCGCCCCTCCAGCGAGCGCTCTGCCTTGCGTCCGCGCCGGCGGTTGCGCCTGCGGCGCCTAGGGTCTCTGAGGACCCCATCTGCATGGTCCCCGGGGGCGGCACCCCCGGGGATCTGCGCGGGCTGCGATCCATCGGACGCCGCCATCGTCGTTTCCGCCGCGCCGCTGGCTGTTTTCCCGCCGGACATCACGGGGTCGCTGACGGCGCGCTGCGGGGCCTTCGGGGGGTTGTCTTCAGGTTCCATCGGATTCATGGGGGGAGGCCTTGTTGGGCTCGGATTGCACGGGCTCCAGCCCCTCGGGCCGCGGGCCCTGGTTCAAGGCTGCAGGTTCATCGTCCAGCGCATCCAGGGGCAACGCAGCCGCCGCCTGGAAAATGGGCAGGTCCTCGAGGGAGGCTTGCAGGATTCGCTGGTCGTCCTGGTCGCCCGCGGGACTGTCAGCGCGGCGATCTCCGGACGTGGCCACGCCACCCACCTCCGGCAACTGGTCCAGGCTGGCCAGGCCCAGATCGTCCAGGAACTGACGCGTGGTGGCAAGCAGCGCGGGCCGGCCTGGGGATTCTCGGTAGCCGATGGTCTCGATCCAACCCCTGTCTTCGAGTTGCTTGACGATCTGCGTCGAGACCATCACGCCGCGGATGTCCTCGATGTCGCCGCGCGTCACGGGTTGCCTGTACGCAATGATGGCCAGGGTCTCCATGACGGCTCGAGAGTAGCGAGGCGGCCGCTCAGGGTGCAGCCTGTCAAGGTAGACCCTCATCTCGCTGCGGCTCTGGAACCGCCAACCGGAGGAAACCGCCACCAGCTCGACTCCCCGGCCCGACCAGTCCTGAATCAGTTCCCCCAGCATCGACGTCACCTCATCCGCGCCGAACTGCCCGTCAAAGAGCATCTGCAGGTCGCGCATGGGCACGGGCGACTGCGAGCAGATCAAGGCGGTTTCAAGGACCCTCTTGGCGTCCGATGTGTTCATATGAAAGACCAGAGGCAGCTAAGCAGGTGCCGGGGAGGCGGACCCCCGCGTTCCACGCACAGACCGATAACCCGGGAAGGATGTCAGCCCCAAGGGGCTCACCAGGACAGACCGCCCGGACCACAAGACCCGGGTCGGGCACACGGCTGACACAAGCACCGGCGGCGGCTCGGCCATGCCCGCAGCTGGGCAGCCCCGACGCTACCGCCAGGCCCACAGACGCAGCCGCATCGCTGGATTTTATGCCCTCCCGAAGTTCACGTCGCTCGCTGTGTGCCTGGCGGCTCAACGCCTGCGGTTTCGACGCGGAATGCCCCGCGTGGACGCCACGCACAGAAGCCTGGCCGCGGGGGCGCCCGCAGCCCGGCGGTGAGCACAGGCAATCAGAAGAAGCGACCCTCAGAGGACGCCACCGGCCTCGGCCAGCTCGCTGGGGACGAAGGAGCGCCAAGCCTGTGCCAGATCCTCAGGCGCAGGCTGCGAGAAGTCGAGTCGTTCCCCAGTCACCGGGTGGTCGAACCCGAGCCTGTGGGCGTGCAGCGCCTGACGCTCGAGGCCCAGGCCGGACGCACCACCGTACAGACGGTCACCCACCAGAGGGTGCCCCAGGTACGCCATGTGCACGCGAATCTGATGCGTGCGCCCGGTGTGCAGACGACAACGCACGGCGGAGATGCCCTGCCCACTGGCAATCACCCGGACATCGGTGCGGGCCGGTCGCCCAGCTGCATGAACCGCCATTCGCAGGCGCGAGCCCGGGTCGCGGCCAATCGGGGCCTGGACCGTGGCGTCCCCCAGGGCCATCACGCCATGAACCAGTGCCATGTACACGCGCTGCACCTGACGGGCTGCGATGTCCCGGCTCAGGGCCGTCACGGCCTGCAGGGTCTTGCCGACCACCATCAGACCGGAGGTGTCCTTGTCCAGGCGGTGCACGATGCCGGCGCGAGGCAGTTGAACTGCGGGTGGGTGATGCGCCAACAAGCCATTCAACAAGGTTCCCGACCAGTGGCCGGGCGCCGGATGCACCACCAGCCCCACCGGCTTGTCCACAACCATGAGGTCCTCGTCCTCGAAGACCACCTGCAACTCGAGGGCCTCAGGACGAAAGGCGAGACTCTGTGCGGTCGGTCGCAATTCGACATGCAAGACCTGTCCGACCTGGACTCGACGCGACGGCAGGCGGTCGCAGGCCCCCCCCAGACGGACCAGGCCTTGTTCGATCAGCCCTTGAAGGTGGCTGCGGGAGAACTCCGGCGCCAAGGCCACCAGGACCTTGTCCAGCCGCCAGTGGTGCCAGGATTCCCGCACCACGGCGGTGCGGACCTCGTGCTCGGTGGCGCCGGCGAAGTCCGCCTGGTCGTCGTCTTCGGGATCAATGATGGGCGACAAATGCCGGTCCCTATAATTTCCACGGTGAAACACACCAGCGAGGCGGCGCTCAGCGCCGGCATCTGCGCAATGAAATTCCCCAGAGCCCTGCGCCTTGGCGCCCTGACCCTCACAGCCGCGATCTCGGTGACGGGATGCAGCCTGTTTCCGGGGAAGGAGGAATCTCGCGCCGAGAACCTCGACAAATTGTATGCAGAGGCCCGCGACGACATGGCCAGCGGCAGTTTCGATCGGGCCATCAAGACCCTGGAGCGGCTGGAGGCCCGCGCATCTGGAACCCTGCTGGGGCAGCAGGCCTTGCTGGATCTGGCTTACGCACAATGGCGGTCAGGAGAACGCGCCTCGGCGTTGTCGACCATCGAGCGCTTCATCAAGCTGCACCCGTCGAGCCCGGCGTACGACTACGCGCTGTACCTTCGGGGCTTGGTGAATTTCAACGACAGCCTCGGGCTGTTCGGTCTGCTGGCACAGCAGCAGATCTCCGAACGGGACCAGAAGGCTTCGCGCGAAGCCTTTCAAGCCTTCTCGCAACTGGTGCAGCAATTTCCCGATTCGAAGTATGCCGCCGACGCCAGGGTGCGCATGGACTTCATCGTCAATTCGCTGGCGGCCTACGAAGTGCACGTTGCGCGCTACTACTTCCGTCGTGGAGCGTACCTGGCAGCGGTCAATCGTGCCAAACAGGCCGTGACCGACTTCGACAGGGCGCCTGCGGCCGAGGAAGCGCTGGCCATCATGGTCACAGGCTATGAACGCCTGGGCATGAGCGATCTCAGTCAGGACGCGCAGCGGGTGCTCAAGCGCAACTTCCCGAATTCGAGGTTCTTGTCACCCGACGGCTTGACGGTGTCGACCAAGCCCTGGTGGCGTCTCTGGTAGTCGTGCCCCCGAGGCTGGAAGACGCCGCCGGGCTCAGCCCTGAGCTCTGGCGGCGACGACCCAATCGAGCCACTCGAAAGCCTGAGTCTCCGACTCCAGGCGCGCCATGGGCGGCAGGGCGCCGAAGAAGATTCGGCCGTAGGCCATGCGCTCCATGCGGGGATCGCACACCACCAGCAAGCCCAGGTCATGCTCGGTGCGGATCAGACGCCCGGCGCCCTGCTTCAGGGATACAGCCGCCTCGGCCAGAAAGCAGGCTTCGAAGGCACTTCCACCGCCTTGCTCGATCGCCTTGGCGCGCGCCTTGACCAGCGGATCGGTAGGCGCGGGAAACGGAAGCTTGTCGATCACCACACACTGCAGCGCGTCCCCCGGCACGTCGATGCCTTCCCAGAAGCTTTGCGAGCCTACCAAGACCTTGCCGACGCCGTCGCCGTAGCGCTGGAGCAGGGATCTGCGCGGTTCCTCGCCTTGCACCAGTACCTCCAGCGGGCGCGACCCAGCGTCCGGCATATCACGAATGGCCTGCGCCACCAGAGGTAAGGCCTTGAGCGTGGTGGTCAGGACAAAGGTGCGCCCGCCCAGGCGCGCCCCGCAGCGGGCTGCCAAGCGCCCTACGGCCTGAGGATGGGCACCTTCCTGCGGCAGCGGCATGTCCTGAGGCACCCACACGCGGGCTTGCCGCGGATAGTCGAAGGGGCTGCCGGCCTGCAGGATGCGGGCATCTTCCAGCCCTGTGGCGGCCGTGAACCAGCTCAGGCGCTCGTCGGTGCCCAGGGTGGCGGATGTGAAGATCCAGGCTCGCTGGGCGGCCTGCCTTTGGGTGGTCATGGCCTGGCGGATGTCCAGCGGTGACTCCAGAAGCCTCACACCGTGGGGCGACAGGTCCACCCACCGGACGCGCGAGGGCTCGCCTTCGCAGACAAACTGCTCAGCGCGCTGGGACAGCTCGGCACATCGGTCGGCCAGACGACTCCACTCGGAGGCTGTCGCCTGCACGGCGTGTGCAGCTTCATGAACCAGGTCGAGTTGGCGCCTCAGGCGCTGCAGGGCCTCGGTCCAAGCCGCCCGGGCGGCCACCCGGCTCCAGTCCAGCTTCAGGGTTGCGCGGCTGTCGGCGTGCCCGCCTGCGGCCGCCTGGCGCAGATCGCGCGCGCTGGACTCCAGACCGGCGCACATCTCCTGCCAAGGGCGCAAGCCCCGGGCATGCTGCAGGCCGGCGGCCAACAGGTCACGGGCCAGGTCCGTGACCTGCCCGGTGCTCAGGGCCATACCCAGGAACTGCAGCCCGACTTCCGGAAGATGGTGCGCCTCGTCGAAGACTGCAGCATCGACCGTCGGCAGCAGTTCGGCCACCTCGCTCTCACGCAGGGCGATGTCAGCGAAGAAGAGA
The DNA here is from genome assembly GCA_046087245.1 of Rubrivivax sp. Lineage (GTDB taxonomy): Bacteria > Pseudomonadota > Gammaproteobacteria > Burkholderiales > Burkholderiaceae_C > Rubrivivax. Next base: position 38,854 of record JBJTZN010000029.1, read on the forward strand.
TGGTGGTTGACCACCACGATGTCGGCTGCCATGGCCTCGCGGCGGGCCTTGACGATATGGCATTCGGACCACTTCGGACACTCGCTGCCCAGGCAATTTTCTCGTGTCGAGCTTACCAGGGGCAGGACGGGCGATCGCTCATCCAGCCCCTGAACCTCCGAGAGATCGCCCGTGCGGGTGCGGTGGGACCAGACCTCCACCTGAGAAATGGTGCGGATCCATCGGCGGTCGGCCCAGTCGGTCGCTTGGCGGGCCTGGTGCAGGCGGTACAGACACAGGTAGCTGCCTCGTCCCTTGAGCAAGGCCAGGGACACCGGCATCTGGAGAACCGATCTGAGCCTGGGTAGGTCGCGCAGAAAAAGCTGGTCCTGAAGACTCTTGGTGGCTGTGCTGACCAGCACTCTGCGGCCGGACAGGAGCGCGGGCACCAGATAGGCGAAAGTCTTGCCCACGCCCGTGCCGGCCTCCACCACCAGACTCTCACGGTGCTCCAGGGCCTGCGCCACCGCGCACGCCATCGCCTGTTGGGACGGCCTTGCCGCGAAGAGCGGGTCGGACTGACTCAAGGGGCCCGAGTTCGAAAAGGCCCATTCCACGGCTTGGGTCAGGGCTCCCGGCTGAGGCGGATCGTCATCTTCGTCGCGGGGCCCCTGGGCCGCCGCACACTCGCCTTCCCCGTGCAGACCCTCAGGTTGGGCTGGCGGGTGCTGAACTGGGCTTGTCATCCAAAGAAGGGGTGCGATCCATCGAACGAGTGTACCCAGCGCCTCGCTGTGAGCTCGCTTGCCTGCCCCTAGAAACAAACAGACCACAGGTGGCGCCGCGGTGCCAGCGAAGCCAGGCACGGGCACCGTGCTGGCACGGCGGAGTCCCCAGGACAGCCGCTCAGGTCAGGCGCGTGTCCACGTCGCGCCTTGAAAGCGCGAGAAACTCCGCCGTCTGCATCTCACGCAGGCGCGAAGCCGTGCGGGGGAACTCGTGGGCCAGGGGCCCTTCAACGTACAGGTTCTCGGGCTCGTCGGCTGCAGACATCACCAGCTTGACCCGCCTGTCGTACAACACGTCCACCAACCAGGTGAAGCGTCGGGCTTGGCTGGACATCCGGGGGGGCATCGTGGGTACGTCGGACAACAACACGGTGTGAAAACGTGTGGCTATCTCGAGGTAATCGTTATGCGAACGGGGACCGCCACACAGGCTTGCGAAGTCGAACCACACCACACCGCCAGCCCGGCGGCGCGCCTGGATCTGCCTGTGCTCGATGTGCAGCATGGCAGGCTCGTCGCGTGCTTCGGCCAGACTCTCGAAGGCCGCCTGCATCGCCGCCTGGCTGGCCGGTCCCAAGGGGCAGTGGTAGACCTGGACGCGCTGCAGGCCCGCCTGCCGATAGTCCACGCCAGCGTCTACGTTCACCACCTCCAGATGCTGCTTGAGCAATTCGATGGCTGGCAGGATGCGATCACGGTGCAGCCCATTGGGGTACAGATCGTCGGGGTGAAAGTTGGAGGTGGTGACGATGCTCACCCGGTTGGCGAACAGTGCCTGGAGCAGACGATGCAGGATCATGGCGTCGGTCACGTCGGCGACATGAAACTCGTCGAAACAGATGAGCCGGAAGCGACGCGCTACGCGCCGCCCGAGTTCATCCAGGGGATTGACGGTGCCCTTGAGATCCTGCAGTTCACGGTGCACCTCGCGCATGAACTCATGGAAGTGCAGTCGCGTCTTGCGTGTCAGGGGTACGGACTGGAAGAAGCAGTCCATGAGGAAGCTCTTGCCGCGACCCACACCTCCATACAGGTAGACCCCCCGGGGGATCTCGGGCCGGCGCAACAGCTTCGTCAGGGCATTGGAGCGGCGGCTCTTGTACGCCACCCAGTCCTGTTCGCAGCGCTCCAGCGCATCAACGGCCTGCAGTTGCGCCGGGTCGCTGCGAAAGCCTTTGAGCGTCAACGTACTGAAGTACAAGGCGCGCACGCCCTGCCCGATCTCCGGCGCAGCTTGGTGGACCGGCATCACCGCGCGCTCATCCCATCGCCTGGCCAGGATTGAGCAGCCGTCCCGCACGCTTGCGGCTTGCGCAGCTCAGAAATTCAGCGTGCGCTTGTCGACCGCCAGCGCCGCCTCCTTGGTGGACTCCGATAGCGACGGGTGGGCATGGCAGATGCGGGCGATATCCTCGGAGGACGCCTTGAACGCCATGGCCATCACGGCTTCGGCAATCAGCTCCGAGGCCATCGCTCCGATGATGTGAACCCCGAGGACTTCATCGGTCGCGGCGTCGGCCAGGATCTTGACGAATCCTGTGGTGTCTCCCAAGGCGCGGGCACGCCCGTTGGCCAGGAAGGGAAACTGCCCCGCCCGGTAGGCTACGCCATCGGCCTTGAGTTGTTGTTCGGTGCGGCCCACCCAGGCGATTTCTGGACTGGTGTAGATCACCCAGGGGATGATGCCGAAGTCGACATGCCCGTGCTGGCCGACGATGCGCTCGGCCACGGCGACGCCCTCTTCCTCGGCCTTGTGCGCCAGCATGGGCCCACGGACCACGTCACCCACCGCCCACACACCCGGCAGATTGGTGCGGCAATCGGCATCCACCACGATGGCGCCGCGCTCGTCCAACTCCAGGCCCACGGCAGCCGCGTTCAGGCCAAGGGTGTTGGGCACGCGACCGACTGAGACGATCAGCTTGTCCACTTCCAGCAGGGCAGCATCACCCTTGGCCGTGGTGTACGCCACCTTGACGCCGGTCTTGCCGTTGTCGATGTCCCCGATCCTGACGCCCAGTTCGATCCTCAGTCCTTGCTTGCTGAAGATCTTCTGTGCCTCCTTGGCAACAGACTCATCGACTGCGGCAAGGAAGGTCGGCATGGCCTCCAGGACCGTGACCTCGGCCCCCAGTCGTCGCCAGACCGAGCCCATCTCCAGGCCGATCACGCCCGAGCCGATGACACCCAACTTGCGGGGCACGGCGCCCGCCCGAAGTGCGCCGTCATTGGACAGGACGCTGACCTCATCAAAAGGGGCAGCCGGCAGTTGGCGTGCACTTGAACCGGTGGCGACCACCACCTGCGGAGCCGTCAGTTCGGCATCCTGGGTCCCCGTGATCTTGATCTTGTACGTGCCTTCCGTCATTCCGGCAAAGCTGCCGCGACCGTGGAAGAAGCTGACCTTGTTCTTCTTCAACAGGTAGAGGATGCCATCGTTGTTCTGCTTCACGACGGCATCCTTTCGCGCCATCATCTTCGACACATCCATCGTCACCTTGCCGGTGGATATGCCGTGGTCAGCGAAATGGTGCAGCGCATGTTCGTAGTGTTCGGACGACTGCAACAACGCCTTGGACGGGATGCAGCCCACGTTGGTACAGGTTCCCCCTGGGGCTGGTCCGCCCGCAGCATTGCGCCACTCGTCAATGCAAGCCACCTTCAAGCCCAACTGCGCCGCACGGATAGCGGCGATGTACCCTCCCGGTCCAGCGCCGATGACGACCACATCAAACGATTCAGACATGCACAGCCTTCAGATGTCAAACAGCAGGCGGGCCGGGTCCTCCAGCGCCTCCTTCATGGTCACCAAGCCCAGCACGGCTTCGCGACCGTCGATGATTCGGTGGTCATAGCTCATGGCCAGGTAGTTCACGGGACGCACCACGACCTGACCGTTCTCCACAACGGCGCGGTCCTTGGTGGCATGCACCCCCAGGATGGCCGACTGCGGCGGATTGATGATGGGCGTGGACAGCATGGAGCCGAAGACTCCGCCGTTGGAGATGGAGAAGGTGCCACCAGAGAGATCATCCATCGACAACTTGCCGTCTCGGGCCTTGACACCGAACTCGGCGATCTTCTTCTCGATGTCGGCGAAGCTCATCTGATCCACGTTGCGCAGGATGGGCACCACCAAGCCGCGCGGCGAACCTACGGCAATCCCGATGTCGAAGTAGCCGTGATAGACGATGTCGTTGCCATCCACTGAGGCATTGAGCACCGGGTACTTCTTCAGGGCCGCCACGGCCGCCTTGACGAAGAAGCTCATGAAGCCGAGCTTGAACCCGTGCTCCTTCTCGAACTTCTCCTGGAAACGCTTGCGCATCTCCATGACGGGGGCCATGTTCACCTCGTTGAAGGTGGTGAGGATGGCGTTGGTGGCCTGAGACTGCAGCAGCCGCTCTGCCACGCGCGCGCGAAGCCGGCTCATGGGCACACGCTGCTGTGGTCGATCGCCCAGGTGGACGGAAACGGGGGCCGCAACGGCAGGCAAAGGCTTGGCCTGCGCCTGTGCGGCAACCAGGTCCAAAGGTGCAGGCCTCGCAGCGGCCGAAGACGCGGCCACCGCGGCCAGAACATCGCCTTTGGTGACCCGTCCATCCTTGCCAGAACCCGCTACCGCGCCCGCGGCCAACTGGTGATCGGCCATGAGCTTGGCAGCCGCGGGCATGGCCACCGCGGCCTTGGTCGGGGCTGGAGCGGCCGCAGGCGCGGTGCTTGCAGCCTTGGGGCTTGGTGCAACCGGGAGCACCGTGACATCAGCCGTGGCCTGCGTATCGATGCGGGCGATCAATTGGTCGCTGCTGACTGTGCCGCCGCTGGCCACCACCAGCTCGATCAACACGCCACTGGCGGGCGCCGGGACCTCCAGAACGACCTTGTCGGTCTCGATCTCGATGAGCACTTCATCGGCGGCTACAGCCTGCCCGGCCTGCTTCTTCCATTGCAGCAGCGTGGCTTCGGCCACGGACTCGGACAGTTGCGGAACTTTGACGTCTACGATGGACATGATGGTGTGGAGGATGGATTCGTTTCGGATGGAGCCGCGACTCACTTGGTCAGCGTGAAGCCCTTGAGCTTGCCGAAGGCGGCATCGATGAGTGCCTTCTGCTGCTCCTGGTGCAGGTGGGCGTAACCCACCGCTGGCGAGGCAGATGCAGCCCGTCCCGCGTAGCCCAGTCGCTGCCCTTCCAGCATGTTCTCGTGGATGTTGTGCTGCACGAAGAACCAGGCCCCCTGGTTCTGCGGTTCATCCTGACACCATACGATTTCGGCGGCGTTGGGAAACCTCTTCAGCTCCGCGCTCATCACCTTGTGGGGGAAGGGGTAGAGCTGCTCCACGCGGACGATGGCCACATCGTGATGGCCCTTTTCCTCCCGCCTCTTCACCAAGTCGTAGTAGACCTTGCCGGAACACGCGATGACACGCCGGACCTTGGCCGGCGCAGCCAGGCCCTCCGCCTCAAGCTCGCCGATGACGGTCTGGAACCCCCCCTTGGTGAACTCGCTGATGCTGGAGGTGGCATCCTTGTTGCGCAGCAGCGACTTGGGCGTGAACAGCACCAGGGGCTTGCGCAGGTTGCGCACCATCTGACGGCGCAGCACGTGGAAGATCTGCGCTGCCGTGGTGGGCTGGACGATCTGCATGTTGGTGTCGGCAGCCAGTTGCATGAACCGCTCCAACCGCGCGGAGCTGTGCTCGGGACCCTGACCTTCGTAACCATGCGGCAGCATCAAGGTCAGGCCGTTCTGGCGGCCCCACTTCACTTCCCCTGAAGCGATGAACTGGTCGATGACGACTTGGGCTCCGTTGGCGAAATCACCGAACTGGGCTTCCCAGATCACCAGGGTGTTGGGATCCGAGCCTGCGTAGCCGTACTCGAAGGCCAGCACAGCCTCCTCCGACAGGATCGAGTCGATGACCACGAAAGGGGCCTGGTTGTCGGCCACATGCTGGAGCGGCACGTAAGTGCCTTCATCCCAGCGCTCGCGCTTCTGGTCGTGGATGACCGCGTGACGGTGCGTGAACGTTCCGCGACCGCAGTCCTCGCCTGAGAGCCTGATGGGATAGCCGCTGGACACCAGGGATGCGAAGGCCATGTGCTCACCCATGCCCCAGTCAACGCGCAAATCCCCCTTGCCCATGGCGGCACGGTCGTCGTAGACCTTCTTCACGAGCGGGTGCATGTTGACCGTGCCCGGGATGGTGGTCACGCGCTCTGCCAGTCGCTTCCATTCCGCCAGCGGGATGGCGGTATCGGCTCCGTCGGTCCATTTCTTGCCCATGTAGGGCAACCAGTCCACCGCGTACTTGCTCTTGAAGTTGGTGAGCACCGGATCCACCGTGTGGCGACCTTCATCCAGCGCCGAGCGGTAGGCTTTCGCCATGTCTTCGCCAAGGCTTTCCCCCAGCCCCTGTGCCGACAACTTGTCGGCATACAGCTTGCGGGTTCCGGGGTGCTGGGCAATCTTCTTGTACATCAGAGGCTGGGTCAGGGAAGGCGTGTCCTGCTCGTTGTGGCCCAGCTTGCGGAAGCAGATGATGTCCAGCACCACGTCCTTGCGGAACTCCATGCGGTACTCCAGCGCCCAGCGCACGGCCAGGACGACCACCTCAGGGTCGTCACCATTGACGTGCAGCACCGGGGCCTCCACCCCCTTGACGATGTCGGTGCAGTACTGGGTGGAGCGCAGGTCGCGCGGGTCCGATGTGGTGAACCCGATCTGATTGTTGATGATCAGGTGCACCGTCCCGCCCGTCGTGTAGCCCCGGGTCTGGGCCAGGGCCAGCGTCTCCTGGTTCACGCCCTGACCGGCAAATGCCGCATCCCCGTGCACCAGAACCGGCAGAACCTGGTCACCTCGCATGTCACCGCGGCGGTCCATGCGGGCGCGAACCGAACCTTCCACCACAGGGTTCACGATCTCCAGGTGGGAGGGATTGAACGCCAGGCTCAGATGGACCGGGCCGCCCGGTGTGGACACATCGGAGCTGAAGCCCTGGTGGTACTTGACGTCACCGGCGGGAAGCTCTTCAGGTGCCGTGTGGTCGAACTCGGCAAACAGGTCCTTGGGCATCTTGCCCAGCGTGTTGACCAGCACGTTCAGGCGGCCCCGGTGGGCCATTCCGATGACGATTTCCTGTATTCCCTTCGCCCCGGCTTGCTGGATCAGTTCGTCCATCGCCGCGATGAAGCTCTCGCCGCCTTCCAGGGAGAACCGCTTCTGACCCACGTACTTGGTATGCAAGTAGCGCTCCAGACCCTCTGCCGCGGTCAGACGGTCCAGCACATGCTTCTTCTGCTCGATGCTGAGTACCGGCTTGCTGCGGCTGCTCTCCAGACGCTCTTGCCACCACCGCTTCTCCGTCGGCTCCGTGACGTGCATGAACTCCGCGCCCAGCGTGCCGCAGTAGGTATCCCGCAGTGACTGCACGATGTCGCGCAGGCTCATCTGCTCAGCCTTGCTGAAGTAGGTGTTGGCCGCCGAGAACGTGATGTCCATGTCGGCCTCGGTCAGCCCATAGAACGCAGGCTCGAGTTCCGGAATCTTCGGACGCTCCGTCCGCTTCAGCGGATCCAGATCTGCCCAGCGCGCCCCGAGGAAGCGATAGGCCGCGATCAAACTCTGGACATGAACTTGCTTCTGCGCTACCGCCAGATCGGCGCTGCTGGCCTTCAATGCGAAGGCATTGGCCTTGGCACGCTGGGCGAACGACTCAACGATTGGCGCATGCGCCACGTCCCGCGAGTCGCTGCCATCCACGGCGGGGACATGCTGCAGATTGTCGAAGTAGACGCGCCAGTTCTCGGGCACGCTGCCAGGGTTGTCGAGGTAGGCCTCATACAACTCCTCGACGTATGGTGCGTTACCACCGAACAGATACGAGTTGGACCTGTACTGCTGCATCAACATCCGCTCACCTTTCGCACCGGTAACCGGTACTACGATGGGTTCAACAACCTTCCGCGGCCCCGGCTTCACCGGTTGGCGGATCGCGACCCGCCTTGCTGTCGTTTCGTTCAGCAAGGGGACGGGAAGGGACTATAAACTTACAAGATGCACTGTAGCACCGTACCGCGGGGCCGCTCGCCGATGAACGCGGCCTGCACCTCCTGAATCCCCTCAGCATGCTGACAGTTACCGACCACCCGAACCCACAACTCCAGGCGCTGACAACACGCAGCACCAAACGCCCAGGAGACGCGCCCACCCCATGACCGCAGACGATGCTTCCCGCCGCGTGGTGTGGGTTCACCCGCAAGCGCCCCGTGCTCCTGCCTACGGCCAGCCTTGCAACGGTTGCGGCCTGTGCTGCCTGACTGAACCTTGCCCGCTGGGCATGCTGTTGAGTAGAAGGCGCTCAGGCCGTTGCGCTGCACTGACATGGTCAGAGCAGGCGCAAGCCTACAGATGTTCGGTGCTGCTGACGCCTCGCCGCTTTCTCGCCTGGCTCCCTGAGCGCTTCGTTCGCGCCATCGCGCGCCGCTGGATCGCTGCCGGCAGCGGTTGTGACGCTCATCTGCAGCGCGTGGACGTCACGGTTGACCCCTGAACCTCACCAGGATCGGGGTTTCCCGCCTATGCATTCCCTCTGGAGCCTCTAGCATTCGGCCTTTGTCAATTTCTCCAGGAGCCCTTGCATGAATAAACTCAAGCTGATGTTGTCGGCGGCCGGTGTGGCCGCATTGCTGGCGGTATCCGCCCAGGCCCAGACCTTGCGCTGGGCGGCGCAGAACGACATCCTTACTCTGGATCCTCATTCCCAAAACCACGCGACCACCAACGCGATCCTGCAGCATGCCTACGAGGGCCTGGTGCGCTACAACGCCAAGTACGAAGTCGAACCTTCGCTGGCCACCAAGTGGACCTATCTATCGCCAACCCAGGTGCGGTTCGAACTGCGCAAGGGCGTCAAGTTCCACGACGGCGCACCGTTCACCGCTGATGACGTGGTGTTTTCCTACGGTCGCATCAAGCAGCCCAACGGCACCATGGGCATCTACGTCACGGGCGTCACCGAAGTCAAGAAGATTGATAGCCACACGGTCGACCTGATCCTGTCGGGGCCCAACCCCATCCTACTGCGCAACCTGGTGAATTTCTTCATCATGAGCGAGGCGTGGGCCAAGAAGAACAATACCTTGAATGTGCAGGACTACAAGAACAAGGACGAGAACTTCGCCTCGCGCAACGTCATGGGCACGGGGCCGTACAAGATCACGGGATGGACACCCGAGCAGCGCATCACGATGACCCTCAACGGCGACTGGTGGGACAAGCACACCAACAATGTCAAGGAAGTCGTCTACACGCCCATCAAGAGCGACCCCACCCGCGTCGCGGCTCTGCTGTCCGGTGATGTGGATCTGCTGACCGATCTGCCTACGCAGGACATCGCTCGCCTGCGCCAGGACGGCAAGCTGAAGGTCTTGGACGGGCCCGAGGTTCGGACCATCTACCTCGCGCCGGATCTGGGCAGCGCAGAGCTCAAGCACTCCAACATCAAAGGCAAGAACCCCTTCGCAGACAAGCGGGTGCGCCAAGCCCTGTCCCTGGCCATTGACCGAGAAGCCATCAAACGCAACACCATGCGCGGCCTGTCGATCCCCGCGGCATTGATCGTGGCCCCTGGCGTTAATGGGTACGACGAGGCTCTGGACAAGCCGGCAGCGGCCAACCTCGACACCGCCAAGAAACTGCTCGCCGACGCAGGCTACCCCAACGGCTTCGAGGTGCGCCTGAACTGTCCGAACAACCGCTACGTCAACGACGAGGAAATCTGCCAGAACGTGGTGGCCATGTGGGCTCGTATCGGAGTCAAGGCGCAATTGGCTGCGGAGAACATGGCGACCTTCATCCAGAAGGTGCAGAACTTCGACGCTTCGATCTACCTGCTGGGCTGGGGCGTGGCCACCTACGATGCGCAGTATTCGCTGCAGTCGCTGATTCGCACCCGCACGACAGGGGCTGACGGCAACTTCAACTTCAGCAAGATCAGCGATCCCACCGTGGACCGATTGACCGACGCGATGAAGACCGAAACGGATGTGGCCAAGCGCAATGCGCTCATCCGTGAAGCCCTGGTTCGCACGCGCGACGAATTGCTGGTCATTCCCCTGCACCATCAGATGCGTCCATGGGCAATGAAGTCGGGCGTGACCACCATTCACCGATCGGATGACCGCCCGGAAGCCCGCTTCACCTCCATACGCTAAGGCTGCAGCCGGCCTTGCAGGCCGGCGTCACGTCACTTCAAGACTGCAAGCGGGGCCCTGCGAAGGCCTCGCTGCTGCCACAGTTGTGGCCACGGTTGCCGAACTGCACCCACAGCCACCTAGGCCCAATACTGTTCATATAGAAGGTTTTCGGTCACACTCCGCTTCCATCAAGGCTTCGATGGGGGCGGGCGATGGCAAGAACGCGCAAGGTGTTGCCGGCGACGGTTGACGTGGCGCATCTGATCAGTGCCGGGGTGCTGGCCTCTGTATGCCCAAGGGCGCTGATCGAGGAAGTGCTGGCCGAGACTGGCAAGGCCAGCCAACGCGAGCGACTGCTGCCGGCACCCGCAGTGGTGTACTACGTGATGGCACTGGCGCTGTGGCGCGAGGCTCCTTTGGAAGAAGTTCTACGAGTGGTGTGCGAGGGTTTGCAGTGGCTCGGTGGGGGCCAGGCCGGGGCGGTGCAGGCCAGCAAATCGGCCATCTCGCAGGCCCGCACCCGGTTGGGTTGCGAGGTGATGCGCCAGTTGGCCGATCGTGTCCTGAAGCCCGTAGCACCCGTGGGGGCGCCAGGCGCCTGGTATCGGGGGCTGCGGGTCATGGCGCTGGACGGCAGCAGCATGGATGTGGCCGACGAGAAGGCCAACGCCGAGCACTTTGGCTATCCGTCGGCGTCGCGCGGTCAAAGCGCGTTCCCACAAGCACGCGTGTTGGGCTTGGTGGAGTGCGGCACGCATGTGGTCGCCGCCGCCGAGGTGGCGCCCTACGGGCACAGCGAGCAGGCGCTGGCTGCGAAGATGCTGCCAGGCAAGTTGGCGCCGGACATGCTGGTGCTTGCCGACCGCAACTTCTACGGCTTCAAGCTGTGGCAACTGGCATGCGCCAGCGGTGCCAAGCTGGCCTGGCGCGTGAAGGCCAGCCTGAAGCTTGAGGTCCAGCACATGCTGCCCGACGGCTCCTACCTGAGCGCCATCTACGACAGCCAGGACAGGCATCGCAAGGCCCAAGAAGTCGTGCGCGTGGTCGAGTACACGCTGCAAGGTTCGGCCAGTGCCACGCAAGACAGTTATCGGCTGGTGACCAACCTGCTCGCCCCCGATCAAGCGCCGGCGCTGGAATTGGCCGCGCTGTACCACGAGCGCTGGGAGATCGAGGGCGTGTTCGACGAATTCAAGACGCACTTGCGGGCCAACAGCACCGTGCTGCGCAGCAAGACCCCAGAGTTGGTGAAGCAAGAGTTGTGGGGACTGCTGCTGGCGCACTTCGCGGTGCGCCAGTTGATGGCGCAAGCCGCCTGGCCACGCGGGCTGGACCCCGACCGGCTGAGCTTCACGCATGCCGTGCGCGTGATCAAGCGAAAGATGCCGCAAGCCGCGGCCGTTCCCCCCTGAGCGTTTGGCGCAGTGGCGCGACTCGCTGCTGGAGCAACTTGCGCAGGGGCGATGCATCAGCAGCCGCGGCCGCCTGAACCCGCGCGGCGTCAAGCGCAAGATGAGCAACTTCGGCGTGCGTCGTCGCGGCGAGCCTCTGCACCAGAAGCTTCGGCCGAGGCCGGTCATCAATATCTGAACAGTATTG